>CALUJK010000086.1 GCA_944320945.1 uncultured Bacteroides sp. | reverse complement strand
CAAACGGGCTTCTTCTACCTCTGATTTCAAAATAGCCTCATCACCAACTACCCAAACGACTTCATCTACTACATTATCTTGTCCGTAAACATCAAACATGGGATACAACACTAATACAAATAATGTCATTATCCATTTACAGTCCATGAACTTTTTCATTTCAAGCATCTTATACTAATAAAATTTAACTTCATCATTCTTTATCGCCTGCTGATATAAATCTGTCTTCATTTGTTTCATAAAATTAATTCGTTTTATATTCAGCAGCATATTTTTAATTTGTTTTTCAGCATATTCAAAAGGTTCTTGTGCACCGGACAAACGATACTCGCTTACATTCAGGAAATAATAGAAAGCTGAATCTTTCAATTCAATATGCTGATTTTTTTCTAAATACTTATCAATGTCAGGAACATGAAGCGGCATTAGGTTCAGGATTTCAGATACAGGAATCCACTTATCGTAGAAATATTCATACTTTACAGCATTGCGCAAACTGTATTTTTCTAAATTTTCTATAGCCTCATTCGACTCATTCCGATACCAACGGCGGACATTATTCACATCGGGAGCTTTCAAAGGAACTTTTATGAACAATCCCTTTATTAAAGGGCTATCTACCTTAAACAGGGCTTGATTCCTGTCATAATAGTCTCTCAATTCCTGTTCCGTCACTTCTTCTGATAAACTCTGCTCCACCAACGCCTGCTGATAAGCGTGTACTATCAATGATTTCCGATAGTTCTCCACCAATGCTTCTATAGTTCCATCTTTCTGTATATTACGCTCGGCCTTTTCATAAAGCAAGACATTTTCTATCCATTCCTGAATGTAACGTTCGGCAAACATAACACTGTCTTTCTGCGACAGACCTGCCGGAAGTACAAACTGCAAATCTTCCACATACAGAAAATTCCCCTTCAGTCCTACTAAAGGAGTCTTTCCCCGATGGTCATATTCCTCCTTACAGGCCACAAAAGCCAACAAAAGGAATAATCCTATACAAATTGCCCGCATGAGTCCGTACATAATTTAGGATACGAAGATAGTGCATTAATCGGTTGCCTCAGTGCTTATTAACGGTTTTTATAACCTCTTGGTTTATTTCAACCTTAGCCGAAGCGCGTAGTTTATCAAGCCACTGGCGTTTTAAATATGTCCGATAATCTTCAATCAGGATATTACCAACCTCTTTAATCGTTTCAGGACCTTTCAATTCTTCACCTAAAACAACGGCCACCGGAAACAGCTCATCCTTTTCTGCTTCTACTTTTTTCTCCTTAAAAATAAACTTATCAACATACGGGTTATCTCCCAAAGCAAAAAATCCTGTCGTTATTTTCACACGGTTTTCTTTTCCCGTATTAACAACAAGGTTTACAGCCTCTCCCCATTCTTCCATCGGTATACTCTTCAAAAAGCGACGGGTTCTACGGGCGATTCGTTTAGAAACGCACTGCAAGACAGCGCCTTTATAACGAGGCTTATCCCAATAATAATCCGAACGACGTTCTTTATAGAAATTCTCCAAACCGATGGAATCAGAACACAAGGCTGCATCACTAAACAAATCTGCCTGTATCATACGGCAAAGGACACTATCTCGATGATCTTCCATCGACCAGCGCATCTCCGGATATCTTTGTTCCAGATGTGTATCGGCATAATCTAATACTGACTTTATAATAAAAGCGTCTATTTGTTCTGGTAAGGATGCGGAAAAAGCACTTGCAAAGCGAGAGAAATCAAGTCCTGAATATGGTTCCTTTTCAAGGGTAAACAACACTTTAGAAGTCACGCCACGTGCTTTCAACTCATTTATTCCCGAAAGATTTATGTCAAAATGGTATTCTTGTTTTAACTTGTTTACAAGGTTTTCTACCTTTTTCCGTTGTTGCAATTTATGCTGATAGGTATTTGTTTTCTTTGCAATTTCTGGCAAAGAGGCTTGTTTCCGTTCTTTTACTTGTACGATGTGAAGTCCTTGTGGCGTAAAAAAAGGATGTGAAATTTCTCCCACTTGCATGTTCCATACCACATCTTCAAACTCACTCGGCATCTCCAGATAATTTACCCAAAACAAATCTTTTTCATCCGAATAACGCTGCACACAAATATCAAAAAGAGAATCAGTCGGAGTCTGACTAAAGATTAGATACAAAGAATCCATTTGTGCTTTCGTTTCTTGCAGCACAGATTGTAACGCATTTTGAGGTAAATACTTAAATATATGACGGACACATATAGTCCCTTCCCTATTCTTATCTGTCTCATGTGTAGAAGATGAAGTTTCTCCCTCACCCAACAGATAGAAAGCAGACTGCGAAAGGCGAAATTTATGCATCTCATCCCGGAATGAACGAACAGTATCAAGTCCTCTATTTTTTGCGACCTCAACTTGCAGCTTCAAATTTATCAGGTCATCCAAATATTGTGAAAGTGACTTCACTCCATTAATAAGCGATTTCTGATAACGGAATTCAACCTCTTCACACGATAATGACATCCCGTTAACGCGCATCGCTACTGAATCAGAAAAGCATACAGCCTTCACTTCATTCAGCCACAGAAAGAATACAAAAAACAGTATTACTTTATACTTCATGCATTATTACAAAAAGCCCGAAAAGCGCCAGCACGCTCTTCGGGCATATTCTATTAAAGTATTTTTATTCCGGCCGACTGTAGTTGGGGGCTTCACTCGTGATTGCCACATCATGAGGATGACTCTCTAACACGCCTGCATTAGTTATACGTGTAAACTTAGCATTATGCAGCTGCTCTATATTCGCAGCGCCACAATATCCCATACCTGCGCGCAAACCACCTACCAACTGATAGATGACCTCATACAATGTACCTTTATATGGAACACGGGCAGCAATGCCTTCAGGTACTAATTTCTTCACATCACTTGTTCCGCTTTGGAAATAACGGTCTTTTGAACCATTTTCCATAGCTTCCAAAGAACCCATGCCGCGATATGATTTAAACTTACGGCCGTTAAATATAATCGTATCTCCCGGAGACTCTTCTGTACCTGCCACCAACGAGCCAATCATTACACTATAACCACCTGCGGCTAAGGCTTTCACCACATCTCCAGAATAACGCAAACCACCATCAGCAATCAAAGGCACTCCCGTACCTTCCAAGGCTTTTGCCACATCATATACAGCAGACAACTGAGGTACACCTACTCCTGCAACCACACGAGTAGTACAAATAGAACCCGGGCCAATACCTACTTTCACGGCATCTGCACCAGCCTCAACGAGAACTTTTGCAGCCTCACCTGTAGCAACATTACCTACTACTATATCTATATTAGGGAAGCATTGCTTAGCCTCTTTCAATTTGTCAATCACATATTTAGAATGACCATGTGCTGTATCAATCACAATAGCATCTGCACCGGCCTCAACCAATGCTTTCATACGTTCCAACGTATCAGCTGTCACTCCGACGCCAGCTGCTACACGCAAACGTCCCTTTTCATCTTTACAAGCCATCGGTTTATCTTTGGCTTTTGTAATATCTTTATAGGTGATCAGACCCACTAATTTGTTGTCCTTATCAACTACCGGCAACTTTTCAATTTTATGTTCTTGAAGAATTTGAGCAGCAGCTTCCAAGTCTGTTGTTTGATTGGTCGTAACAATATTCTCTTTTGTCATCACCTCATCAATACGTTTCCCATGATCTTTCTCGAAACGCAAATCGCGGTTAGTTACGATTCCTACTAAATGGCCTTCATCATCTACAACAGGAATACCTCCAATCTTATATTCTGCCATTAGTTCCAAAGCAGCCGCAACCGTAGAACCACGTTTAATGGTAACCGGATCATAAATCATGCCATTTTCCGCACGTTTCACAATAGCCACCTGACGTGCTTGTTCCTCAATAGACATGTTTTTATGAATAACACCGATACCTCCCTCGCGCGCTATGGCAATGGCCATTTTGGCCTCTGTCACAGTGTCCATAGCAGCTGTTACAAAAGGAATTTTCAATTCAATGTTACGCGAGAACTTGGTCGTCAACTCGACCGCTTTAGGAAGAACTTCTGAATAAGCCGGAATTAACAGTACGTCATCATACGTTAACCCATCCATTACAATTTTATCAGCAATAAATGACATAAGAGATGCGTTTAAAATTTATTGCGTGCAAATATACGGCTTTTATTTCAGAAGTGAACAGTCCTCAATCTCTTTTTTATGCAAATTAAAAATTCCTATTTAGTTTGCCATCTCCGAGATAAACTTAATGCGTACCAAACGTACTTCTTCTTCCGTAAAGTCATCTCCCAATTCTTCCAATGCGTCCTCTATCTTATCTGTAGTCGACTCCCTAAAATAATCATAGATATCAAGCATATGGTCTTCATCCATGATATCTTCTAAAAAGTAATCTATATTCAGTTTTGTCCCCGAATAGACAATTGCCTCTATTTCATCCAAAAGTTCATCGAATTCAATGCCTTTTGACATCGCGATATCATCCAACGCAACTTTTCGGTCTATTGCCTGAATAATAGAGACTTTCAACTTAGACTTATTCGCAACTGTACGAACGCGCAAATCTTCCGGACGTTCTATTTCATTCTCTTCGCAATGACGTTTTATCAGTTTGCAAAATTCCTCCCCATAGCGTTTGGCTTTGCCGGCACCAACGCCGGGAATATTCTGCAATTCCTCCAATGTCACCGGATAAATTGTAGCCATCGCCTCTAATGATGGGTCTTGAAATATTACGTAAGGTGGCACTTCCAATTTCTTGGAAAGTTTCTTTCGCAAGTCTTTCAACATAGAGAACAGTGCAGGATCTACAGCACAAGCACCATTTCCACGTGTAGGAGCATCTTCCTCCAACTCATCAAAATCCGTATCTTCTACTATCTTAAAAGATTTTGGATGTTTCAGGAACTTCTTTCCTTCATCCGTTACTTTCAATAAGCCATAATGCTCGACATCTTTGTTCAGATATCCGGCGATAAGGGCCTGGCGGATAACCGCATTCCATGTCTTATCGTCTTCTCCCATTCCGGAGCCGAACACTTCAAGGTCTTCATGGCGATGAGCCTGCACTTCTGAGGTTTCCCGCCCTTGTAAAATATCAATAATGTAATCTGATTTAAAATTCTCTTTCACCGCCAAAATTGCTTCAATGACGGTACATAATAGTTCCTGTGCTTCCACTTGTTTTTTGGGATTTAAACAGTTGTCACAATTTCCACAATTCTCTTCTGTATATTCCTCGCCAAAATAATGCAACAAAGTTTTTCTTCGGCACACGGACGATTCGGCATAAGCTGCTGTTTCCTGCAAAAGTTGTTTACCTATTTCCTGTTCAGCCACAGGTTTACCCTGCATAAACTTTTCGAGTTTCTGCAAATCTTTGTTCGTATAGAATGTGATACATTGCCCTTCACCACCATCACGGCCAGCACGTCCCGTTTCCTGATAGTACCCTTCCAAGCTTTTGGGTATATCATAATGAATCACGAAACGGACATCCGGCTTATCAATACCCATTCCGAAAGCAATTGTTGCCACGATGACATCAATTTTCTCCATCAAAAAGTCATCCTGATTTTGCGTACGAGTAGCTGAATCCATTCCGGCATGATAGGGACGGGCATTAATGCCATTTGCCTGCAAAATTTCAGCCAATTCCTCTACCTTCTTCCGACTCAAGCAATAAATAATTCCCGATTTCTCTGGATTATTCTTTATGAACTTGATAATATCCTTATCAATATTAGCCGTCTTTGGACGTACCTCATAATAAAGATTCGGGCGATTAAATGATGACTTAAATATTTTCGCATCCACCATGCCTAGATTTTTCTGAATATCATGTTGGACTTTCGGAGTAGCCGTTGCAGTCAACGCTATCAAGGGAGCCTTTCCTATTTCATTGATAATAGGACGGATGCGCCGGTATTCCGGCCTAAAATCGTGTCCCCATTCTGAAATACAATGCGCTTCGTCCACAGC
>CALUJK010000085.1 GCA_944320945.1 uncultured Bacteroides sp. | reverse complement strand
AATCCTTGCGGATGAAGGCGCAGTCCCCTTTGTGCAGCTTGGTGACCTTTTCCCGTTCCTTTATCTCCAGCTCGCCGGAATACATATAGACCAGCACATGCGAATGGTTGCGGTGCAGGCAACTGCTGCCGTTGTCTGAGTACATGGCAAGGAAGATGTCCGAGTAGCGCAACGTGTTGATTCCTTTCAAACAGTCTGTTTTCATCTTTATATTGTTTTAATACGCAAAGCTAACTATTTGCTGCGATAATCTGTTTGCTGTGAGGCTCATTTTTTAGTTGAAATTCTCCTTGTGCGTGCTGCCACATCTGGACATTGGCATAGCTTTGTCTGAACAGAAGAAGTAGGTAACCATAAAATGAGAAGTTAGGAAAGGCTAATTGACCTTTTCACCAATAATGTTTGAGCTTCACAACAATTATGCGGCAGCTTTTTCAGCGTATCTTTGTATCGTGATAAAAAATCTAACGATAGGATATGATGAAACGAAAACTGTTATTCTTCACGATGCTGTGCTGCATGGCCTTGTCAGCGAATGCCTGTGGCACGGACGGAACGCATCAGCAGACTGCGGAAAATGAAACAGCCAACGACAACGGCGAGAGCGAAAACGACACGGTGGAAAGCGACAAAGGTCTGTTCGGCCTGACTCAAGGCGAAAACGGCTATCCACCCGTCATCACCCTTAGCAGCGGCTACACCATGCCCGTACTCGGCTTGGGAACATACAGCTTGCACGGGGACGAGTGCATCAACGACATACTTTCCGCCATCAAGCTGGGCTACTGCAAGTTCGACACCGCTACATTCTACGACAACGACGTGGAAGCCTATAAAGCGATGGAGCGTGCCGTAGCGGAAGGCAAGATACGCTCGCTCGGCGTGTCTAATTATTATATAAAGGAGATGACGGAGTTTCTGCCGAAAGTGAGCATCAAGCCCGTGATGACACAGAACGAGATACATGATTGGTATTAAACATAAATTATTGAACATAAAATAGACATATAAGATGAAGAACATTTCAGGAACAAACAACAGATTGACATTGCATTTCCCCGGAGAGAATGTAGAGTGCCTTGATGGGAGCGCTCCGGCATGGCAGGATATAGTGGACAATGCCAACATCCAGATAGACGGTGACGGTAACCGGGTGGACTTGCATTTCGGTTCGGAAGAAGAAGAGTTGGCGTTGCTGAAAAACATCGCTTTCAACATCCTGATAGTCGGCAATAACAATGAAATGCGTGTGGGTAAATCACTTACCGCTTGTTATACGCCGGGATGGGGAGCGTTCGGTTTGCATTTGGTTATCGGCACGCCTTTCGACCATTATATGAAAGGAACAGGAAGATGGAACAACGATTGATGACATTCCGAAACAGGCAGCAAGTCTGCCCGCTCGGACAAAGCACCTACCAAATGGGGCGCAGGCGCAACGAAGAAATACAGACCCTGCGCCGGGGCATCGACTTAGGTTTGACACTGATAGACACCGCCGAAATGTACGGCACGGAAGACCTTGTAGGGGAAGCCGTGCGCGGTTGCCGGGAACAAGCATTCATCGTCAGCAAAGTATTGCCCGGCAATGCCAGCTACGAGGGAACGAAACGTGCTTGCGAACGGAGTCTCTGGCGGCTCGGCACGGATTACATCGACCTTTACCTGCTGCACTGGATAGGCCGTTACCCGTTCTCCGAAACCGTCCGTGCTCTGGTGGAATTGCAGCAGGAAGGGAAAATCCGACAATGGGGCATGAGCAACCTGGATGTGGATGATATGGAGCATATCCTTTCCCTGCAGTACGGCAAGGAATGTGCCGCTAATCAAGTGCTCTACAACCTGAAAGACAGGGGCATTGAATACGACCTTATCCCGTGGAGCGAACAGCACGGTATTCCCGTCATGGCCTACACGCCGTTAGGCGAAGGACGGTTGCGTAACCACAAGACCTTGATAGAAATAGCCCGTAGGCACGATGCCACTCCCACGCAAATCATGTTGGCATGGGTGATGCGCACTCGGAATGTCATCGCTATCCCCAAAGCAAGCAGCATCGCCCATGTGGAGGAGAATGCCAGAAGCCTTGACCTATCCCTGACGGAAGGAGACCTGCGCGACATCGACAAGGCATTCCCGGCTCCTACGCACAAGATACATTTGGCGGGGTGGTAATTAAAATATCTTGTAAGCCATGCATATCACCGTTCCCGTCACTTAGTACTTGTCTGCAACCGTTCTCAACCGCCTGTTTTCCTCCCGGTATTCATGCCATCGCACCCAACTGGCGGCAAACCTTCCACATTCATTGCTATTTCTATTTTATAGCACGGCAGAACAAACTGCTTCTGCGGATTGAGAAGAAAAAAGTCTTGTAATACGGTTTATAATCCCTATAAGTAGGTATTGATTTTTGTGGCTGTTTGCACGAACTTTGTACCGTTGGAATTGTTATTAACAGAGGGGGGGAATGTGTGGAAGTGAAGCCTATTCCCCTTCTTTAGACAAATATGGTTTCCGTTGAAAAAATCCCGCAAAGGAAATTTCCGATAAAAATGATAATAACTCCTTCGTGCGGGAGAGGAGTTCTGTTAAATGAAAAGTGTGTATGAAAATTGAAAAAATTGTAGCCCGTGAAATTTTGGATTCGCGCGGCAATCCCACTGTAGAGGTGGACGTGACATTGGAATGTGGTGTAATGGGTCGTGCTGCTGTTCCGTCGGGAGCATCGACTGGTGAACACGAGGCGTTGGAGTTGCGCGATGGCGATAAGCAGCGTTATGGCGGCAAGGGTACGCTGAAGGCTGTGGAGAATGTGAATAACATCATTGCTCCGGCACTCATCGGCCGGTCGGCATTGGAACAGCGCGCCATAGACCACTGCATGTTGCAGTTGGACGGAACGCCTACGAAGTCCAAGCTGGGTGCCAATGCCATTTTAGGCGTGTCGCTGGCTGTGGCAAAGGCGGCTGCCAACTATCTGGATATGCCTCTGTATCGATATATTGGTGGAGTCAATACGTATGTGATGCCGGTACCGATGATGAACATCATCAACGGCGGTTCGCACAGCGATGCTCCGATTGCTTTTCAGGAGTTTATGATTCGTCCGGTGGGAGCGCCTTCGTTCCGCGAGGGGCTGCGCATGGGTGCCGAGGTGTTCCATGCCTTGAAGAAAGTGCTGCACGACCGCGGACTGAGTACTGCTGTGGGTGATGAGGGCGGTTTTGCTCCGGCACTGAATGGAACGGAAGATGCCCTGGACAGTATCATGGCGGCTATTCGCGCAGCCGGGTATGAACCGGGGCGCGATGTGAAAATCGGTATGGACTGCGCTTCCAGTGAGTTCTATAAAGAGGGTGTTTATGACTATACCATCTTTGAGGGTGAAAAAGGGAAGAAGCGCACGGCTGACGAACAAATCGCTTATCTGGAAGAACTGATAAACAAATATCCGATTGACTCTATCGAAGATGGTATGAGTGAGAACGACTGGGAAGGTTGGAAGAAACTGACTGAACGCATCGGCAACCGCTGCCAGCTGGTGGGTGATGACCTCTTTGTGACGAATGTTGAGTTCCTGCGTCGGGGCATTGCTGAGGGATGTGCCAACTCTATCCTGATTAAAGTGAACCAAATCGGCTCGCTCAGTGAGACATTGGATGCCATTGAAATGGCGCATCGCCACGGTTATACGACGGTGACTTCGCACCGTTCGGGCGAGACGGAGGATGCCACTATTGCAGACATTGCCGTGGCTACGAACAGCGGTCAGATTAAGACCGGGTCGTTGAGTCGCTCTGACCGTATGGCTAAGTATAACCAGTTGTTGCGTATTGAAGAAGAACTAGGCGAACTGGCTGTGTATGGGTATCAGCGCATTAAGTAGTTATTCTCTCTTGATAGTGTAGTG
>CALUJK010000084.1 GCA_944320945.1 uncultured Bacteroides sp. | reverse complement strand
ATTTGTCTCACTTCTCCAGTTCTTTCCGCGAAAAGTATGGCATGTCTCCTACGGAATATGGGGATGAACATTTGCTATAAAGCAGTGTTGTCTATTTCCGACGCATGCGGATGCTAAAGATTTTTCTCCGTATGATTACGATGTTTAGTATGGAGACAAGTACAAACAATATAATGCCAGTCAGGAGGCAAGGAGTCATGAAACTTTCTGACCATTGCGGGAAAAGTTCATGGAGGACGCTTTCGTACATGGTACGTATCCATGCTACACCACCAATGGCAAGTATCGTAACTGCCAGATTTAAAGAGGTTGCCAATACTTGATAGGGGAGAGCCACTTGAGCCGGGCTGAATCCCAGCAATAATAAGTTTTCTAATTTAACCGTATTCTTCTGTAGCAATAGGAAGATGCTCAACATGAGAATGTAGAAAGACAATATACTGATAATGAGTCCTACAGCTAATACTATGCCGGTGATAACGCGTAAAAAGTAAGTGGCTTTACCGGCATCCAGATTTTCTCCTTCTGTTTCATAGCCTTTTTGTTTGAAGTAATCTCCAATTGATGGGTCTGTAGGATTTTTTACTTCTACGATAAGTCGTGCCGGTTGTACTTCTTTGTTAGGTGCTAATGTACGATTGGCCCATTCCATGAAAGCTTCTGGCACTAATATGGTGTTAAGTCGATTGGAGAATCCTACGACGGCTCCTTTATAACGTTTGGTTTGTCCGTTGCCACTGAGCGTAATGTTCAGTTGTATCAGTCCTAATAATCCGTCAGATAGTTTAGGTAGGTTGCGACTTTGGGCAAAACCGAAGTTATAAAGATTCAAATAGCTGCGAGGAATGATGATAGGGATAGTTTCATCCTGTCGTGCATCGAATCCCCACTTTCCCAATTTGACATCAATAAATTTATCGGGAACAGATTCGAAGAACATCTCAGTGGGGAGATGGACTCCCAACTGTTGCATCCCTATGCTTGCAGAAACTTTGAACATGGAAGGGGTGAATGCGCCTACACTATTGGTAAATGGCTGTTGCTTCATTTCTTCTATCTCTTGTTTAGAGAAAGCATTGTTGCGCCCTACCAAACCGCTCAGAGTACTGATTTTTTTGGTGGCAATTACATAGTTGTTTTTCATGAAGCTGTCTTCATCGCTAAAGGCCGGCAGCACATCCCGATAGAATTGGATGCCGAGCAATACAATCATCATGCCAAACAGGTTGGCAAGAAAGAAACCTCCTAATTGGCCGATATTAATATGCTGACGAAGAAGTTTCCAAATAAGTGTATTCATGTTTCAACGTTTTAAGTGGACGAAGTTATAGGGACTGATATTCTTTGTTTATCAACAGATTGCTTCCTTCAGATTTAATGCTTCTATTTCGAAGTCTCCTGTTTCTTTCAGTTCATTAAGCCGGCTGTAGATATTGAGGCATGCCCACGCATCGGTAGCGGCATATATTTGCTGGGCTTCAGTCAGTACGGGAGCTTCCCAATTGGACAATTGTTGATTTTTCGATATCTTTTGACCGAAAAGAATGGCATATATCTTTTGCAGGCTTTTGTCTTGTATGCCGAATGGACGCACATATTCTTGCAATTCTATATAGCCGCGCGGTTCAAACGGTGCTCGTTTGTGCAACATCATGAAGTCGTCATGCAGGGAAAGTCCTACCTTTGTGATTCGTGGATTTTCCAGCAACATGATAAGCGGAAGCGTCAATCCCGTCAGATTGAGACGGAAAAGAAAACAATGCTCTGCTGAAGCTACTTGCAACAACGCCACTTTATATACCTTTCCTTTGGTGAACGAAGGGCGTGTTTCGCTGTCTATGCCTAATACAGAACAGGTTTTGAGATATTCCACAGCCCGTTCCACTTCCTGTGGAGTTTGTGCAATGTGTATTTCTCCGGGAAAGGCAGCTTTCGGCATGTCTTTTACCTCTTCTTTAGGAATGGTTCGTCTGATAAGCATACGGACGTCGGTTTAGTGGTGGTGATGTCCGCAGTGGCATTCTTCTTTATCGCAATCGCAGTGGTCGTCCTCACAATCACAATGGTCATGACCGCAATTATAATTTTCATTGTGGTGATGATGTACGTGCGTTTCTTCGTCGTCATTGGCCTCTTCTTCCTCTTCCGAGTTATATCTGACTTCGTGCAAAGCACGGAGGGTATTTACCAGCTTTTGTCCCCAGTACAGACGGAAATTTTCTTGGCAGATAGCCAATGCGTCGTGCATCGTCCGGTTTAATCCTAGTTGGAATACAAAGATAAAGTCTTTAATATCCTGATAGATGTCTGCCAAATCTTCGGATATGAATTTGGTGATGGGCTGGTCACTGTATTTCATGTCACTGACAAATACATCCAGATAATCGTCCCGTTCAGCCAGGATAGCAGCCAGATTCATGCGCAATATTTCGTAAGTTTCTTCGGTTACGTAGTTTTCCGGTGCTTCATCTCCTTTCATTTCGCATGGAGGCAGCATGGCTGCTTTTAGATAGAGTAGCGGCAGTAACTTGAGGGATGTATCGACAAATGTAGAGCGTTTCATTCCCTCAGCCTGTTCCAAGAATTTACAAAACTCAGCAGAGACCGTGACAAACTCCACTACGTTATGGTCGAATATGAGTTGGCTTTCTTCTTTGTTCATGTGTGACAAAATTGATGTGAGTCCGATATAATCATTAATAAGTGCCGGTCAACATATATTTCCCCCTGGCTTCTGCGTTTTTTCGGGAAGCTGTAAGAGAATGTCCTTTGTTTACCGAAGGCAAAGTTACTATTTTTTATGGTTTGGCAGACTATTTCAGGAAGGATTATATCGGAACTCACCTCATTTTATCCATTTACTTTTCCTTGAGCCATGACCAGCGTTTACCCCAATCGGCCATTGCTGCATTGCGCCAGCGCGCAATAGTACGGTATCCCCACAGCTCCTTGTCCATTTCTTCCGGGTCGTTCTTGTCGGTGTACCAGTTGTTCCCGACGCGATAGTCCGTGGGCGATACCTTGTTGTCCCATTCGTTTTTCACGGTGATGGCGCCAGTCTGTGTCTTGAAGCCGGGGATGGTCGATGTAATAGTGTATGCCAAGGTGCCGGTATAGTAAGTGGAGTGGCGCACGGAGTAGATGCCGTTTCCCAGGTAATAGCCCTCCCATTTCTGGTTACGGATGTCCAGCGTGATGCAGGCCGAGTCGGCCGGCACATCTGTAACGGGGCCTTTGACGCGGAACTCCACGATGGAGCACACTTCGATAGTGTCGTTTGCCGTGGTGGGGCGGTCGAACACGGTGCGGGGAGTATGCGTGACTTTACGGAAACTGCCGCCCCACGATTCTTTATATGGGTCGTTCGGGTCGCCGTCCATTATATATAACAATGACGGTGTATCTCCCAATTTTGACTGGCCTTTGTAGTATTTCGCATAGTCTTTGCCTAAATATCCGGCATCGCGGATAAAAGCGTCATAATATCCGGCATTAAAGATGTCTTTCACTTTCGTGTCGCCAATGAAGCCGCGATACGACGAGTTGTTCTCGATGAACCATAGGTTGGGAAAGTGTGTAACGATGTATTCGTAGCTATAAACGCTCCATTTCTTGTTGGGGCCTCCAATCCAATAGACGCGGATGCGGTCGGCGATGTCCGGGGCGTCGTGCAACGCTTGCGCCACATCGTCCAGTCCTCCCCATACAAGTATCCAAAGAGGGCGGTCGCTGGTGCGCCGCGCACAAGTCACAATCCATTCGGAGCCTTCGGTGGGAGTGGAATAACCGCAGTAGGGAGACCTTCCCCAGCGACCTTGTTTGATGATGGCACGCAAGGAATCTGGTGCGACTAGCCCTGGCTTTTGCTGATGCAGTTTGGATAGATCCTTTTCGTACAGGTCTACCATTCTCAACATTTCCTCCTTGTTCCCGCTGCCGTATGAGGGGGAAGAAATCAGTCCTTCTGTGTCAAAGCAGTCACTGTACATCAGAAAATGTGCAAATGACTGATTGTCATCAGGATCTGTTCCACCTATATCGGTACTGATAATGATACGGGGTTTTACGGGTACGGGCTGTTGAGCCCATGTGGCATTTAGCCAGCATACTACTAATGCAAAGATTAATGTAATTTTCTTCATCGTTTTTTTCTTTTTGTGTTTGTAATATAATATATATTTACAAAAATATGAAATCCATTGGAATAACACTCTATGTCGATTCTAAAAAAACGTGAAAGGGAAGACGGTTCCCGTCTTTTTTCGTTCGTTAACACTGCTTTTAACCTTGGTATATGTCAAAATAAAGTACTTCGCTTTTCTTTGATGACCGCCATGTATATTTGGAGCACGAACGAAAGCCTTTTGAAGCACGTTCCGAAGGGCTTTCGTTCGTGCTCCAAATATACATGGCGGTTACCCCCGTCAGAGCACCTTCTGACGGGGGGATATTAAAAAAGACTATGTAAAGTTTTTTGCTCGTATTGTTATGTCTGTATATTCGTATGCTATTTCCTTTCAGCCGTAAATAATTCTTCATTCCTCGTTCTTCATTCTTCATTTAATCGTATCTTTGTACCGCCTTTCTGTGTGGAGTGAGGTTAATTGCACATATTATTATATATACGATAAATGGAAAAGAAAAAAAAATCCTTCTCTTTTTTTGGTAATGTGGCGGCCATATTGAAAAACGACACTGTGCATTTTATTATCGGACTGATAATGGTGCTGTTTGCCGTGTACATGTTGCTGGCTTTTTCGTCGTTCTTCTTTACGGGAGCGGCAGATCAAAGTGTGTTGACAAATGGTGATGTTGCTGGCTTGGCCTCTGTGAATAATGGGGTACAGAATTATGCCGGTTCGCGTGGGGCACAGTTGGCTAATTTCTTCATAAACGAATGTTTCGGGGTGTCGTCGTTCTTCATTGTGCTCTTTTTGGGGGTGATGGGGATAAAGCTGATGCGGGTGCGCCGTCAGGTCAGACTGTGGAAATGGTTTGTCGGTTGCTCGTTGTTGTTGGTATGGTTTTCGGTATTTTTCGGTTTCGTGTTTGTGCGGCAGTACGAAGATACATTCCTTTACTTGGGTGGCAGACACGGATATAATGTAAGTAATTGGCTGGTGTCGCAGATAGGCGTACCCGGTGTGTGGTTGTTGCTGCTGGCAACGGCACTTTGCTTTTTGATATATGTCAGTGCGCGTACGGTAGTGTGGTTGCGTGAGCTATTTTCGTTGAGATTCTTGCGGCGGCATAAGGCAGCCGGAGCGGTGCCCGTATCAAGCGAAGGAGAGACACCGGAAGAGTTTACAGACTCGTGGACAGCACCGGGAAAGAAAACTTCGACCGAAACACCGGCTACTGATGAAACGCCTGCCGAGTCACCTGTTTCGGATGAATCTTTGAAGGAAGAACAGCCCGAGGATAGCGAAGCTACTACGATTGTTTTAAAACCGAGCGATCCGCCAACGGAGCATGAGACTTCTCGCAGTGGAAATGGAGTGGAAATTATTATAGAACCGACTGTGGAAGATGAGGTAGCCGACCATTCTACGGAAACAGGCAACAAAGAGGAAACGAAAGTCGGTTTCGAAATAGAGGCTAATGAAGATGAAGAATATACCGGTCCGGAGCTTGAACCGTATAATCCCCGTCTTGATTTGGAGAATTATCATTTCCCTACCATCGACTTGATGAAGCATTACGACGACAATGGTCCCACCATTGACATGGATGAACAGAATGCGAATAAGGATAAAATAGTTAGTACGCTACGTAGTTTTGGAATTGAAATCAGTACCATTAAGGCGACTGTGGGACCCACAGTGACGTTGTACGAGATTACGCCGGAACAGGGGGTACGCATTTCCAAGATTCGAGGACTGGAAGATGATATTGCATTGAGTCTGTCTGCCTTGGGTATCCGTATTATTGCTCCTATTCCAGGAAAAGGAACTATTGGCATCGAAGTGCCGAATTCCAATCCGAAGATTGTATCGGGACAGAGTATTATAGGTAGCAAGAAATTTCAGGAGTCCACCTACGACCTGCCTATTGCTTTGGGTAAGACCATTACGAATGAGGTGTTTATGGTGGACCTTGCAAAGATGCCTCACGTGTTGGTGGCCGGTGCTACCGGTCAGGGTAAGTCTGTCGGACTAAATGCTATTATTACTTCACTGTTGTATAAGAAGCATCCGTCAGAATTGAAGTTTGTGTTGGTAGATCCTAAGAAAGTAGAGTTTAGCATCTATTCCGTTATAGAACATCACTATTTGGCTAAATTGCCGAATGAGCAGGAGCCTATAATCACCGATGTGACGAAAGTGGTGCAGACACTGAACTCTCTTTGTATAGAGATGGATGCTCGTTATGATTTGTTGAAAACGGCTCATGTGCGCAATGTAAAGGAGTATAATGAGAAATTTATCAACCGCCGTCTAAATCCGGAAAAGGGACATCGATATATGCCTTATATTGTGGTTGTGATAGATGAGTTTGGTGACCTTATTATGACTGCCGGTAAGGATGTGGAATTGCCGATAGCCCGTATTGCACAGTTGGCGCGTGCCGTGGGCATCCACATGATTATTGCTACGCAGCGACCGACGACGAATATTATCACGGGTACTATTAAAGCAAACTTCCCGGCACGTATAGCTTTCCGTGTGTCGGCTATGGTAGATTCGCGCACGATTCTTGACCGCCCGGGTGCTAATCAGTTGATAGGTCGTGGAGATATGTTGTTCTTACAAGGAGCTGATCCCGTCCGTGTGCAGTGTGCCTTTATTGATACGCCGGAGGTGGCAGAGATTACGAGATTCATTTCTCGTCAGCAAGGATATCCTACAGCATTTTTATTGCCGGAACCGGAAAATGAGGGCAGTGAAAGCAGTATCGGTGAAGCGGATCTGAAGCATCGCGACCCGTTGTTTGACGATGCTGCGCGCTTGATAGTAACTCATCAGCAGGGTTCTACGTCGTTGATTCAGCGTAAGTTCTCTATTGGCTATAATCGTGCAGGGCGCATTATGGACCAGCTGGAAAAGGCAAATATTGTTGGAGCGGCACAAGGTGCCAAACCGCGCGATGTGTATTTTGCCGATTTGGTGTCATTGGAGGATTATTTAAATAACTTGCCATGATGAAGAGATTGATAAACTGCATAATATTAGGAGTTATCGGCTTGTTGCCTTTGATGGCTCAGACATCGGATGCCCGTGCTGTGCTTGACCGTATGGCCGAGTCTTTCTATCGTGCTGGCGGGGTGGAAATAGCATTTACGGTTCATGCTCCTGAAGGAAATTCAAAAGGGACGATTCGTCTGAAAGGGGAGAAATTTGAACTTCGGACGGGAGGCATTACTACGTGGTTTGACGGTAAAACGCAATGGAGTTACTTGGAAGCAAATAATGAGGTGAATATCACTGAACCGACGGCGGATGAGCTGAATAGTATTCATCCTTATGCGTGGCTTTCGCTTTACAAGCATGGTTATTGTTTGGCGCTGGAACCGGGTACGGATGCCAATACGTATAAGGTGGTGATGACGGCCGTGGGGGATGCGGAAGTAAAAGGCATGACGCTTATCGTTACGAAATCTGAGTATCGTCCGGTCAACATTGAGATGTTGTATCGGGGATATCAGGAACCGACGGAAATAGTCATTAGCAATTATCGGACCGGACAGAAATATGTGGATTCCTCATTCGTATTTGATGCGAAGAAACATCCTGGTGTGGAAGTGATAGATTTGCGGTGATGCCGATAATATCGTGAGGTGGATTATGTGAATATTGTAATATTATACAAACTCAAAATGTATGGAAACTGAAAAGACAAAGTGTTTGATTATTGGTTCCGGCCCGGCCGGATATACAGCAGCTATTTATGCAGGACGCGCCAATTTGTCTCCTATACTTTATTCGGGTATGCAGCCCGGAGGCCAATTAACTATAACTACGGAAGTGGAGAACTTTCCGGGTTATCCTTCGGGTATTGGTGGAGTGGAACTGATGGAAGATTTGCGTAAACAGGCTGAACGTTTTGGCGCTGATATCCGTAATGGAGTGGCTACAATGGCAGACTTTAGCAAGGCTCCTTATAAGATAACTATTGATGATGAGAAAGTCATTGAAGCGCAGACTGTCATCATAGCAACAGGTGCTACAGCCAAGTATCTGGGGCTGGAAGATGAAAAGAAGTATGCGGGTATGGGTGTCAGTGCCTGTGCTACATGTGACGGATTCTTCTACCGTAAAAAAGTGGTGGCTGTAGTAGGCGGTGGAGACACTGCTTGTGAGGAGGCTTCTTATTTGGCGGGTCTTGCGTCGAAAGTATATCTTATTGTGCGTAAGCCCTATCTGCGGGCATCGAAAGTGATGCAGGCTCGCGTGATGAATAATGAGAAGATAGAAATTTTATTCGAGCATAATGCTGTTGGCCTGTTTGGTGAGAATGGGGTAGAGGGCGTTCACTTGGTAAAACGAATGGGAGAGGCCGATGAGGAACGGTATGATTTGGCTATTGACGGGTTCTTTCTGGCCATTGGTCATAAACCTAATTCGGATATTTTCAAGGAGTATTTAGAAACAGATGAGGTAGGTTATATTATGACGAAACCCGGTACGCCTTGCACAAAGATACCCGGTGTGTTTGCTGCCGGTGATGTGGCTGACCCACATTATCGTCAGGCCATAACAGCAGCAGCCAGTGGTTGCCAAGCAGCTATAGAAGTGGAGAGGTATTTAGCCAATCTTGCTAATCTTCTTTAATTTATCTTCGTCAATAATCTTAATTTTGCGTCCGTCGATAGCTATCAATCGTTCGGACGCAAATTGTGATAAGGTACGGATAGCGTTAGAAGTAGTCATGTTGGAAAGATTAGCCAAGTCTTCGCGTGAAAGGTAGATACTTAGGGTAGATTCATCTTCTTCCAATCCATAACTCTCTTTAAGGAAAAGCAAAGATTCAGCCAAACGTCCGCGTATATGTTTTTGAGTCAGATTGACAGTACGTTCATCCGCTACACATAAATCGTTGGATAACTGACGGATGAAAAACATCGCAAGGTTATTGTTTTGGGTAATCAATGTCGTGATAGTTGTCATTGGAATCTGGCAAATGACGGATGGCTCGAATGCAGCAGCAGCAGTAACATAGTCCTTCTTAGCTAAATAAGCATGATAACCGAAATATTCAACGGGTTTTATCATGCGGATGATTTGGCTTCGTCCCCCGACACCGTCTTTGTAGATTTTTACTTTGCCACTGAGCAGACACATTAAGTGAGTTGGGGTCTCACCTTCGCAATGAATGACCTCATTTTTTTTGTAGGTTTGTAGCGTGAAGCTACTTGCCAAAATTTGTCTTTGCTCGTCATTTAGAGGTGTCCATATATCGGCTATCAGTTCGGACACATTTATGTCGGATAGGTTCACTTTTACCATAGCTGCTGCAAAACTGTGTTTTACAGCACAAATATATGAAGAAAAAATGTATCTGTTGCACAAATGTGACAAAAATATGCACAAAGTTGCATTTATATTACTATTTTGAAGTTTTATATGGGATTAAAGAGTAAAAGTATAATCGTATTCTAAGTTTAAATGTTTCCCGATAGAGGTAACAATAATACCTGCACCCTGACGATTAGCTTCTTCGATAAGTAAACGGCCCATGATAGTATTGTTCTCTTCGTCCAAATGGCTGATAGGTTCATCCAATAAGATAAAGTCGAATGGCTGGCATAGGCAACGAATAAGCGCCATGCGCTGTTGCTGCCCGTATGAAAGTTGCCCGGCTTTTTCATTGAGTTTATCACTGATACCGAATGCTTCAAAGAGTGTGAGGATGTCTTTCTTTCGCTTATAGTTCGTTAGTCTGTTCTTCAATAAAACATTCTCAAGTGCTGTAAGCTCCGGGAAGATACGCAACTCTTGAAAAAGCATGCTGAGTGAGAGTTTACGGATATCTATCCACTCTTTGACGGAGAGTGAGCGGATGTTACGTTCATTGAAATTGATAATGCCTTGATAGTCGTTCCGGTATCCGTAGATATAGCTACAGAGCGAAGACTTTCCTGTGCCCGAAGCTGCTTCTATCAGGTAACTTTTTCCTTTTTGAAATGTGATATCTTGATGCCAGATGCCCGACGTGATTGTGTCCCGATTGGCAAATACCTGCGGTAAAACTTGCTGGAAGTGGATGCTATTCATGGGATGAATCTACTTATAATCCGATAAATTGTTTGGCGAAGTCAACCAAAGTTTTAAGTGCGTTTTGGTTCTTCTCGCTTAGTACGACTGTGAATGTTGTCCGATTGTTGTCGCCTCGCAAATTTAATACTTCCACCATTTGAATGAGTTGGTAGAGGGAACGGATGGTGGAGTCATTGGGAGAAAATTCCATGAGTACACGGAGATTTGTCAAGGTGAGAAGCTCATCGCTGCTCAGCTCGATGTTAAAAGGTTGTCCGTGCATCATACTCATCATGGCCTGTTGTAACTCATGTGAATTGCGGGGATGGAAAGGCTGGTTGCTCTCTTGTGTTTTTCCTTGGAAACCGGCTCGTTGCAGCATAGCGTAGATTCGTCCGTTTTCGAATAAAAGGTAACCGGTCAGCCGTGTTCCGTGCGGCCAATTCAGTACGCCACGTATATCAATGGGTAAAGCATCGGGAGTGGCAAGAACGCGAATATCACCGGTCTGTTCCATCATTTGTTTGAAGTGAGGAACGGAATGTATGCTTTTATCGGCTGATTGTCCCATTAGTCTGGTAATGGCAGGAGTGAGTTTTGTCAATTGGTCGTGAGTAGTGCCATATACCATTAGGATAGTGCCGTCGTTGTAGGCAAGTGATATATTGGCGTTTTTTATTTCACAACTTTGGTATTGGTCTCTTTTTTCAGGGAGTGTGCAGATGTTTTCTTTGGCCAGCATCTGAATCAGTGCCTCCAGCTTTACCAAATTGACGACTTTAATTACGCAGGCGGTAGTGTTGAGGGTAGGTGATTTGAAAACGTAAACAGGTGCATTCCAATCTATACCACTTTCTTTTGTGTGGGTGATTAATTTTTCTATTTCTTGTGACAGTGTAGGAGAACTACTCTTTAAGAACAGATTCGTGAGTTCTTGTATAAGATTGGAATTGGCTCCTTCTTTGAAACCGGCTTTTTCAGCCAATGCATTGAGATTGATTGCCGATACCTCAGTGGCATCGGCTGGTATGGTATGGGTATATTCAGTTTTCTTTACTTCTTGAGAACAAGCACTGAATAGTATAGTAAATATGAACGGTAATGCACGTATGAAAAGTGCGTAGATGGATGAATGCTGCATATTGTAAATTATTGGTTTGATAAGTTTAGTAAATGACAGGCTACAAGGGCTGCTGTTTCAGTACGTAGTCGGGAGCGTCCCAGGCTAATGGGAAGGAAACCATTGGCTATGGCATTTTGTACCTCTTCTTCACTGAAGTCACCTTCGGGACCGATAAGTACCAATGCATCTTCGCCGGGATGAAGCACGTCTGGCAGGAAAGGCTTGTCACCCTCATAACAATGGGCAATAAATTTTTGCCCGTTGAAAGGACGGGTTACGAAATGATTGAAATCTTCTATCTCATTCACTTGTGGCAGGCGTGCTTTGAGGGATTGCTTGATGGCGGCTATCATGATTTTGCGGATGCGTTCGGTCTTGATAATCTTACGTTCTGAGAAACGGCAGTTTAAGAAACTCAGTTCATCAATACCGATTTCCGTAGCTTTTTCTGCCAGCCATTCCATGCGATCCATATTTTTAGTTGGTGCTAAAGCAATGTGCAGATGTCCTTTCCACAAAGGTGGATGCGGCGTTGTTTCTAAAATGCGCAATAGACATCGTTTATGGGAGGCTGTAGTTATTTCAGCTTGATAAAAGTTTCCATTTCCATCGGTCAAGGTGATTAGGTCGCCGGATTGTAAGCGTAATACTCGCAGGGCGTGAGTAGCCTCTTCTTCTGGCAGTTCTGTGCAAGATAAAATATCGGGAGTATAAAATAGATGCATGTAGTTTATTCTTTTTGTTGCTTTTCCATTTGGTTGATTTGGTCTCTCAGTTGAGCGGCCTGTTCATAGTTCTCTTCATCAATGGCACGTTGCAGTGCAACTTTCAAATTGTCCAGCTTTTCTTCTTGCAACAATTCATCGGGATCAAAGTGAATATCTTGTCTGGGTGAGGAGTAGGGATCATTATCTGCCCTCATCCGTTCTGCTTCTAAGATGTCTTCGTATATAAGTATGGGGGCATTGGTGTGCAGGCACAAGATAATGGCATCACTGGTGCGTGAATCTGCACGTATGATGGCATCATTCGATTTAAGATAGATATATGAATAAAATATCCCGTTTTCCACCCGATATATGAGTGCCCGCAATAGTTTGACACCTAACGCTTCGAGGATGGAAGCAAAAAGATGATGCGTCATTGGACGCGGCGGAACGATCTTGCGCAATTCTATAAGAACAGCTTGTGCCTCCGCACTACCTATAATGATAGGCAGTTGCCGGGAGCCGTTGGTCTCTCCCATGACTAATGCATAGGCACCGGCTTGTGCTTGGCTGTTCGATATGTTGAGTACTTGCAGCTCAATCTTGTTTCGTGTCATGTTGAGGAGAATGTTTATATTTGAAAGTAAACGCAAAGACGATAGCTACAATCAGTGCATACGCTGCAAACGTGTACCATGCAGCTTGCCATTGTTCCACTTGAGGAATATCACTTTGGAAGTCAACAAAGTAATTGACCACCGCTTGTGCTCCTAAAGTGCCGATAGTAGCTCCCAGCCCGTTGGTCATAATGATAAACAATCCCTGGGCGCTGGAACGTATATCTTTGTCTGTTTCTTTATCTACAAACAAGGAACCTGAAATATTGAAGAAATCAAATGCCACACCATATACAATCATGGATAATATAAACATCCATACACCATCACCCGGATTTCCTGCACCGAACAGCCCAAATCGTAATACCCATGCAAGCATAGCAATGAGCATGACCTGCTTGATGCCAAAACGTTTCAAGAAGAAAGGTATCAATAAGATACACAACGTTTCCGACATTTGTGACAATGAAATCAGTATATTGGCATGTTGTACTCCAAATGTGTCGGCATATTCCGGTAAACTTCCAAAACTGCTGATGTAGGGATTGGCAAATCCGTTCGTAATTTGCAGTGATACACCCAGCAGCATGGAAAAGATGAAGAAAAGAGCCATTTTTCTTTGCTTGAACAATGTGAAAGCGCGTAGGCCCAAAGCCTCGACTACTGTTTTCCCTTTTTGTATCTTATTGACGGGACATGCTGGCAGGGTTAACGCATAAACACCATATACCAACTCGATGACAGCGCAGGCAAAGAATTGTCCGTACGTATTTTGTATGCCCAGTAAATCTACCGTCCACATGGCACAGATAAATCCGATGGTACCAAAGATACGGATAGGTGGGAAATGTTTGATTGTGTCAAGGTTGGCTTTATCAAGAGCTGTATAGGCAACAGAATTGGCCAGTCCCAAGGTTGGCATATAGAATGCTACACTTAATGAATAGAACGTAAACAACGGTGCAAACGATGTGTCTCCGGCTCCGTGAGACATGCCATACCAACCCGCAGCACCCATGAAGAAAGCTGCCGTCAAATGGCTTATACTGAGCAGTCGCTGTGCCGGTATCCATCGGTCGGCAATAATGCCCAACAATGCAGGCATGAATAAAGAAACAATTCCTTGCATGGCGTAGAACATACCAATGTGCTCAGCTAGTCCTACCTGTACCAAATAACTTCCCATGGAAGTGAGATAAGAACCCCACACCGCAAATTGCAGGAAGTTCATGATGATTAAACGAAGTTTGATGTAATTCATAAGCTCATCTTTAAGTGTGGGTGTAGCTGTTTACCCGCTTGCAAATGTAAGAAATTTCTTGAGAAAACTGTACTTTGGGGAAGAGAAAAACAGATGATAGATGAGGCGTAGATTTATTAGTATAGGTATATAAAAAAGAAGGGTATCTATCCCAGACACCCAATCTTTATTAACCTTAAATCTAATACCATGAAAAACACGATGCAAAGATATAGGTTTTATGTTATACAACATACAATTTTGTAGAAAAATCTTCTGTTTATTAACATTGTTTATATGTTTTGCTGTAAAAAGTCTTTTATTCTACATATAATACCAATCCTTTCAAGTATTCTCCTTCTGGATGATAGATGTTAACGGGATGGTCGGCAGGTTGGGTAAGTTGATGCAGAATACGTACACTTCGTCCCGATAAAGCCGCTGCTGTGAATACTGCTGTCCGGAATTGTTCCTTACTGACTGCTTGGGAGCAGGAGAAAGTGAATAAAATACCTCCCGGACGAATTTTTTCGAAAGCACGGGCATTGAGTTTTCGATACCCCATCAATGCGTTACGTAGGGCATCGCGATGTTTGGCAAAAGCCGGTGGATCCAGAATGATGAGGTCATACTGATCGCCCATGCGGTCAAGATATTTAAAGGCATCTTCGGCAAAGGCTGCATGACGCGGATCATTCGGGAAGTTGAGATCCATGTTACGATTAGTCAGGTCGATGGCTTTAGCCGAACTATCTACCGAATGCACTAATTTAGCGCCACCACGCATGGCGTAGACCGAGAATCCTCCAGTGTAGCAGAACATATTTAGCACTGAACGTCTGGCGGCATAGCGCTCCAACAGGGCACGGTTTTCGCGTTGATCCACGAAAAAACCGGTCTTTTGCCCTTTCAGCCAATCAATGTGAAAGTTCAGACCATATTCTGTGGCAATGTTGTTTTCGTCGCCTCCCACCAGGAAACCGTTTTCTGGATATAGGTCAGCTTTGTAGGGAAGGGTTGTTTCAGATTTATAATAGATGTTCTCCACTTCGCTTTCCATTACTTTCATTAAAGCATTGGCTATGGCTATACGTTCTAAGTGCATACCGGCAGAATGAGCCTGTACAACAGCGGTGCGGGCATAGATGTCAACAACCAATCCGGGTAGGTTGTCTCCCTCTCCATGTACTAATCGATACGTGTTGTTGGGTAGGGGAGCCGGGCTGTCCGTACTGCTTTGAGCTACACCGATAGCCTTTCTCATCGTGTAGGCCACTTTAAGCCGGCGTTCCCAAAACGAAGCATCTATCTTCTCATCTTGCCGGAATGTGAGTACACGCACGGCTATGCTACCTATCTGATAGTGTCCTTTTGCAATAAACATGCTTTGCGAAGTATAGACTTCAACCACTTCGCCTTCTTCTGGCGAACCATCAATGCGGGCAATGGCGCCGGAGAATACCCACGGATGGAAGCGCCTCAACGATTCCTCCTTACCCGGTTTGAGATATATTCTATTCATATTAATCGTGTATGCGTTATTCAACAGTTCAGCCCCATTGGCTTTCTTTTATTATTTCGTAAATAACATCTCTCGATATTTAGGCAATGGCCATATTTCGTCATCTACTTCCATTTCCAAATGGTCGATGTGGTCGCGGATGCTTTCCAAATAGGGGCGTACTGTTTCTTCGTAGGCAAAAGCGCGGTCTTTGTAGTGTGCCATGTGATTTGCCACTTTGCGTGCTTCGGTCATTTCGCGCACCAGTCGTTTAATAGCGGTGACACGATGTGATATTTCACGAATCAGTTCCTTGCGGTCAGCACTCAGTTCTTCATATTCTTCAGGTGAGAAGGTTTCGCGCAAACCACGTAGGTTCTCCAGTAAGCGGTTTTGATAGCTGACGGCAGTAGGCACGATGTGGTTGATGGCTAAGTCGCCCAATACACGGCTTTCTATCTGCACCTTCATGGTGTATTTCTCCAATTCTACTTCAAGACGACTGTTCAACTCGGTTTCGTTGAAGATACGTTCACCGATGAATACGGCACGTGATTGTGCATCTGTGTAGTGCATCAATGCTTCAGGTACATGGCAGATGTTGGTCAGTCCGCGGTGGGCTGCTTCTTGTTTCCATTCGTCGCTATATCCGTCGCCTTCGAAACGGATAGGCTCAGAAGCGATGATGGTTTCTTTTAGTATACGGAAGATAGCCTCATCCTTGCTGACTCCTTCTTCGATTAAGCGGTCGATGGAGGCTTTGAATTCGTTTAACTGGTTAGCCATTGCTGCATTGATGGCTATCATAGCAGCAGCACAGTTGGCAGACGAACCTGCCGCACGGAATTCAAAACGATTACCTGTGAAAGCAAAAGGCGATGTACGGTTGCGGTCTGTCGTGTCAAGCAGGATTTCAGGAATACGCCCGATACCTAGTTTTAGCGTTGTTTTTTCTTCGGCTGTCATACTACTGTTGCTAACCTGTCGGGTGATTTCGTCCAAGATGTTTGACAGTTGTTTGCCGAGGAAGATGGAAAGGATAGCGGGTGGTGCCTCGTTTGCTCCCAAGCGGTAACTGTTACCGGCGCTTGAGATGGAAGCACGCAGCAAGTCCTGATTCTTGTACACCATCATCAGCACGTTCACAAGGAACGTCAAGAAAAGCATGTTACTCTTTGGATTTTTACCGGGACCGAAAAGGTTGATACCCGTGTCCGTACAGAGCGACCAGTTATTGTGTTTACCACTTCCGTTTACACCGCTGTAAGGTTTCTCGTGCAGTAAGACTGCAAAGTTGTGTTTACGGGCGATGCGTTTCATCAAGTCCATGACGAGTTGGTTGTGGTCATTGGCCAGATTGACATTTTCAAAGATAGGAGCCAACTCAAACTGATTGGGTGCTACCTCGTTGTGACGGGTCTTGACAGGGATGCCGAGTTTGTGGCATTCCACTTCCAATTCTTTCATGAATGCGGTGACGCGGGGCGGGATAGAGCCAAAGTAATGGTCTTCCAATTGTTGGTCTTTGGCAGATGAGTGTCCCATCAATGTACGGCCTGTCAGGCAGAGGTCAGGACGGGCATTGTAGAGGGCAAGGTCTACCAAGAAATATTCTTGTTCCCAGCCCAGATTGGCATAAACTCGGCTGATGTTCTTGTCGAACAATTGACATACGGCTGTGGCTGCTTTATCAACAGCGGCAAGTGCTTTAAGTAGAGGTGTCTTATAGTCCAATGCTTCGCCTGTATAGGATATGAAGATGGTGGGAATACAAAGTGTAGTGTCTACCACGAACGCGGGAGACGATACGTCCCATGCCGTATATCCGCGTGCCTCAAATGTGTTGCGGATACCTCCGTTGGGGAATGACGATGCGTCTGGTTCTTGCTGTATGAGCAATTTGCCGGAGAAGCGTTCGATAACATCTCCTTCGTCCGTCAGTTCAATGAATCCGTCGTGCTTCTCTGCCGTACCATCTGTCAGGGGTTGGAACCAGTGTGTATAGTGAGTAACGTTGAGGCTTTTTGCCCAACTTTTTATGCCGTTGGCAATGAGATCGGCCATTTCGCGGCTGATGGGTGTGCCTTTCTCTATGGCATCAATGACAGCGCGGTATGCTTCACGCGGCAGGTACTCCTGCATCTTTTTACGGTCAAATACATGACTGCCGTAATATTCAGACAGTCTTTCGGAAGGGATTTTTACTTCCAGCGGGCGGCGATTAGCCAGCTCCTGAAGAGCAAAGAAACGCATTTTTGACATGTCGGTCTAATCTTTTTGATGATTTATTGGCACAAAAGTACGTTTTTTCTCTCAATCTACCACACGCTTGCCAAATAAAGCCCCAATAATGTATCTCGTTTCTTTCCGATGACAGCCATATATGTATGCCGCTACCACGAGACACGTTCGGTCCATGGGTGAAAGCCCTTTTGTCAATGTTCCAAACATGTCTCGTAGTCATCCCCGTCAGAAGGTGTTGTGGAAGAGGTATAACTTATATTAAATTTGCATTATACTGAGGGATGATATGGAGTGTATCAAAAGAATTCCTTTTATTTTTTATACAGTTCGTTTTTTTGTCTTTTTGTCGATGAAAAACATTTATGGTGCTGCTATTATCAATTTTTCACGCTTCATCGTCTGTTTTCATTGCAAGGAATCCTTATATTTGTTCCATCGTACGTAAATCGAACGAGGTTTTGAGACATCTGTTGCTATATATAATAATAGGTATGGGTTTGCTTGGGGAGGCATTCGTGATGCCGGTACGTGGTATGATTTTGCCGGCTACGGATGCGGCTCGTCATTCGCTGGCTGATTCCATTATGCAGCAGGTAATCTTTTATGCTCCCCTCTATGAAAGTATTGTAGATCGATATGATGCCAGCCTTTATATCAAAGGACGTGTGCACATCCCTAAGAAAAATCGGTTGATACGTTTCATCCCTTCCATGTTCCGGCTTCGCAAGGGGGTGACGGAATATTTGACGGAAACGCATAGTGATTTGCATTTCACAGCTCCCGATATTTACGACCAAAAAGTAAAGGCTTCCATTGGTACTGCTTCTGAATTCTGGATGATGGATGGGCGTTTGCCTGAATATTTTCACATTAATATTTATTCTACGACTCTACTTTACGATAAATTGCTCTCGCCTTTGGCTTCAAATGCAATGAAGTATTATGAATATAGGTTGGATTCGGTGGTGGGAGCGTCACACAATCAGCGTTTCTATATTCACTTTACGCCTAAAAGTAAGAGCTTCCAGTTGGTGGATGGTTATTTGGTGGTGAGTGACAACGTGTGGAGTGTGCGCGAGATAAACTTTTCGGGACGTTCGGAACTTTTTCGTTATAACAATCGCGTACAGATGGGAGAGGTGGATTCAGATGATGAATTTCTTCCTGTCTTTTATGAACTGGACGGACGTTTTAAATTGTTGGGGAATGTGTTGGAAGGAAGTTATACGGCAGTGCTGGATTATCATGACATTCATCATCGCAGTATTATGACTGAACAACTCCGTTGGAGTGAGGAAAAGAGCAAGTATGACTTGTCTGATTCGTTTCGGCTAACGTGTGACACCAATACCAGTCGGCGTGATACGGCTTATTTTAATGCTATACGTCCTATTCCACTAACACATCGGGAGGATTCTTTGTACGAGGATTTCTTTTTGAAGCGTGACACGCTTTTTAATAAACGTAAACCACGAAGTAAGCAACTAGAGTTTTGGGGGCAGTTAGGTGATGCTTTGGTGAGCCGTTACACAATAGAATTGGCAGATTTGGGAAGTGTGCGTTGTTCACCGCTTATTAATCCTTTGTTGTTGAGTTACAGTAAAAGTAATGGATTTTCTTATCGGCAGGAATTTAAATATAATCGTCTTTTTGCGGGCGATCGCCTTCTGCGTATAGTGCCGAAAGTGGGGTATAATTTTAAGCGGAAAGAGTTTTATTGGTCTGTTGTTTCAGATTTTGAGTATTGGCCCAGTAAGCGTGCATCTTTACATTTGAATATAGGAAACGGAAACCGCATTTATAGCAGCGACATTTTGGACGAACTGAAGGCAATGCCTGACAGTATTTTTGATTTTAATAAGATTCACCTTGATTATTTTAAGGATTTGTATTTCCATTTATATCATAGTTGGGAGATTGTCAATGGATTGACTTTGGATGTAGGTTTGTCCATGCATAGGCGTACGGAAGCGGAACGTTCCCAGTTTGTATTGGTTAATCCGGATCGACCGGCAGTAAGAACTATTAATCCGTCGCCAGAGTCTCCGGGGTATGACATGGATCTGTTGAAGAAGTTTAGACATACTTATATTAGTTTCGCTCCTCGTGTCCGGTTGTCGTGGACTCCCGGTATGTATTACTATATGAATGGAAAGCGTAAGGTGAATCTTTATTCTCAGTATCCTACTTTCTCTATAGATTGGGAAAGGGGTGTCAAAGGAATAATGAAAAGCACAGGAAAGTATGAGCGTATTGAACTGGATGTACAGCATCAGATTCCATTGGGGCTTATGCGCAATTTGTATTATCGTGTCGGGGGAGGAATTTTTACAGATCAAGAGGAATTATACTTCGTGGACTTTGTAAACTTTACACGTTCTAACTTGCCGGTAGGATGGAACGATGAAATAGGAGGAGTATTTCAGCTGCTGGACAGACGTTGGTATAACTCTTCGCGCGAATACTTGCGCGGGCATGTTACCTATGAAGCACCTTTCCTGTTGATGAGACATTTGAAGAAGTATACACAGTATGTATTGAATGAGCGTCTTTATTTCAATCTTTTGCTAATGCCACACTTAATGCCTTATGCAGAGTTCGGCTATGGTATTGGCACCCATATCTTTGATTTTGGTGTATTTGCTTCTTTTGCCAATTGGGGATACCGGGAAATAGGATGTAAGTTTACATTCGAGTTGTTTAATCGATAGGTGAAATGTCTGTGATGATAGATATTCCCTATGATAAACGGACGTTTTTATTTCTCAAGAAGTTCTTTCAAGAAAGCATCCAGTTCCTCATCCAATCCTTTCAAGAGCGGATCGTTTGCCAGCAGAGTGTCGTCATCTATAAGTAAAAGTTCAGCTACAGTCTCTTTTTCATCATCTACAAGGACAAAAGAAAATGGTTTTAGAATAGTTACCTTTTCGAAAGCGCCGGCAGAATTCATATCATTGAGCAAAGTTGTGAGTACCCGTTCTACTCCTTCACTAAAATCTGTATCCTCATAAGCAATCCATTCTTCTATCACGGTATTGGCCAGTTCTTCATCGTCATCGTTGAAAATGAATAATTCGCCAGAATTTTGATTGGGTTGCAGATGAATGTCAGTAATGATTGTTTGTTCATACTGACAATTATATCTCTCTACGGCTTTCCGAATGGAGTTTTCGATAGTGGATAAAGATGATTGACTGAGTTTCATGATGGTATTCTTTTTTTACTTGCCCAAAGGTAACAAAAAAAAGGTTATTGCACTTACATTTCATTAAAAATCGTTGTTGAAACGTTGCATTTGGGCATTTAGGCGTGCTCTGCCTTCTTCTCGTTCTCGCAGTTCATTAAGATAGAGAGTGGTCATGACATAGTTGGGAACATCTAACGCATTAACACGAGTCGGTTGATTCGGGTCTATTCCATCTACTATACAAGCCGCTTCTTGCGCTTTCTGTGCCCATTCGCAAGCAGTGGCGATGTCATCTTGCATTTCGTAGCCTAAAGCAAGGTTGTAAGCTGCATACATCTTTTGCTTGTTTTTACGGGTGTTGTATTGTTGTTTCCAAAGAGCAATTGCTTCAGACCAGTTTTTTTCACGGGCGTAGATCGCGGCATCGCGCATGTTTACCGAACCGCCAGTGAAGTAATAACGACGCGCAGTTTTCCAATAAGGGAGGAGGTGCTTGATGGGAATAGTTCCGGCAAATTGTGAGGCTTGATTTATCATTTCTTTCTCAGGAATGAGATGAGAAAATACGTAGTTTTTGGTATTCCCGGCTTTTTCCCAAAAAATGCTGTCACAACCATTGACTGTAACCATTGGAACAGTGCGACTGGGGAGGTAAATTTTTATAGTGGGGTATGCTTTAACGTCAACAGTACCGTAGAATACACCCCATTCTGGCATATAGGCTACTTTTCGTTCTGTGTCAAGACGGACATCCTCTAAAGAGATAATAAAATCTACGTCTAAAGATTGTGTTAGATGATTGATATGGGTCTCGGATAAAATTTTGGCTTGCGGAAGCACGTCATTGGCACGTAGAGCCGAATCACAAATGACTACTTCGTCGAAATAGTTTTGGTCAGCTAAAGATTCAGCCAAAGCCTCTGTAGCCAAAGTTGAATTGCCATAATAGGAAGCTGTGTAGAGTATCTCGTTGAATTCTTCAGCTGCTTCCTTTTGAGTGTGAACAATTTTTGTACTGTCCGGTCTTTGTGGCATGTTGTTGACAACGGCTACGCGTCTTAGTTCTTGGGGGAAGTTGACATCTGCCGGAACTAGATAGTCAATGGAGAGTTGTTCCATACTTTGGCAACCGGATAAAAGGAAGCAGGCGATATATATGCTATGGAATATATATTTTCTCATATACTTTTTTATTTTATTTCTCGCAAGCAAAAGTACGGTTTTAGGTGGATAAAACAAAAGCCCCGGACAGTTTTAACCGTTCGGGGCTGAGAGAAATGTGATTATTGTCATGCGTTACGTCCGTGACAGTTTTTATATTTCTTACCACTTCCACATGGGCAAGGGTCATTGCGGCCTACTGTCTTTTCTACACGGATAGGTTCACGTTTAGGCTTTTCACGCGTATCCTGCTGGGCAGCTGCTTGTTGATTTGGATCATTCAAATCTTGCTTTTGCTCATGATATTTGCTCATGTCTTGACGCTTTTCCGGAGCGGCTTGGCGTACTTCGCTTGGTTCCTGTACTGGAATTTGTCCACGCATCAGAATGGAGATGGTCTGATTATTTATCTTGTTCACCATAGTATCAAACAAATTGACTGACTCTAATTTATAAATGAGTAGCGGGTCTTTTTGCTCATAGCTGGCGTTTTGTACAGAGTGTTTCAACTCATCCAATTCACGAAGGTTTTCTTTCCATGCTTCATCGATGACATGTAAAAGAATCGATTTTTCGAATGCTTTGACCACTTCTTTACATTCACTTTCGTAGGCACTCTTCAAACTGCATGAGATGTTATATATACGTTTGCCATCGGTAATTGGGATAAGGATATTCTCATACATGTGTCCTTGAGTCTCATAAACTTGCTTGATAACAGGATAAGCGATTTGTGCCATGCGTTCTGTTTTGCGTTTGAAGTTTTCCATGGCAGCATCAAATGCGCGTTCTGTCAGCTTATCTTTCTTTTCGCTCTTAAATTCATCTTCGGTGAAAGGAGCTTCCATGGCAAGTATTTGGAGCATATCCATCTTACAATTTTCGTAGTCAGGAGCTTCGACAGCATTAGCGCATCGATCCCAAATCATATTGACGATATCCATACCAATACGTTCACCCATAAGTGCGTGACGGCGCTTGGTGTAGACTACGGTACGTTGCTTGTTCATCACATCATCGTATTCCAATAAGCGTTTACGGATACCAAAATTATTTTCTTCTACTTTCTTTTGGGCACGTTCGATGGATTTGGATATCATGCTGTGTTCAATCATCTCCCCTTCTTTAAAGCCTAATCGGTCCATAACGCTGGCTATACGGTCGGATGAGAACAAACGCATTAAGTCATCTTCCAATGATACAAAGAAAACAGAGGAACCCGGGTCACCTTGACGTCCTGCACGGCCACGAAGCTGACGGTCTACACGGCGTGATTCATGGCGTTCTGTACCGATAATGGCTAAACCACCAGCAGCTTTCACTTCCGGACTCAGTTTAATATCAGTACCACGACCGGCCATATTGGTAGCAATCGTTACAATACTGCTTTGTCCGGCTTGTGCTACGATTTCAGCTTCTTTTTGGTGAAGTTTAGCATTCAGTACATTGTGAGATATTTTGCGCATGGTCAACATTTTGCTCAACATCTCGGAGATTTCCACGGAAGTTGTACCAACCAATACTGGGCGACCGGCTTGTACCATTTTCTCGATTTCTTCAATGACCGCCTTATATTTTTCACGTTTGGTCTTATATACGCGGTCGTTCATATCGATACGGGCAATGGGGCGGTTTGTGGGGATAACAACTACGTCCAATTTATAAATGTCCCAGAATTCACCGGCTTCTGTTTCTGCTGTACCGGTCATACCGGATAGCTTATGGTACATGCGGAAATAGTTTTGCAGGGTGATAGTTGCAAACGTTTGAGTGGCTGCTTCAATTTTTACTCCTTCTTTAGCCTCAATAGCTTGATGCAGACCATCAGAGTAACGGCGACCCTCCATAATACGACCGGTTTGCTCATCCACAATCTTAACTTGTCCGTCGATAACGACATATTCGTCATCTTTCTCGAACATTGTATATGCTTTCAACAATTGATTGATGGTATGTACGCGCTCAGATTTGATCGCATAGTTCGTCAGAAGTTCGTCTTTTTTTGCCAGACGTTCTTCTTCGTTTAGACCGGTTTCGTTTTCAAGTGCAGAAAGCTGTGCCGTGATATCGGGCAATACGAAAAACGTAGGATCTGAAGAATTTCCACTGATGAGGTCAACACCCTTATCGGTTAAATCTACACTGTTCAACTTTTCGTCAATCACAAAGTAAAGCGGGTCTGTTACTTCGTGCATACGTTTGTTATTCTGCTCCATGTAGATTTCCTCAGTTTTCAACATACCGGCCTTGATACCTTGTTCACTCAAGAATTTGATAAGCGGTTTGTTCTTTGGTAGCGCTTTGTGGCTACGGTATAGTGCGAGGAATCCTTCTTCCTGTTCTTTCTTGTCTTCGGACGCAATAAGTCTTTTTGCATCAGCCAAATATTGGGTAGCTAATTTCTTCTGTGCTTCTACCAAACGTTCTACTAATGGACGGAGTTGCTCAAATAATTGGTCGTCACCTTTGGGCACAGGACCGGAAATAATTAACGGGGTACGAGCATCGTCAATCAATACGGAGTCAACCTCATCGACAATGGCGTAATTATGCCGACGCTGTACTAAATCACCCGGTCTGATAGCCATGTTATCACGCAGATAGTCAAAGCCAAACTCGTTGTTTGTACCGAATGTGATATCTGCTAAATATGCACGGCGGCGTGCTTCAGAGTTTGGTTGATGTTTATCAATGCAATCCACGCTTAATCCATGGAACATATAAAGCGGTCCCATCCATTCAGAGTCACGTTTAGAAAGGTAGTCATTAACAGTTACCACGTGTACACCATTACCTGTTAATGCGTTCAGGAATACTGGCAGGGTAGCAACCAATGTCTTACCTTCACCGGTAGCCATTTCTGCAATTTTACCTTTGTGTAATACGACACCACCAAACAACTGTACATCGTAGTGTACCATGTTCCAAGTGATTTCATTTCCACCTGCCATCCAGTGATTCTTATAAATGGCTTTATCATTTTCTATGCGGACAAAATCTTTAGTGGCTGCCAGTTCACGGTCAAAGTCAGTAGCTGTGACTACGATTTCTTCATTCTCCGTGAAACGTTTCGCTGTCTCTTTGACAATGGAGAATGCTACGGGCAGTACTTCGTCCAGTGCTTTTTCGTAGATGTCAAGTATTTCTTTTTCAAGTTTGTCAATTTGGGCAAAGAGCGACTCACGGTCTTCCAATTCCGTGTTTTCCACACTGGCTTTTAACTCTTTTACTTTGGCATGTTGTGCGGCAGCAGAGTCGTGTATATAGGTTCTCAGCTCAGCTGTTTTGGCACGTAATGCGTCGTTATCTAGTGCCGCAACGGCGGGATATGCAGTTTTAATTTTATTGACCCACGGTTGAATCTCTTTCATATCACGGGTCGATTTATTTCCGAAGATTGAACTTAAAAATTCATTAAATCCCATTTTATAATTTTGTTTATGTTATTATTCTTTTCTGATTGATAGATAAATAAAGTACGCAATGCGTGCAAAGGTACTGATTTTGGTACAGATAAACCACGCAAAAGCTGATTAATTTATGCAGAGGTACAGATTGTTTACAAATTAATTGCTGTAAAATCTGTAACACTTAAAATATGATAGGGCTTTCTGTGCATGCATTGGGAGCACGAATGCGCATCACACTTGTTAAAGTGGGTGCTATACGCGCTGCATCAACAGGAATACGAATGGTTTCCGGCTTTACTCCTCTGCCAAGGAAAATAAGTGGAGTGGCTATATGGGCAGCTCGTACTACACGATTATTATTGCCGTTCTCTTGCATGATAGTCCAGCCGGGCAACACTTCTATCAATAAGTCACCGGAATGTTTTCGATGGAACCCGTTTCGTAGGTTTTCCATACGTGGAGACCAAGATCCCAATAATAATTGGTAGGCAGAATATACTTTGCTTACCCCACTGAACTGAACTAAAAATTCTGCGGCTTTTTCTTGTACTTCGGGCAGACGAAGTTGCTTGTTTTCTATCAGTTTGTGGTTGAGAAATATTTGCTGGTCATAATAAGTTTCCACATATTTACCTTCACCGTATAAGGCCATCAGGTACATATTTAACAGAGTGGCACACCGGTTTAGGTAAAACTCTCCTCCGGGGATGCGGTATAAACCGGTATCTGCACCATCAGGATCGGAGTATCCGGTGGACGTAAGGCAAAAAAATATGTGCTCCAGTCCGATTTTTGCATCTAATGTGTCAAGCAGGTTAGCAACGCTTCGGTCCAATCGGGCATAGGTATCTTGCATTTCCATGGCACATTCTTGCGTGGTACGGTGGTTATAGTTGCCACCGTAATAAGTCAATGCCAAAAAGTCAGGAATGCTGTCTTTTCCTATTGCACTTTTATCTAACATTTCACTTACCAGTCCGTTTATCTCGTCGTTGATAAGCGGGCTGACGATAAGCCGACGATATTTATTCTCTTTTTCAGAGGCAAATCGATATTTAAAAGGAATGGAACGCCAATCTGGCAAAAAACGATACTTGTTCATAGGGTGGAGGGGAGTCCACTCCATTTCTTCCATACGGAAATCCGGTGAATGCTGGTCATTATATCGACTGACCCACCAGGGAAATTCTCCGTAGTAAGTAGTTCCACACCATTTTCCCGTATTTTTATTGAGCCAAAAAGCACCGTTTCCGGCATGGCCGGCTGATAAAATGGCGGCATCTCTGGTCGGAGCTATGGCATATACTTGTGCATTATTCTGGGTAGCGATTTTCAATTCGTCTGTCACTGTAGAAGAAAGCAGCTGGGCGGGTGAGGAATTTTCATCCGTATAATTACCCATAAAGTTTGGATCCTCCACACAGTTGCGCGGGTGCAGTGTCTCACGAATCATCCAGCGGTTGGCAATAATACCATGTACCGATGGGGTAGTACCCGTATATATTGAAGCCACAGCTGAAGAGCGGTCAGGTTTTTCAAAAGGCATTTCAGACCTGCAATATACCTTTCCTTCACGCATTAATCGATTAAATCCCTTTTCATTATAAAGTGAAGAAAATGCTTCCAGATAGTCTGTACGGAGTTGGTCGATGGTAAGTGTTACCACCAGACGAGGTACGGGAGGAAGCGGCTGAGCTTGCACGCCTGTAAAGGTTAGGGCGAGTATGGAAGTTATCAGTCCTTTCTTCATAATCGGGATATAATTATATTGTTTATGGAACGTATCAGCAAACAAAGTGCCAAAGGTAGTACGGTTGGCGGAAAATTTTGTGGAATTACATTCCATAATACTATAAAAAGAGTTAAAACAGTTCCGTTTGCTAACAGATACCATGAAATTTGGTGCCTTCGTGCATTCCGCATTACCCACGGAAGGGTTAGCAGATGGAACGGATGAAAGACAAACAGCAGATAGTTCGGACTCATTGCCGGATGCTCAGAGAGGAGTGCAAGAAATGTTAAGATACATCCTGCTATTCCTGCTATTGTGAAAAGTATCAGGTCAATTCCCCACCAACTTTGATGTTTCCACACACCATAGACGGTGACAATTAATATAAATCCTAAAAATATCCATCCCACTTGAGATGGAGTAATGCCGATGGGAGAATAAACTTCTTCTGCCTCTACAATTTTTTCTTCAGACAATACCAAAGGGCGTGTATTTCCTTCTTTATTGGTAATGTGGGCTGTTCTGAAAAAATCTTGTACGTAGAATGGAACGAACATCATTTGCCTGAATGTGATAGGTTTGTCGCCCTCACTTCCCACGCACAAATCCATGCCGAAGCGTGACCACGGATGTTCTTTGTTATATTGATGAAGCAGGTCGCGAAAACTATACTTTTTGTCTTGTGAAACAGCATTTTCCGCATAATGAATAGAACCGTTTATGGCCTGTTCTATCATGTCACGCGGGCGGGTCGCACAATTATCGTAGAAGAAATTGTAGCGATACATACGTTTTTCCGGACGATAATTCTCTTCAAGCAATGCCACAAGATGAAGTTTCTCATCTGTGGTAAGGTTGAGAACTTGCTGGTACACATCCCGTCCGGAGAAAGCATAAGCCGCGGCAAAACGGTTAAAACGGTTCTTCCCAAGTTGATAGTCTGTCTGTCCTAAAGCAAAGCGCAAAGCAAAATTAGGCGTGTCAAAGTCAAACACGCCATAATTATATACTATATCTATGCCTTTCGAAAAGTTTTCGTAGCGGATAGCCGTATGTCCGTATAGAGAATAAATCTCTTCTCCTGCCGCACACGTCAACAGACTGATGCGGATAGAATCAGACACATCATTTCTTTCTTCCGTTTGCACAAATGCCTGCACATGGAATATGAAAGAGAAGGCAAGAAAAAAGGCTGCGAGTAGTCGTCTCATTTCTTCAGTGCCGCAATGCTCTCTTTCAAAGATTTGATGATACTTTCTGTATCGGCTTGTTTCTTGCGTTCCAATTCGATTACGGCAGCAGGAGCGTTATTTACAAATTTTTCATTGCTCAGTTTTTTTAGAATACCTTGCAAGAAACCTTCTTTGTGTTTCAGTTCTGCTTCCATACGAGCTATTTCTGCATCAACATCAATCAAGTTACCCAATGGAATGGCATATTCAGTGGTCCCTATCATAAATGCAGAGGCACCTTCCGCCTTCGTTTCCACACAATGGATGGATGAAAGATTACACATCTTAGTGATAACGGTAGTAAATGCTTCCACGGGATTTTCCCCAATGACTTGTAATTCCAAAGCCTCTTTTTGTGCAATGTTCTTTTGCAAACGGATGGCACGGATGTTTCCGATAATTTCTTTTACTACCTCAAACTGGCGAATGAGTGTTTCGTCCACCTGGACTGAAATAGTAAGCGGATTCACCATCAGGCTTTCTCCTTCTTTGCGTTCGGAGATATGTTGCCACAGTTCTTCTGTGATGAAAGGCATAAACGGATGAAGCAAATGCAACAGATTATCGAAAAATTCGATAGTCCGTTCATATACCTCTTTATTGATGGGCTGTCCGTAAGCCGGTTTTACCATTTCCAGATACCATGCGGAGAATTCATCCCAAAAGAGTTTATATACAGTCATCAATGCTTCGCTTAAACGGTATTTCCCGAAAAGGTCAGCCATTTCGGCAGCTACGGCATTTTGTTTAGCTTCGAACCAACGGATGGCAAGACGGGCTGCTTCCGGCATTTCTGCGTCTGCACTGATTTCCCAGCCTTTGACAAGGCGGAATGCATTCCAAATCTTATTACAGAAATTACGGCCTTGTTCGCATAGGGCATCGTCAAACAAAATATCGTTACCTGCCGGAGCAGAAAGCATCATACCCATACGGACGCCATCGGCACCATATTTGTCAATCAGTTCCAATGGGTCTGGGGAATTCCCCAAAGACTTAGACATCTTACGTCCTAATTTATCGCGTACGATGCCGGTAAAATAGACATTCCGGAATGGCATGTCACCCATATATTCATAGCCGGCCATAATCATGCGGGCCACCCAGAAGAAGATGATATCCGGTCCTGTCACCAGATCACTGGTGGGATAATAATATTTAATTTCTTCATTTCCGGGATTATTTATTCCATCGAACAGTGAGATGGGCCACAACCACGAGGAGAACCATGTATCCAGACAGTCTTCATCCTGACGCAGGTCATTGATGGTCAGATTTTCGTTTCCGGTTTTCTCCTTAGCCAGTGCCAATGCCAGTTCTGCATTTTCAGCTACTACGAAACCACCTTCCGGTAAGAAATATGCCGGAATGCGGTGTCCCCACCACAATTGACGGCTGATGCACCAGTCTTTAATGTTTTCCATCCAATATTTATATGTATTCTTATATTTGGGTGGATAGAATTTCAATTCATCATTCATGACAGGTGGCAAAGCCATGTCTGCAAAGTGTTTCATTTTGAGGAACCACTGCATAGAGAGTTTGGGCTCGATAGGCACGTTGGTACGTTCAGAGAAACCAACCTTATTCGTATAGGCTTCTACCTTTTCCAGCAGACCGGCATCGGCCAAATCTTTTTCTATTTGCTTGCGTACATCAAAACGATCCATCCCTACATAAAGACCGGCCGCTTCACTCAACGTTCCATTGTCGTTGAAGATGTCAATGCTTGGCAGGTTATATTTTTCGCCTAACATATAGTCATTAACATCGTGGGCAGGAGTTACTTTAAGACAACCGGTACCAAATTCAATGTCTACATATTCGTCTTCGATGACGGGGATAACACGTCCTACCAGCGGCACGATGACCTTCTTGCCTTTCAGCCATTCATTTTTAGGGTCATTGGGATTGATACACATTGCTGTATCTCCCATAATTGTTTCCGGACGGGTGGTAGCTACTACAGCATAACGTCCTTCGGGATCTCCTTCTACTTTATACCGTAGGTAGTATAGTTTGCTATGCTCTTCTTTATAAATGACTTCCTCGTCGCTCAGTGCGGTAAGGGCTTTCGGATCCCAGTTTACCATGCGCACACCACGATAGATAAGACCTTTATTATATAAGTCTACGAATACTTTAATAACGCTGCGGCTTCGCTCCTCATCCATCGTAAATGCAGTACGATCCCAATCGCATGACGCACCTAAACGACGAAGTTGCTTCAAGATGATGCCACCGTGTTCATTCGTCCAATCCCATGCGTGGCTTAAAAACTCTTCACGGGTTAAGTCTGTTTTTTTGATGCCTTGTGCGGCCAGTTTGTTTACAACTTTGGCCTCGGTGGCAATGGAAGCGTGGTCGGTACCTGGTACCCAGCAGGCATTCTTGCCTTCCATGCGCGCGCGACGTACCAAAATATCTTGAATGGTATTGTTGAGCATGTGTCCCATGTGAAGCACACCGGTCACGTTGGGGGGCGGAATGACGATGGTATAAGGTTCTCGTCCATCTGGTTTGGAACTGAATAATTTGTGGTCTAACCAATATTGATACCATTTACCCTCTACTTCAGCAGGGTTGTACTTGCTTGCTAATTCCATTGTTTTTATCTACTGTTTACTTATTTACGCAAATAATGGGTGCAAAAATACGAAATATTTGTTTTTCTGCGATGTTTCGTGGAAAAATTAGTGTTACTATATATGTATACCGCTGCCACGAGAACCGTCCGCTAATCTGCATCTGTGTAAAAGCAGGAAGATGATGTATGATTTTTGCCAATAATTGTATGATTTCTTGTACTTAAAGAGGTTGTTATTGCGTATATTTGCAATAGTGAAACAATAACCTTGAAAATAGCATATTAACCATGGAAAGTATGAATCTCTTTAAGATGTTTGTGTATGGATGCTTCGCCTTGCTGTTGATTCCGTTGCAATCGTGTAACGATGATATAGATGCCTTGCAGGCGCAAGCTGATTCCTTGAAAGAGCGCGTTACTGCGCTTGAAACTGCCGTTGAACAATTGAATGAATCTGTAGCTGCTTGGCAATACCTGTCGGCGGGTACTCCGATAGTGGGTGTGTCTGGTATTGACAAAGGCTATCGCATTGAGTTGGCAGACGGACAGTCTTTTGAGGTAGTGATTGGTGAGAATATAGACGGTTTGTTACCTCTTATCAGTATCAGTGAAGACGGATATTGGCAGTATAGTACAGACGGTACTACTTATATTACGATGACTGATGACGAAGGAAAACCGTTGACCGCATTGCCTTCTAAAAATGACGGTACTCCTATTGTCACTCCTTTGATGCGTGTTGCCACTGATGGTTATTGGCAAGTGAGTTACGATGCCGGTTCTACCTATCAGTATTTGTTGGATGCAAATGGAGATAAAATTTATGCTTTGGCCAAAGTTGAGTCTGGTATGAATTCTGTATTCAGTAACATTTCCTACAAAGATGGTACACTTAGTATGACTCTTGCTTCTGATGGGGAGCAATATACGTTCCAGGTAATAGAGACTTTTTATCTTAAACTTTATTACATGGAAACGGAAAAAGAAGTTGGAGATGCCGTAACCTTTCCTTTGTCTACTACCATGAAATTCAGGGTAGTACAAAGCGAGGTGGACAATGTGATGATTCAAGCTCCCGATAACTGGCAGGTAAAGTTGGATGAAGATATGTTGACCGTTACTTCACCTTCTTCTAATGCTAGCGAGAAGATTGAAGATATCAACCTGATTCTTACCTCTCCCGAAAAGTATATTCGTATAACAACACTGAAAGCCCGTTTCCTGACAACCGAAGCCGATGGATGTCAGGCATGGACTGAATTTGTTACGGGCTCTGAGAACAATGTGCTTTTGGACTTCTCTTATGCGGGATATATGCATGGAGAAGTTGCTCCTCCGGATGTCGTGATTGATTTTAATAATCCTCAAACCGATGCCAATGGCAATCGTTATTATAATGCAAATATAATTGGCGGTGCGCAAGGCAGTGCTATTTATAAGGTTTATAATGTAGAAGACTATGGTGCTGTGGCCAATGATGGAAAGTCCGACCGTCAAGCCCTTCGTACGATATTGAGAGATGTTATGGGATGTACGGAAACCAATACGGAGGATGGTGGTAAGAGCCTTCGTTACTATATAAGTGGTAACAATGCCAATGCCGTTATTTATTTTCCTGAAGGAACATTTATTTTGCGTGGAGGTTCTGACGTTCCCGATGAAACCATTGAGACATTGCGTATTACTATGGGGAACCTGATAATAAAGGGAGCCGGAGCCGATAAGACTATCATTGAAATGGCTGTGAAGAACAATGCCACTACAGATGATATGTGGAGCACTCCCAATATGCTGGAAATGAAGCATAATAGCGGATTATCTGATTTGACAGATGTGACCGGTGATGCGGCGAAAGGCACTTTCTCTGTGGAAGTTGCTTCTACATCACAAATTTCTGTCGGTGACTGGGTATGTCTTACCTTAGTAAATAATGGCCCGAATTTAATCGCCGAAGAACTGTCGCCTTACACCGTGGAATCAACCATGACGGAATTGCTTGAAAATGGTGTGCAAGTGTATGACAGACATCAAGTAAAATCTATCAGTGGGAATACGATTACTTTTGTAGAGCCTATTATGCGTGCGGTAGATGCCCGGTGGGGATGGAAGATTCAGCGTTTCCCACATTACGAGAATGTCGGCGTCGAAGATTTAAAGTTCTTGGGACATTCTAAAGAGGATTTCCGCCATCATGGCAGTGCAGAGGATGACGGAGCATTCAAGCCTATTAATTTCATTCGTCTGACTAATTCATGGATTCGTCGTGTTGACTTTGAAAGTGTTAGCGAGGCTGCTTCCATTGTGACCTGTGCCAATGTGTCGGCTTATACCATAAACATTACGGGCAACCGTGGGCATTCTGCCGTTCGTTCTCAAGAGTCATCGCGTGTATTTATTGGGGATGTGACAGACATTAGCAATGGTTATATTGCCATAAATTCCGGTGGTAATGAACTCGGTGAATATATGGAAGGAGCCGGTCAATATCATGCCTGTGGCGTATCCAAACCGAGTATAGGAGCTGTTATCTGGAATGTAAATTGGGGTAGGGATGCTTGCTTTGAGTCACATGCCACTCAACCACGTGCTACATTGATAGACCATTGTACAGGTGCTTTCATTCCTTGGCGTCAAGGTGGAGATTTGGCTCAATTGCCAAACCATTTGAATGACCTTACTATTTGGAATATGAAAGCTACGCGGGTAACTTATGATTCCGGTTGGAATAATCAGTTCGTATGGTGGTCTTCTAGCAGTATTTGGTGGAGAAATATGCCGCCGATTATTGTCGGTTTTCATGGGACAAGCATCACTTTTGACGAGGCACAAATCAAGCGTCTGGAGAGCCAAGGTACAGCCGTCGAGCCTGCTTCGCTTTACGAAGCCCAGTTAAAACGTCGATTGGGATATGTACCGGCATGGCTTAGTTCATTAAAATAATAACCATTAATATATATCTATCATGAAAAATGTAATAAAGAATATGGTGTGTTACGCATGTATGGCATTGGCTTTATGTGTAGTGACAAGTTGTGAAGATACCGATGCGTTGGAGAGCGATATCGATTCATTGAATGACCGTGTGACCGCATTGGAGAACAAAGTGAAAATGTTGAATGATAACATGGCCGCTCTGCATATCTTGCTTCAAGAGGGTGTTATCATTACCTCTGTGGAAAATTCCGATGGGGTGTATACCTTGACATTGAGCGATGGCTCTGTATTGAAACTGGCAGAAAAGACCGAAGGTTTCGGCAACGCTCCTTTAGTGAGCATTGATACCGATGGCAATTGGCAGGTTAGCTACGACAACGGACAGACCTTTACTTCCTTAGGAGTAGCTGCCATTGGGGAAGATGGCATCACACCGCTTTTCCGCGTCAGCTCCGACGGCTATTGGGAGATTTCTTATGATGAAGGTGCCACCTATGAACGCGTTAAAGATGAAGAAGGAAACGATGTGAAAGCCGTTTATGACGCTACCAGTGGCGACCAAGTGTTTACCTCTGCTGAAGTGTCTGAAGACGGAAGTTCTTTGGAACTGACTTTAGGAGATGGGGAAACCACTGTCAGCATTCCTATTGTACCTGATTTCTACTGTTATTTTGATGAAAGTATTACGGGTGAGCAACGTTTTGACGATGGAGAGACCCGGACATTCAATTTGCATATAAACGGTGCTGAGCAGACCCTTGTGACTGCCCCTACCGGTTGGCATGCTTCGTTGAGTGAAGCCGATGTTTCCACAAATATAGCCGTATTGACAGTGACTGCTCCTGCATCGGCTTCCACCCGTGCTACGGCTGACAATACACGCGATATATCTGTATTGGCGCTGAAGGGAGGATTTGCTATAATAGCCAAATTGCAGGTAACGAACGGAGAGGCAGAGGCATTGACATCGTTTACGCTTCCCATTACCGCATCCGTTACATTTACCGAGTTGGTAAACTATTCCACTTCTACGGCATTAAGCGGACGGAACGACTTCTGGTTCCATCGCGAACATACCGATAATACCAGTGCAGGTGTAGGTACCACACTCAGTGTTGCTTCGGATGAAATTCAGGCAGCAAGAGGGGCACTGGTAAGAAATGGTTGGAATAATTCTTCGTTTGGTTATCACTGTGCTTCTCCGTTCGAAATGGGTGTCTACAGACTGACTTTTGAGGCTATGAGCAGTGATGGCGGTTCTATAGCTTCGGCTATTCGTAACAGTACGGATACGAAAGGATTTCTGATTGTAAATGCAGATGGAACGAGCCGGGATCGTACGGTGCATCCTCAAAGTGTTGAATCAACTTGGACAGAATATACTATTTATTTTGATTTCAGCCAATCTTCTACAGGAATGAGGTCAACTAATCTTGAGGTAAATGACGGAATTTCTGCATCTGATGCGAGTGATGTGGAGCAAATCAATTTCTATTTTTACAATAATACACAGAATACTACCGTTTCCATACGGAATATTCGGATTGAAAAGCAGTAATTGTATCATTTTTCTGCATTAGTTTATGAAGCATCTTATTTTATCCCTCGCCCTGCTGGCTGCTCTTCCTTCTGCCGCACAAGTCATCGGCTTTGAGGAGGGTGTGCCCGCAGGCTTTACATCGTCCGAAAAGAAAGCTCTCTCTACAACCGGCCGTTACTATAAGGAAGGTTCAAAGAGTTTGGTATGGGAATTCCAGCCCGGAAGTACAGTAAACATCGCTTTGGATGTCCCTATTATATTAGAGAAAAAGAACTGGCAGAAGTGTGGCACAACGTTGTGGCTTTATAATGAAAAGCCGCAACAGGACTCCCTGCGTTTCGAGTTTTTCGACGCATCGGGAAATGTACGCTACTCATTTACTTATCGTTTGGCTTCGAAAGGTTGGCGTGCGTGCTGGGTAGGCTTTAAGAGTATGCATGGTGACAATGTTACCGATAACGTTGAATTAACAACGTGTCGTTTAACAGCTCCTCAACGTAAAGGACGGGTTTATCTGGACCGTTGGAAAATGCTTGAGAAGAACATGAACCTGCGTACCACACCTGATATGCAGGTGGACTATAACAGTTTGGCTGTGGGGCGTGACCTGTGGCACTGGTGCCGTGTGTGGGAATGGGAACAATATAAGTATGACATTCCCCGTCCCGAGAAACTTACCGATCAGCAGAAACGTGACCTGGAAACCATCGAGAAGAATCTGGATAAGGCATTGGCTCCGCCATCCGATGTGACCGGTGCGGTGAAGAAAGCGCGGAATACATATACGAAAGCTGCCATTGAACCTTCGGGAGACGGATTTGTGGGAGCGCCTGTCTTGGCACCCGATGAATTGAAACGTAAAAACGGGGAAATCTCATGGAACGATTTGGAAGCCATGCTCACAGGCTTTGCCTATGAGGCGATTTGCCAGAAGTCTTACGAAGGACAGTTAGCTTATTTCACCGTATGGGAATATGCCATTGACCAAGGCTTTGCCTATGGTAGCGGTATGGGAACCAACCATCATTATGGCTATCAGATACGCAAAATATTTACTACGGCCTGGCTGATGCGCAATGCCATCCGCAAGTCATCTCACGCGGATGAGATTATCCGTACACTTGCTTTCTGGGCTGCTTTACAAGAAACGCGCCAGCCGTGTGCAGAGGTGCGTGACGAGATGCTCGATTCTTGGAACACCTTGTTGCAAGCCAAATTGATTGCCGCTATGCTGTTGCCCGACGACCGCGATCGCGTGCAGGCTTTGCAGGGTTTGTCGCGCTGGGTATCCGGTTCCGTCCGCTATACGCCGGGTACCATCGGCGGCATTAAACCGG
>CALUJK010000083.1 GCA_944320945.1 uncultured Bacteroides sp. | reverse complement strand
TTGCACGCAAATATCACAAACGCTGTCTCGTGGTTTCATATCCGAAATACAATGATAAAAATGCGGGTAATGAATTATTAATCAATTTGAACCTTGCAAATGCCATTTGAGTTATGAAGAAAGTTTTAATATTCCCGGCACCTTTTTCCATCCAAAAGGCAACTGTAGACCAACAGAATGATTATATGTTTTCATTGCTGAAGGATGAAGTGGCTCTGGAAGGGATAGGCGATTTTATTGAAGTCAATACTTTGAATAAATCGGATTATTGCGAGGAAGTTCGCAGGATTATTGCAGAACAGAAACCAGACTGGATAATTGCCGCAAGTGAATCGGCTACGGCTTGTATCAACCTTCATCAGCAAAAGAAAATTTTGATTAACCCCTTTGTGAAATGGGGCGATTTGAACAATGTCCCCGATTATGCCCGTCTGCATACATACGGTTTCTTTGGAGCATTGCCAGAACAAGAAAAAAGCTATGAATTATTTCAGATTGTCTATCCTAATGCATCATGGTTTGTCAATGCTCCTAATTTGCAGCTTATTGATATTAAATGTATTATTCATGGTATAATAAATTCTATTATATGATTAGTCACAATTTTATCGGAAACAATTTCCTAAAAGGGGAATTGACATTAGTCGGTGATTGTCCCAGTATCGGCAAAACCTCCTTTATTATCTCGTTGGCAATTAGTATGGATGAGGTCTGTCGATCTGTTCGGGACTAATACAGCAATTCTTTTCCGAGAAAGAAAAATGATGGAATATAAATCCGGTGAAAATATTTCACGGCTTTATTTTGATTATCAGACAACAGCTATTAGTGACATGCTTAATTATACAAGTAAGATTATGAGAATCACAGGACAATACACATCGGCAGAAATATTCACCGAGAACATCGAAGAAGCCGCTTTGCAGTGGGTAAGGGAACAATGCGACCATCCTGCTTTCGAGTCAGTAAAAATAGTTCAGATGCCTGATGTCCATGCAGGAAATTCTTGTAATGTTGGTACGGCGTACAGGATTGGAACATATCTTAATCCTGATCATATAGGTGTTGATATCGGATGTACCATTTCTATGCATAGACTTTCTTCCGTAGTTACACCGGAGAATTTTGCCTTGCTTGACCATAAAATACGTGGAACTATTCCGACTGGTATAGAAATTTGTGAAAAGAATAGCCTTAACGAAAAAGAATTGTTCCGCTTTCTCAATTCGCAATACCAGAAAGCGCGTTCATCTGCTCCTGACCTGATTAACGAAGTGCCGCGCATAGATACCCGTTTTGTTTCGGACTTCTGTCGCAGGATAAAGCTTCAAGAGGCTATCTTTTATAAAAGTTTAGGCACTCTCGGAGGTGGTAATCACTTTATTGAATATGGAGAGGATGACAAGACACTGGAAGGATGGCTTACAATACATTGCGGCTCTCGGAATGTGGGCGTAAAAGTCGCCAACCATTGGCACAACATTGCACAGAATCCCAAACGGGCGCAATTTACCGGCTATCTGTGGGGAGATTCGCTCAATGGATATCTGTCCGATATGATTGTGGCACAGGCATATGCTCTCTATAATCATCATATCATCCGTAATCGTATTTTTGCCCTACTGAAAAAACTCTGCAAGGCAAAATGTGTGGAGTCTATATTTACCACCCACAATTACATTTCTGTATGTGAAGACTATCCCATGCTACGTAAAGGGGCAGTTGAAGCTGAAGAAGGAGAACGCTTTTGCTTGCCTTTCAACATGCGTGACGGCATTGCCATCTGTGTAGGCAAAGGAAATACCGATTGGAACTGTTCTGCCCCGCATGGAGCCGGACGCGCCATGTCAAGAAACGCCGCCAAGAAGAATATCGGGATGGACGATTTTGAAAAGTCCATGAGCGGTATATTCTCCACATCTGTTTGCCCCGGTACTCTTGATGAATCGCCACAGGCATATAAACCTATGGAGGAAATATTACGTCTGATTGAGCCGACCGCCGAAGTCATTACAATGGTCAAACCACGTATAAATATTAAAGACATCCCCAAATGAAGAAGTATATACAACTTACTGCCGGACGAGGGCCGGTTGAATGTGCCCGTTGTGTTACCCTTGTGGCCCGTGAACTATTGAAAGATTTCCCGGATGCAGAACTTGTGGAAAGTGAACCGCATAACACGGAGCTTGATTGCTATATGTCGATGCTGTTCCTTGCTGAAACCGATGTCGTTAAAGAGCAGGAGTGGGCAGGGACTATACTGTGGCGCGCAACGATAAATCGTTACCGTCCCAGTTATCCTCGTAAGAATTGGTTTGTCGGAGTAGAATTTATCGAACCTATTGCACTTCTGAAAGTGTCTGATAAAGATATTGTTTACGAGACGATGCGCTCCAGCGGGCATGGCGGGCAGAATGTCAATAAAGTAGAGACAGCGGTTCGCGCCACTCATCTTCCTACCGGGCTTTCTGTCAAATGCAGCACCCAACGTTCACTGTCACAAAACAAGGAAATGGCACGCAGTCTGCTTCTCCTGAAATTACAGCAAGCAAAAGATTCTGCCGCTGCATCGTTTCGCTCGTCCAAATGGGGCAGACATACTACACTCTTGCGTGGAAATCCCGTGAAAACATTCTCGGGAGCGTTATGAATTATTATGTATCCATTCTAAAAAAAGGACACTAAAATTTGCTATTATCGCATTTGCCTTTTAATAACTGTCTGTAACTTATCATTTGCTGAAAGCCCACAATATAATGCAGCAAATACCATATGTGATTTGTTATTTGGACAGGTAATGACAGCCAATGAATTTCATGCACGGAAAACGGATGTGGAAAAATTGTTAGGGCATAAACCTATCGGAATTAGTGAGTATCTTGAAACATTTCTAAAGACAAAATCTGAATATAAGGTTTTTCACAGACTGTGATTATAAGAATTCATACCACAGCCTTGTGGAAAACAACATTTCCTTGATGGACGTGAAAACAATGGATACCAACAGCGGCAGGTTTTCTTCGTCCAACGATGAGCAGGAGAATAACCTCGTCTGGCTGAAAGCAACCGCCCCGCATATCCGCAAGACGGTTGCTTTTACGGAAAATGGAATTGAAAAAAATGAACTTACGGGCAAGAATCATTACTGGTTATCTGGTTTTGGTAGCGGTCATCGGCAGCCTGATTACTCTGCAACGAAAACAGGCAGCAGAAATGGACGCATACGCCGATACCTTAAATGTAGGATAGTGTTTGTATAGAAACATTACTTCATAGAAAAATGCCCTCACCCCTGCCAGAAGGCCTTCTGACGTGGTTTTGCTCCGAAGCCTTTCGGAGCACGAACGAAGTTAATTTGGAGCGCGCTCCGAAAGGCTTGGAAGCACGACCCAAAAGGCTTCGGAACAAACGGCCTGCATACAGCGAGTTTCATGTACACATATTTTATTATCCATAAAACGAAACCGAAAGCCCAGATAGAGGCTTCATCTGTTTTGCCCTATCAATTTATCTACGCTTTCGACGCAAGCAATACACCAAATCAACCCGCCATTTGAAATTTATTTGAAGCCGGAAGAAGAAGCTGTTATTTCCCGTCAGATTTATCCGCAATCTCACATATTTATATTATCTTTGCCTGTGGTTCTTCACGCGAAGAACACAGATTAATCTATTACTCACCTTTAAACCATCAACGCATATGGCAAACAGAAGAAGTTTAAAGAAGCAAGTGAACAGCATCGCGGGGCAACTGTTCTGCGAGTGTCTGGTGTACAATCTGTACGTGCCCGGCACTGACAAAGAGAAAGCCGACCAATTAATGGGCAGGATCCTGAACCTGCAAAACGATTTCATCAGTCGAATCAGCCATACCGAAAGCGGCAATGCCAAGGGATTCTATAAGAAGTTTCGCGAAGACTTCAACAAACAGGTAGAGGAAGTAATCGATGCAATGGGCAAGCTGGACGCATGATGAAACAACGCCTATATCGGTTCATCTACTACCGGCTACTGGGATGGAAAACCCGCGTGACGGTGCCAGAGTATGACAAATGTGTCATCTGTGCGGCACCTCATACGACTAACTGGGATTTGTTCATCGGAAAGCTGTTCTACGGAGTAATGGGAAGAAAAGCCTGCTTCATGATGAAGAAGGAATGGTTCTTCTTCCCATTAAACCTGTTGTTTCGCCACATGGGAGGCATACCCGTGGACCGCTCGCGACGTACGTCGCTGGTAGAGCAAATGGCCGAGCGCTTCCGTTTGAGCCAATACTTCCACCTCGCCATTACGCCCGAAGGTACCCGTAAACCAAATCCCGACTGGAAACGGGGCTTCTACTTCATTGCCCTCAAGGCACAAGTGCCCATCGTGCTGGTGGGAATAGACTATCCCTCAAAGACTATCTCCGTCACCCAAAGCATCATACCTACCGGAGACGTGGAACAAGACATGGTGAAGATTAAGGACTACTTCAGACACTTCCGCGGCAAGCATCCCGAAAACTTCAGATTATGAACACAGACATCCTTCGGGTCACCCTCCTGCAAACGGACATAGCATGGGAGGACAAGGAGCAGAATCTGCACTTCCTGCGACAGCAGCTTGACGCACTGCGAGGCACTACAGACCTTATCATACTACCTGAAACTTTCTCTACCGGATTTACATCGCACGTACAATCGTTGGCGGAGCCGATCACTGCTGCCACTATCGGTACACTGCAACAATGGGCAACGCAATACGACGTAGCATTAACCGGCAGTTTCCTGGCATGCGACGATGTACAACTGCATGGTGAAGCTACACATTATTATAATCGGGCATTCTTCCTCACCCCCAATGGCTGTACTTACTACTATGACAAGCGGCACCTCTTTCGTTTAGGTGGCGAGGGACACTCGTTCACCGCCGGCAGTCAACGCCCTGTCATCTCCTACCGCAGCTGGAACATTCTCCTGCAAGTGTGCTACGACTTGCGCTTTCCTGTATGGAGCCGAAACCAGAACAATGAGTACGACCTACTCCTCTATATGGCAAACTGGCCTGCCTCCCGCCGACGTGTGTGGGACATACTCTTGCCCGCCCGTGCCATTGAGAACCAGTGTTATGTATGTGGAGTCAACCGCGTGGGCACCGACGGTAACGGCATCGCCTACAACGGCGGCAGCATCTGTTACTCTCCCAAAGGGGAAAAACTTGTCTCTGCTCCCGACAATGAGGTATCCTCCCTCACCCTCTCCCTTGACAAATCTGCACTGCTGCACTTCCGTGACAAGTTCACTGCATGGCAGGATGCCGACACATTTACCCTTACCAACTGATATTTTCACGTCTTTTTAGCGAATTTTAATGCTTTAAGCCGTCAACAGGCAAACAGATAACTCTAAAAGTACTTACCTTTGCAACACGAATCAATTATTATTAATGTACTAATACTAACATTATGAAAACCAATCTTAGTTCTCAAATCACATTGAACAGAGTATCCCCCCGGTACTACAGACCCGAGAACGCTTTCGAACGGTCTGTACTGACACGGCTCGAGAAAATCCCGACCGACATTTACGAGACTCCCGAAGAAGGCGCCAAGCAAGTAGCCAACGAGATTGCCCAGTCCATTCGCGAAAAACAAAGAGCCGGCCGTTTCTGCGTATTGGCTCTGACAGGTGGTAATTCACCTCGTAATGTCTATGCGGAATTGGTGAGAATGCACAAGGAAGAAGGACTGAGCTTCCGCAATGTCATTGTCTTCAACCTGTATGAATACTATCCCTTGGCAGAAGATGCTATCACAAGCAACCTCAATGCTCTAAAGGAAATGCTGCTGAACCATGTGGACATCGACCCGCAAAACATCTTCAGTCCCAGTGGAAGCATCGCCAAAGATACAATCTTCGAATATTGTCATCTGTATGAACAGCGTATAGAAAGTTTCGGAGGATTGGACTTCGCTTTGGTAGGCATCGGACGTGTAGGTAACATCGGCTTCAACGAACCGGGCTCACGCCTCAACTCCACCACACGCCTGATATTGCTGGACAACGCATCACGCAACGAGGCTTCCAAGATGTTCGGCAGTATCGAAAGTACTCCTATCAGTTCCATCACGATGGGTGTGGCAACCATTTTGGCCGCCAAACGGTTGTACTTACTGGCATGGGGAGAAGATAAAGCTGAAATGGTAAAGGAATGTGTAGAAGGTCCGGTGACCGACACCATACCGGCTTCGTATCTGCAAACACATAACAATGCTCATATCGTTATTGACCTCTCTGCCGCATCCAACCTGACCCGTATTCAACGTCCGTGGTTAGTGACTTCATGCGAATGGAATGACAAACTGATACGCAGCGCCATTGTATGGTTGTGCCAACGTACTAAGAAACCTATCTTGAAACTGACAAACAAGGACTACAACGAGAACGGATTGAGCGAACTGTTGGCTCTCTACGGCTCGGCATACAACGTCAACATTAAAATCTTCAACGACCTGCAACACACCATCACCGGATGGCCGGGCGGCAAGCCGAATGCTGACGACACCTATCGTCCGGAACGTGCCAAACCTTATCCGAAACGTATTATCGTATTCTCTCCGCACCCGGATGATGATGTCATCTCCATGGGTGGTACTATCCGTCGACTGGTGGAACAGAAGCACGATGTGCACGTAGCATACGAAACGAGTGGAAATATCGCTGTGGGTGATGAGGAAGTTATCCGTTTCCTGCATTTCATCAACGGTTTCAACCAGCTCTTCAACAATAGCGAGGATCAAATCATCAACGAGAAATACGCAGAAATCCGTAAGTTCCTCAAGGAAAAGAAGGATGGTGATATGGATACACGCGATATTCTCACCATCAAAGGACTGATTCGTCGGGGTGAAGCACGTACAGCCTGCACGTACAACAACATACCTTTAGACCACTGTCACTTCCTCGACCTGCCGTTCTATGAAACCGGAAAGATTCAAAAGAACCCGATAAGCGAGGCTGATGTGGAAATTGTACGTAATCTGTTGCGTGAAATACAACCCCATCAGATTTTCGTAGCCGGTGACTTGGCTGACCCGCATGGTACGCACCGTGTCTGCACCGATGCAGTTTTTGCTGCCATCGACCTGGAAAAAGAAGAAGATGCCAAATGGTTGAAAGACTGCCGCATCTGGATGTATCGTGGAGCATGGGCTGAATGGGAAATTGAAAATATCGAAATGGCTGTTCCTATCAGTCCGGAAGAGCTTCGTGCTAAACGTAACTCTATCCTGAAACATCAGAGCCAAATGGAAAGCGCTCCTTTCCTCGGTAATGACGAACGACTTTTCTGGCAACGTAGCGAAGACCGCAACCGTGGCACTGCTGCTCTTTATGACAGCCTCGGTCTGGCATCCTACGAAGCTATGGAAGCCTTTGTGGAATACATTCCGCTATAAAAGATAATTCCATATACTTTTTGCAAGAAAATCCTCACCCCTACGGTGGGGATTTTTTGTGAAAAACATTATCTTTGTTCCCAAACATCTAATAATAGTAACTTCTAAAATTCATAGAATCATGTACACCATACAAGCCAATCCGAATGGAACACGTACCTTGAACGTGTCTGAAGAGAATCTTGCCACTATCGAAAAATATGGTCTTTTCCGGCATCTTATTGACAGCAACGGCATTGTAGATGAGACTGTACTTGACAAACTCAAACTGAACATCCGTTCGCTCATCGCCGCACAGGAAGAAGATTGCAAAGACTTGCTCGACCTCTGCACAGACGTCATTTATCACAATAATATGAAAGCATTCGGATTACAGCAACTCATCCACCTCTATCTGCAATGGCTTTCCACTCCCAGCGATACAGATGAAGATAACACATCGGAAGAATGAAAACAATCAACACTTGTGGACATCGGCATTACAGTCCATTAATACCTGCCATCATAGCTTTATGTGAAGCACAAAAAGGTGACTCGCTAAAGATTATCATGGACGATGCTGCCGCATTCAATGATTTAAAAGAGTACTTGGCTGAACAACAAATCGGCTTTAGAGAAATCTACGACGGAGAACAAATGACTGTGCAATTCACCAAATGAAAGAATACCGCCTGACAGACTGGTTACCCACCACCAAAAAGGAGATAGAATTACGAGAATGGAATGAATTGGATGTCATTCTATTCAGCGGCGATGCCTACGTAGATCATCCGTCATTCGGTATTGCCGTCATCGGTCGTATCCTTGAAGCGGAAGGATTACGTGTAGCTATTGTGCCACAACCCAACTGGCGCGATGACTTACGCGACTTCAAGAAATTAGGGCGTCCACGCCTGTTTTTCGGTATCTCAGCAGGGTGCATGGATTCCATGGTCAACAAATACACCGCCAACAAACGCCTGCGCAGTGACGATGCCTATACGCCGGATGCCCGTCCGGACATGCGACCGGAATATCCCTCCATCGTATATGCACAGATTCTAAAGAAACTTTATCCTGATGTACCTGTCATATTAGGAGGTATTGAAGCCAGTATGCGCCGGTTAACCCATTACGACTATTGGCAAGACCGTGTACGTCCCAGCATCTTAATAGACAGCGGTGCCGATTTACTCATATATGGTATGGGGGAAAAACCAATTTGCGAAGTGGTAAAACAATTGCAGCAACCAATCCCAGACCTTACCTCTATTCCGCAAACAGCCTACTTGACGCGAAATGTTATCTCACAAACCGGCGATATTGTCTTACACTCCCATGAAGAATGTATGCAAGACAAGAAAAAAGAGGCTGCCAACTTCCGCCACATTGAGGAAGAAAGTAACAAATATACCGCCGCACGCCTTCTGCAAGCTGCCTGTGGTACAACCGTTGTCGTCAATCCGCCCTACCCGCCAATGACTACCGCAGAACTCGACCTTTCGTTCGACCTGCCTTATACCCGCCTGCCACATCCTAAATATAAAGGGAAACGTATTCCTGCCTACGACATGATAAAGCACTCTGTGAATATTCATCGGGGATGTTTCGGCGGATGTGCATTCTGTACCATCTCGGCTCATCAGGGTAAATTCATTGTCAGCCGCAGCAAAGAAAGCATTTTAAAAGAAGTAAAGGCCATTACCGAATTACCAGATTTCAAAGGCTACCTCAGTGACTTAGGTGGTCCCAGTGCCAACATGTATCGTATGAAAGGTGTAAACGAAGAACTTTGCCACAAATGCAAGCGTCCTTCCTGCATTCATCCGCAAATATGCCCCAATCTTAATACCGACCATCGCCCACTGCTCGATATCTACCGAACTGTAGATGCACTACCTGCCATCAAGAAATCATTCATCGGCAGCGGAGTACGTTACGACTTACTGCTACATAAAAGTAAAGACGAACACGTCAACCAAAGTGTCCGCGAATATACCCGCGAACTTATCAGTCGCCACGTCAGCGGACGACTAAAAGTAGCCCCCGAGCATACCAGTCCGCGTGTACTCGACATCATGCGCAAACCGCCTTTCAAACAATTCGAAGCTTTCAAGCAGATATTTGACCGGATAAACCGCGAAGAGGGACTGCGCCAGCAACTCATCCCCTACTTCATCTCCAGTCATCCCGGTTGCCATGAAGAGGACATGGCCGAACTGGCAGTCATCACCAAGCAATTAGACTTCCACTTGGAACAAGTGCAAGACTTCACCCCCACCCCCATGACCGTTAGTACCGAGACATGGTACACGGGGTATCATCCCTACACACTGAAACCGGTATTCAGTGCCAAGACGCAACGCGAAAAGTTAGCACAACGCCAATTCTTCTTTTGGTATAAACCCGAAGAACGCCGACGCATCATTGCCGAACTGCGCCGCATCGGACGGGCAGACCTTATTAATAAACTATACAGCAGAGCAGAGGTGGAAACGTCCGGCAGGACAAACGCATTTAAAAAGGCTGTTTCCAGAGTCGCTGACAAGAGGAGCACAAGTCGCTGACTTGACCTCCACAAGTCACTGACTCGAGAACGGATAATCAGTAACTTCAGGGCGGCGTCAATCAGGATTTCTCGAAGTGGCACTCCGAAGCGGTCAAAGTGCCACCTTGTGGTGGTCGAAGTGGCACTTTGAGAATGCTTTCCGGAAACAGATTTTATACTTCCTCCTCCATCGCCACAATCTCTTGCAACACACTGACAGCCTCGGCCACTGTTGTGACATCCTTTACCAACATGGAACGCCGATTGTTCTGTTCACGCAAATCGCAACGGCGAGGATATTTCATCATATAAGCAATGATTTTACCAAACGCCCGGCTTTGATAATAAGGGCTGTCCGGATTGCTGACCAGGAAGAGCGTCATGCGGCCACCTTTCAGGAATACCTTCTCGGCTCCCAAGCGAACGGCAATACGACGGAAGGGAACAATACGCAGCAACTCTTCCGTCTCCGATGGAACAGGTCCGAAACGGTCTTCCAACCGCGATCGGAAAGCATCCACATCTTTATCCAGCGTCAACCCGTCCAACTCGCGATAAAGCAGCATACGCTCACTGCTTCCGGTCACGTATGTAGCAGGCAGCAGCAGTTCAAGGTCACTCTCCACC
>CALUJK010000082.1 GCA_944320945.1 uncultured Bacteroides sp. | reverse complement strand
ATACGGAAGAATGCCGATTGCAGAATGGTGTTAGTACGATTGCCCAAACCAATTTCCTGTGCAATCTGTGTAGCGTTGATATAGTAAACAGTAATATTATGTTGTGCAAAGTATTTCTTTACGCGGTTTGGCAGATTCTTAGCCAGTTCTTCACCTTCCCAAATAGTGTTCAGCAAGAACGAACCGTTGTCACGCAGACCGCGAGTCACGTCATACATGTGCAGATAAGCCTGAACGTGGCAAGCCACAAAGTTCGGCGTATTTACCAAGTAAGTAGAACGGATAGGCGTGTCACCGAAACGCAAGTGCGAGCAAGTGAAACCACCCGACTTCTTAGAGTCGTAAGAGAAGTATGCCTGACAGTGCTTATCTGTGTTATCACCGATAATCTTTACAGAGTTCTTGTTAGCACCTACCGTACCGTCGGCACCCAGACCGTAGAACTTAGCTTCGAACATGCCTTCGCCACCTACAGCAATTTCAGCCTCCTGAGGCAGAGAAGTGAATGTCACGTCGTCCACGATACCGATAGTGAAGTGGTTCTTCGGAGTCGGCAAAGCCAAGTTAGCATAAACAGCCAGAATCTGAGCCGGAGTAGTATCCTTAGAGCCCAAACCGTAACGGCCACCAACAATCTCAGGAGCATCAGCCTGTCCGTAGAAGCAGTCTTTTACATCAAGGTACAGCGGTTCACCGTTTGCGCCCGGTTCCTTCGTACGGTCGAGTACGGCGATACGCTTAGCTGTCTTAGGCACAGCTGCCAAGAAATGCTTAGCAGAGAACGGACGGTAGAGGTGAACAGCCACCAAACCAACCTTTTCGCCTTTCGCACGCAAGTAGTCGATAACCTCACGGATAGCTTCCGTTACAGAACCCATAGCGATAATTACGCGGTCTGCTTCGGGATCACCGTAGTAATCGAACAAGCCATATTGACGGCCGGTGATTTCGCTAATCTTCTTCATGTAGTCTTCTACGATAGCAGGAACGGCATCATAGAAACTATTGCATGACTCACGATGCTGGAAGAAGTGGTCGGGGTTTTCAGCCATACCACGAGCAATCGGAGTCATCGGGTTCATAGAGCGTTGACGGAATTCAGCCAAAGCCTCTTGGTCGATAAGCGGAGCGAGGTCTTCGTTGTCCAGACGCTCAATCTTCTGAATTTCGTGTGAAGTACGGAAACCATCGAAGAAATTGATGAACGGTACACGTGCTTTCAGCGTAGACAGGTGAGCTACTCCAGCCAAATCCATTACTTCCTGTACAGAGCCTTCTGCCAACATGGCAAAACCAGTCTGACGGCAAGACATTACATCCTGATGGTCACCGAAAATACACAGCGCATGAGAAGCCAGCGTACGAGCCGATACGTGGAACACACACGGCAGATTTTCACCAGCAATCTTGTACATGTTAGGAATCATCAGGAGCAGACCCTGAGAGGCCGTGTAAGTCGTAGTCAGCGCACCTGCCTGCAATGAACCGTGAACAGCTCCGGCGGCACCAGCTTCCGACTGCATTTCCTGTACCAATACTGTTTCGCCGAAGATGTTTTTACGACCTGCGGCAGCCCATTCATCTACGTGTTCAGCCATCGTAGAAGAAGGAGTGATGGGATAAATAGCGGCCACTTCAGAGAACATATACGAGATATGCGCAGCTGCTTCGTTACCATCACAAGTGATGAATTTCTTCTGTTTAGTCATAACTAAATGAATTTATTAAGTAAAAAAAAATCTCGTTCTAATACAAAAAGCCAAATAACCACAACGGCACCATGTTGCCCCGTCCTATATCCATCCGGTGCATTGCATAGGTCACTGTCGGGATGTTTTTCAGTCTTGCATTGTCCGTACAAATCTTGAACGGCATTGTCCCGTCCACCAAGAAAGAAATACTCTTGTCCCCCTTGTTCCCCTTGTGGTCTTTCCACAGCGAGTTCACAAAGAAAGTCTCCAGCACGTCCTGTTCCTCCACTTTCACCGGATAGATGGAATACATCAGGTTGGAGTTGTGCATCATGATTTTCGACGGCTTTTTCGGGAACTCCTCACCCTGCGGATATACCATATTAATCATCCGTGCATCTGCCAGATACTTGATGTAATTCATCACCGTGGCCCGGGATGTCTCAATGTCGTTAGACAGCTGACTCACATTAGGAGCCTTAGGCCCGTCAACTGCCAACAAATATAGTAATTTTTTTATTTTCGACAGATATTTCAGTTCAATTTGTTTGATAAGAAGAATATCCACTTCCACCATCATGTTCATCGTCTTGAGCAGATTCTCCGAGAAGTTTCGCTTCTCCAAAAAGAATGGATAAAACCCGTGGTGCAAATAGTCCTGAAAGTAGTCCATCGGATGCACTTTCGACAATATTCCTTTGGCTATCTGCTCGTGTCCGGCCAATATCTCGTCCAACGTATAGGCATGAAATTTCATACCCGTTTGCAAGTTCAGGAACTCACGGAAAGAGAATCCCCGCAGGTTATAGCTCTTCACCACATCGTGCAGCTCGTGATTCTCATCTTTCAGCCGCATCACGGACGAACCGGTAAACACGATTTTCAGATTGGGGAAGTTATCATAACACATACGCAGTTCCTTACTCCAATTAGGGTGCTTAAACACCTGGTCTATCAACAGCACTTTCCCTCCCCGGCGCTGAAACTCGTAGGCAAAATCCACGATACTATGCCCGGAAAAGTAAAAGTTATTCATATTTATAAAGAGACAGGAACGGTCTGTACCAAATTTTTCTTTGGCATATTGCAGCAGGAAAGTAGTCTTACCCACACCGCGCGTCCCTTTGATACCGATAAGCCGATCATTCCAGTCAATCTCGTCCATCAGGTCGCGACGCACCGGGGCATTGGTATGCTCTACAAGGTAAGCATGTGTACGGTAAAATGTTTCCATTGATATTATTCGGTTGTTCAGGCGACAAAGATATATCTTTTTTGTAAATTTGCAAAGTAGAGATTGCAAAACTTCATTTATTAACAAATCCCCATGAAAATATACCTTTTCAACCCCGATACAGACCTGGCACTGGCGTGCAACCGAACCAACTATCTTCCACCCGCCAATGTTGCCCGAATGGCAGCAGACCTGGCACTGCTTCCTGCATGGTACGCCGACACCGATAGCGGCATACTGGCTCCATCAGCCTATCACGCCGGCTTTCTGGCAGAAGCCATGCACTATTTTCCGCTGTCTGTCCAACTGGTTACCCCGCCCGAATTGAGCGAACATACACAAGTTTCTATCCAACCTTGGGGATGGAATCCGGCTTTGCGGCAGAGATTGTTACAGTCGGGAGTCGACGAAGCGTCACTGCCCTCATCCACTACCCTGCAACACCGACGCATCGTTGCCTCGCGCGAACAGCTGTCCCGCTGGCTGACGTTTTTCGAAGAAGACGAAGATTGTTGTGGACAGAGTTTCAATCTGTACACCTTGCAAGCATGTCGGGAGTTTGTTGAATCCCGCGCAGGTGTAGTATTGAAGGCCCCTTGGTCGGGCAGCGGGAAAGGATTAAACTGGTGCAAAGGCACATTTACCCCTTCCATTTCCGGCTGGTGTGCCCGTGTGTTAAAAGAGCAGCAAGTGGTAACGGGAATGCCTATATATAATAAGGTGGAAGATTTCGCCATGGAATTCTTCATAGACCACCATCGGACAGTACATTTTGCCGGTTACTCTTTGTTTGAGACCAACGCCACCGGTGCCTATCGCGGTAACCGCCTATTGTCCGATACCGACATTGAACTCCACCTGACACGTCATCTCTCCCTTTCTGCACTGCTACGGGTTCGCCAACGACTACTGTCACTGATTGCTGATGAAATTGTCCCTTACTACGATGGCTATTTAGGTATAGACATGATGATATGTCGGGATAATGCCACCGGAAGATACCGCATTCATCCTTGCGTAGAAATCAATCTTCGGATGAACATGGGAGTCGTTGCCCTGTTGTTTCGCCAACATTTCTTGGCACAAGGTTCTACCGGATGGCTTCGGATAGACTACGCCCCTTCGTGCCAGTCTCTTCAGCAGAGACATGAGTACGATCTCCACACCCTGCCGCCCCTCATCAAGGAGGGACGACTGGTGTCGGGCTACCTGCCACTAACCCCCATCACACCCCAAAGCCATTATCGCGCATGCGTGTATGCCGACGAACCGGAATCAAAATACGATCCATAAAAGTACGTATTCTGATTCCGATTTCCATAATCATTACACGTCACAACTATCCTCAATATTTATACTGCAACAACTTGTCGTAATCCATCCTAACCTTAACAGGAATTAATGCAAAACCCCAAGTGTACATTCGATTGGCAGGAATAGTATAACCGGGCTGCACCTTAGCTCCCCAACTGTCATAACCAGCTACTCCCTGCTGTTTCATATCCAAACATACTTCTACAAAATCACGCGGAACAATATCATTCACATGAGTCTGACGACGCATAACATTACGGGCATCCGCTTCATTTTTATTCGCGATCTCCTGAGGAGAACGGTTTCTCCACTGATACGGATGAGAAGATTCCTCGGAATCGAAATCTTCTACCGTGTTGCGCAAGGCGTTGAAGCCAATAATACTGTCAGCTACAACCAGCAGTCCTTTTCGTTTTCCATCTGAAAATACCACCCAACGCGTATCTGTACGATGTCCATTCTCCTGCGGACGTACGTAATTAACGTACATGTCTTCAGCAGTAGTCTTATAACGGCCTATCATAGAACCTGCATTACGGTCTATGTAATTTTCCTCAGGGCCACGACCAAAGTATTCAACATGATGCAACACAGAAGGCATTCTGAAACGTATCCCCAAACGAGGTAACTCAAGCTGGTTACCATTTACTTTTTTCTGACCAGGCGTATAAGTTGCTAAGTTGGTGTCCTCCAGCACTTCTGTCTTTACAGCCTCAAAATTGGTTGGAGTAAACTTCAACGAAACTTTAACCACTCCGTCCGGATAAATACGATAGTTCACAATATATTCGTTTTGAGTCGGTAAAGAATAAACTACGCTTAAAACTTTGGCATTACCTGCTTGCTTTACATCGGCTGAACTGACATGAAATTCATGACTAGCTTGTTTCCAAATCTGTAAGCGCTTGGGATTGCTGTTGCCATAATCGTTATCATTGGGGGCACGCCAGAAATTGGGTTGAATACCAAACTCACCGGATATATATTCCATACCATCCACACAGTAAGAAGTCACTTTACCTTCTACAGTATCAAACGTGAATCTCACTTTAGGAGAAGACACCACAATCTGATTGCCTTCACGACTGTCTGTTAGTTCAGGCCCTGATGCCCTGTATGTCTGTTCTGGTTGTGCAGACGATAAACGGAACTGTTCACAAGCCACTTCATAACCTTTAGGCATCCACGGCTTTGCAACACGCGTCACGACGCTAAAGCACACGAAACATTCTGTTCCAGCCTTGAGACGGACATCCGATACCGGAATCGAGAAGTCTTGAGAAGTCTGCGGATTCAAATTAATGTTTAGACGACCTTTTTTACGGGTTTCTCCATTAACCTGTAATTCGTAAAGAATATCATAATCCTTTAAGTTTGTAAAATAAAAACGATTCAGCACACGAAACCTACCAGCTGCAACATCCACAGCCTCGAAAGCCACATCCTGATGAACATATTTCACTTCCGCCATAGCCGGATGTGGTGTACGGTCGGGAGCTACTAAACCGTTACAGCAAAAATTACCGTCACTCGGCATATCCACACCATAATCGCCCCCATAAGCCCAATAAGGACGGCCGGCCTCATCCGTTTCCAAAATACCTTGGTCCACCCAGTCCCAGATATATCCTCCTTGTAAATTGGGATATTTATAAATTTCCTTCCACTGATCCCACAGATTTCCATTCGAATTACCCATTGCATGTGAATATTCCGACGGAACAACTGGACGATCCGACCCGTTCTCACCGATATATCTTAACCACTCTGCACTAGGATACTGTGGCACATACATATCTGAATTCCACTCCCATTGGGCTCGTTCGTAATTCACCGGCCGATCCATCAGTTTCTTTTCCCGTTCCTTCAGCCACAAATAAGTCTGATAAAAATTATATCCGTTACCAGCCTCATTACCCAATGACCAAAAAGTGACAGAGGGATAATTCTTATTGCGCTCATACATATTTTCAGTACGATAGAGGTGTGGTTTCAACCATTCGGGATTATTACCTAATGTTCCTCCTTTACGCAAATCATAAAACATACCATGTGACTCAATATTGGCTTCATCATACACATATAAACCGTATTCATCGCACAGTTCATAGAAACGACGATCCTGTGGATAATGGCTTAAACGTACCGTGTTGATATTATTCCGCTTCATCAACTCAAAATCTTTCCGCATCAGTTCTTCCGGCACGTAATGTCCCGTAGTCTCATTGTGTTCATGAATATTCACACCTTTAAGTTTCAACGGTTGTCCATTAATAAATAATACAGTATAAGGCTTTCCATTTTTAGCCAGCTGATCAATCTGCTTGATTTCGATACGACGAAATCCTACGTGAAAAGGTACTATTTCTGTCACATTTCCATTCTCTTCTACCGTCATCAGTAATTTGTATAAGTTAGGATGCTCTGAAGTCCATGTTTTCACATCCATCACCGTTGCACTGAAATCCAAAGTTTTCACTTCACCAGCAGGTAAGTTACACTCCTGGGCTGAAGTTGCCACAGAACAGCCTTCTGCATCGAGCAGTTCATAGCCAATTTTTACAGTTTTCTGAACAATAGTCCGATTTCTCACATCTACAGCCAGACTAAACAAACCATTCTCGTAAGTATCGTTCAATGTCGATACGATCCTGAAATCCTTAATAGCCACTTTTGGCTGAGCATATAAGAATACATCACGTTCAATACCACTCAAACGCCAAAAATCCTGACATTCCAAATATGATCCCGTACTCCAACGAAAAATTTTCAGAACCAAGCTGTTTTTACCAGGCTTTACATATGGATTTATCAAAAACTCAGCAGGATTTTTTGAGTCTTCGTTATATCCCACCTCCTGACCATTGATATACACATATACCCCAGATTTGGCTCCGGCAAGATGGAGATAGACATCCCTTGTCTGCAACCATTCAGAAGGGATATCCATTTCACGCCTATAAATACCCACTGGAATATCATCAGGCAACAGAGGTGGTTGAGGATCACTTGCCTTAAATTCAAACCACTGATTAGTATAGATCGCCACACCGTGCCCCTGTACTTCCCAATTACCCGGTACTTGAATATCGCACCAATTTGTCAAGTCTGCTGTCATCGAAGTAGCATCAGCCGGTAATCTACGATGGGAATCAGAATACAGGAACTTCCAGGTTCCGTTTAATAACCGATAATAACGGCTGTTCTCATACTCACCGCTAAGAGCAGCTCCGCGTTCATCATAAGTCATGAATGATGTTCGGGGTGCCTCCCGATTAACGGATACAGTCTGAAGATCCTGCCAATAAGGCATTTTCTGTTGTTCGTCTTGCACCGCAAAACTCTTTGTCGAAACTAAAGCCAAGGTACAGCCTATAACGCATGCAAACATTTTTTTTCTCATATTGCTGTTTCGTATTATTCATTCAACATTATCAATCATTAATTCCCACTCCAAACTGGGTCTGTTGTTTCTCCACTTCTCTCACTTTCAGTTGATTCAGTTCTTTCCGGAGACGTGCATTTTCTTTTTTCAGCTCGTTAACAGATACATTCTGCTCGGTAGTTTGCTTCAGCCTGCCCATCTCCTTCAATTCTGCCTCACTAAATATTTGGCGAAAGCTAGTCGATACACTCTCAAACTCTAATACGCCTTCCAACGGGCGTGCCTCGCCTGTCACGGCCAATGCCGCTGTCACTTTAATTTTCCCTGAACAGTTAGTAGACTGTATTAAGGCCGGAGCAGAACCCCAAACCACCGGCATCGGGTTCACACCGGCTACACCGTTACCCAGCAAACGTCCTTCACCTTCCACCGTAAAGCGAATAATAGAGTTATTCAGGCGTTTCACCGTTCCGCGCTTATCCACCACTTCTGCAATCACCGTCACAACATCCGACCCATCAGCTTTCAACTGCATACCCTCGTCATCCACACGCAATTTGATGTGATCGGCCTGTCCTGAAGGATAGCGTTTATGCGTAGCCACCACTTTACCATCCACCAAACCTTCAGCCAGCAAATAAGCAGCATCCTGCTGACCTGCACGGGCTTTCGCTTTCCACTCCATAAAATGGAAAGCATTTTTAAACTGAATAATCGGTGAAGGCATTCCATTATGATTGGAATCTTTTTTGTAAACATAAGTTTTTCCATCCTTGAACACAGTCAAACGTAC
>CALUJK010000081.1 GCA_944320945.1 uncultured Bacteroides sp. | reverse complement strand
ATTGACTGATAAACGTACTTATCAGAATCAAGAACACCAAGATCAATTGGATGCTGCCACTATCTATAGTGTCTTAGAGCAGGAGATTTTGCCGTTGTTCTATGCTCGTAATAAGAAGGGTTACTCCGAAGGCTGGGTACGTACTATCAAGAACTCTATTGCGCAGATTGCTCCTCACTATACCATGAAGCGTCAATTGGATGATTATTTCACTAAGTTCTATAACAAAGAAGCCAAACGTTTCCATCTGTTAGCTGCAAATAACTATGCTAAGGCTAAGGAAATTGCAGCATGGAAAGAAGAGGTCGTATCTAAATGGGATAGCATAGAAGTAGTTTCTTGTGATAAACCGGAAGATATGCAAAAGGCGTCTATAGAGACCGGTAAAGAATATACCGTTACTTTTGTTATCGACGAGAAAGGATTGGACGATGCTATTGGTCTGGAATTGGTTACTACTTATAACACACAAGATGGCAAGCAACACATTTATTCAGTTGAACCATTTAATGTAGTGAAGAGAGAAGGTAATCTTTATACATTCCAAGCTAAGCATAAACTGGAGAATGCCGGTAGTTTCAGAGTAGCATATCGTATGTTCCCGAAGAACCCCGATCTGCCTCACCGTCAAGACTTCTGCTATGTACGTTGGTTCGTTTGATAATACACACAATGTAATATACAAGAAAAAGCACGATGTTTTCGCATCGTGCTTTTTTATTTCCAATTAATTTTAATCATGGCGTAATTTAAGCGGATGATTTACTTTTCCGTGCACAGTATCGTTCGCATTGGGCACAGATGTCATATCCCAACATCGCTCCAAGAATAAAATCCTCTTCGGGTGTTAATTGGTTTAAGGGGCGTGTCACCAGACAACGAATGGCATGGATACACTCCGGCTTACCGAAGAACAGGTTGATTTTATTCCTATCTACCGGTTGTACGAGGTATTCTATCTTTTGGCTTTTCAGTCGAGCTATGGCAAAAGCCTCATATTTACGGTTGACCGTGTAAAGTACCATTCGCCTCACGCCTTTTTTGTATTCATATACGTGATTAAGAAAGACTTTTAACTCGGCCGGATGAATGTTAGAAGAAGATGGCATCATATTGTGGTGGAACGAATATTTATTTAGATTTTACTTTTTAAATCCGCAGTCCAAGCTTCGATACGTTCATCAGTTTTATCGCTTTCGTTTACTTCATCTAAAGCTAGTCCTACAAAAGAATCATTTATTACGGCAACGGAAGAAGAGTAAGAATATCCTTTTGTACTGACCTTATTGCCAATGAAAGTACATCCACTGTCTTTTAAGTCTTCGTATAAGATACCCATGCCATCGCAGAAAGTGTCTGCATACGATTCACTATCTCCACATCCGAATAGGGCTATGAATTTATCTTTCAGGTCAGCCGATTGGAGCGTCTTGATGGCATCATACCAATCATCCTGTAATTCTCCATCTCCCCAAGTTGAAGTACCCAGTATCAGTAACTCATAGTTATTGACCAATTCGGCAGTTAATTTGTCTGCGCTAAAAACATCGGACGTTGCAACATCCATCTTTTCTGCTATACGGTTAGCTAAATCTTCGCATGTCCCTGTAGAGGAACCATAAAAAATACAAGTTTTCTTCATTGGATTCAATCGTTTAAAATTCTGGGAACAAAGTAACTGCATTGTTTTCAAGTGTGAAATACCTACTTATGGGGCTTTTGGAACAGCGCATTACCTATTTGAAGTTAACCATTTTGGGGTATCATACCGTAATTGTTGAAATTTCTCACTTTTGTGTATAGGCAATATTCCTCTGCTACAGCACCTTCTGATGGGGGTGACAACGAAATACGTTTGGAGCACGAACGGAAGCCCTTTCGTTCGTGCTCCAAACGTATTTCGTCCGAGTGCCGTATATACTTCGAGTAATTGTGTTAGTATGGTGTATATTATTTTTTATTTAACTTATGTCGAACTTGTATCATCATAGTCTCTTTTGAAGATGATAATCACTTGTTTTATGGAAAGTAACATATTGCAACAGAATCTCATCTATATTTTATGTTAATAACAGAGGCATTCTTTTAGGAATAGATAATCGTTACGTTTTTATATTTGGAAATAAATTGTATATTTGCCTTGAGAAGGCAAATTTCTGTTCTTGAATAGAAATATTGTCCCACAGGTTGATAGAGATGATTTTTTCTGTTGAAGGAACTACATGGATATACAAATATAGAGACATTATAAAAATAAGAAAAAGGCTGGGTTTATGAAAAGAATTGTATTATTACGTCATGGTGAAAGCACTTGGAATAAGGAGAATCGTTTTACAGGTTGGACGGATGTGGACCTCACGACCAAAGGGATGGCAGAGGCGCTGAAAGCCGGTGAACTTCTAAAGAAGAAAGGTTTTCATTTTGATAAGGCATATACTTCTTATTTGAAGCGTGCCATTAAGACGCTGAATTATGTACTGGACGGGTTGGATCAAGATTGGATTCCAGTGGAAAAATCGTGGCGTTTGAACGAAAAACATTATGGACAATTGCAGGGATTGAATAAACGCGAAACGGCTCGTCAGTATGGAGATGAACAGGTGCAACTTTGGCGACGTGGATACAGTGTGGCTCCTGCCGCCCTGTCGGAGGATGACCGGCGTAATCCACGCTTTGACTTACGCTATCGGGAGGTGCCTGATGCTGAACTGCCACGTACCGAATCTTTGCAAGATACAGTTGCCCGTCTGCTTCCTTATTGGAAAGGAGAGATTTTCCCTACTTTGGAACATGCCAATGAACTGCTCGTGGTAGCACATGGCAATAGCCTACGGGGCATCGTAAAATATTTGAAGAATATTTCTGATGAGAAAATCTCAAGTCTTAATCTGCCGACGGCTGTGCCTTATGTGTTTGAGTTTGATGACCAATTGAATTTGAAAGAAGACTATTTCTTGGGTGACATGGATGAAGTACGTCGTATGATGGAAATAATAGCCAATCAAGGACGTAGTCGCGAGGACTAATACTTCTTATCGGGATTTCCCATTAATTGCTGGATTTTGCATATCTTTGCAATCCGAAATTAATAATCTCTTAAAATCCAGTTTGTTTGATGGGTAACACAACAATTGAGCAGGAACAGGAACTTGTTTTGCGCAGAAAACTCGATTTATTACTTCGTACGGGAAAACTATTGGTGGAGAGTGCGGCAGATACTAACCGTATCGTGAGAAATATGAATCGTGCAGCAGCTTATTTAGGGCTGCCTGAGGAGAAATTACATATTGATGTCACTTATACTATGCTGGCGGTGAATCTGAGTGACGGTTCACATTCTTATTCTAAGTTTCAGAAATGTGAAAAGCATGGTATAAATATGACTGCCATTTCTGAGATTAGTAAGCTTTCATGGCGTGCCATAGAGCAAGATTATTCGTTAGACAAATATGAGGAGGAGTTGGAACGAATAGCGAATAAGAAACGTAATTATGCTCCGTGGTTAGTAGCTATCGGAGCCGGTTTTGCATGCGGTGGATTTTGTAAGTTGTTCGGGTGTGACTGGATTTCTTTCTTCTTTGCCTCCATTTGTGCTTATATCGGTTTTCGTATTCGTGCCCGTTGCATAGAGTTTGGCATTAATTTGTACATGAGTATAGCCATCGCTGCTTGTGCGGCTACCTGTTTGGCTTACCTGACTTCTTTCACGGGATTGTCATCTACGCCCTATCATCCGTTATTGGCTTGTGCCTTGTTTATTGTGCCCGGTGTGCCGCTTATTAATTTTGTGGATGATATGATTGATAATTATATACAAGTTGGTATTGTGCGTGCTGTCAATACAATGTTGATGGTGGGGGCTATGGCTTCGGGAATTGCTATTGCCATGCATCTGCTGGTGATGGAGGACGTGGTAATTGACAAGAAGTTTAGTGAGTTGAGTATGACGCCCCATGACCCTTATTATATTTACGCCATTGCTGCTGCTATTTCGGCTATGGGCTTTTCAATGATATTTAATATTCAGCGCCGTTTGTTGTGGGTAGTAGCTTTGGGAGGTGTAATAGCTGTGTGTATTCGTAATTTTGTTAATTTTGAATTAGGGCTTGGACCTGTTATGGGGTCTTTTGTGGGGAGTGTGACGGTTAGTTTAATAGCCGTTAAGGCAGTGCATTGGTTTCACGTACCCAATCACGTGCTGACTATCCCGTCAGTTATTCCTATGATTCCCGGTGTATTAATGTATCGTGCCCTTTTTGCTCTTATTAATATGCATGGCGTAGTGGGAGAGGTTACAATAGCGGTGTATAACGGCATTAATGCTTCTCTTATTATTCTTTGTATTGCTTTAGGTGTAGCAGTGCCAAATATTTTTGCCCGCCGGTACATTGCTAAAGACCGCCAGCGTTTTCTCCAGGAGGAATTGCAGAAGCGTCGTGAACGTGGAAAGTTTGTAGAGTGGTAATTAAACTACTATAAATGAATACGTCCGTTTCTTTTAACAGGAACGGACGTATTCATTTATAGTAGTTTATGAGACTTTGTTCTTATTGTTATAGACTGGAGCGCACCCGGCTTAATGTCTCTGGCGTCATAAGCAGATAAGAGGCAATATGCGACAAAGGAGCTCGTTTCACTACTTCGGGTTGGTTTTTTAGCAAGTTCAAATAACGCTCTCGTGCTGTTTCAAATCGCCAAGAGTCAGCTTTTACTTGGGAGACGATGAGTGAATACTCTAACACTTTTCGATAAAACATGTTCACCTCGAAAGAAACTTCTGTCAACAGCAATAGTTTACGGAATGGCAACAGATAGACAATGCTGTCTTCTAGTGCTTCGGCCATTAACATGGTAGGTTCTTGCTTTAGTAAACTTTCTATGCACATAGTAATGCAACCTTCGTATGAGAAGTGTTCGGTTACATCTTTTCCATTTTTATAGTAAAATTGACGTAACATCCCTTTCCCTACCAGTACAATGTTGGTACTTATTTCACCTTCTTTCAATAATACTTCGCCTTTGTGTAGTTCCTTACGGATGAGTATTTCTTCTATTTGTTTTCTGCCCTCTATAGCCATACCCGGATAGCGTGAATTGATGGCAGCATTTACAGTCTCTTTTAATAATGTATCCATTTGTCAAGTCCTTTTTCGGTTCGATACGCGGCAAAGGTAGAAAAAAAAAGTAAGCTATTAAAATGTGACTTTGAATGCTTTATTCCCGTTTAGTGATATTTTCCTCCGAAAATATCGTAGAAACATTTGCATAGTCCAAAAGTTTCCTTTACATTTGCACCGCATTTCGAAAGAATGTCAGTCCATAAAAACAAAGGAAGTTTGGGTGAGTGGCTGAAACCAGCAGTTTGCTAAACTGCCGTACGGGTAACCGTACCGGGGGTTCGAATCCCCCAGCTTCCGCTGTAACTACTGGACAGAAATGGACAGTGATAGGACAAAGACCTACAAATCAATAATTTGTAGGTCTTTTTTTATAGTCATAAATCCATTAATGATGACACTTAGGAGGGGGGGGCAACATAAATAATGGCATTGTGTTCCATTTGTGTTCCACCAAAAACAAATCAGCCACTTACTTGTTTGTAAATGGCTGATTTTCAATGTCGGGGTGACTGGATTCGAACCAGCGACCACACGCCCCCCAGACGCGTACTCTAACCGGGCTGAGCTACACCCCGAATTGCGGTTGCAAAGATAATGAATAGTTTCAAATCGACAAACGTATCACAACATTTTTATTAGATATATTTCACTATTCATTGTCTTACAAGTGATTATAAGTTTCTTTTTTAAGACATAAAAGTCTACAACTAGCTAACCATTTATCTTAAAACGCCTTTACAAATATTCAAAATCCTCAATCTGCAATATCTGTTCTTATATATGACGTCAGTACCGTATATTCACTACTCATAAAAAATCTATCCATTTTCCCACTTCTACTATAGAAAGAAAAACCTTTCTTCTGTAAATCAAATCCCCAGACTTGTGCCACTCCAATAAGTACGACTAGAACTTTGTGTATATTGTTAAGTACCGAATTTACTTCATGGACATTTTTTCTCTTTGTTTTTTCTTTTTTGCATTCCTGTTATCGGATAATATGCTTGATGCTGAATTGGCATAGTTCTCCGTCAATGGTGATACGTGCTATAATAGACCACTTCTCCATTCTTTGTCCGGTCTTTATTAAAAATCATTCTCAGGGAATGGGTCAGTGAATAGGCTTCCTTTATATCCGGATATAAAGGAAGAGCATGGATGCCCTTTGCTTCTGGCTATTCGTCCATTTTTTCGATGATTTGAATAGCAGATAACGGCTTATGGTCAGCAGCTGTTTCCTTGTATCTCCATTGACATATGTAAAAGGAATGTAGCCCTTCCCGGAATGTCTGGCCTCCTCCATGACGTCGGTTTCTTCCTGTATGGAATCCCACCGGTGCGCTATCCTCATTTCCTGTAGAGCGTCACATGCCAGTTTCTGTACATGGAATCGGTCTATCGCTCGGTCGGCTTATGTAAAACATCGGCGTACAATGCGGTTCATACTGTTGGAAAGGTCCATGGTGACTTCCTTTACAATGGAACGTAGATTTTCAGGAATAACAGCGTATCAATGATATCCTATGTCTTTATACTTTTCACCAGAGCAACTAGGTTTCCTTCTCTACCGCAGGCTTTTGGATTGGACACTATGGTATAAAGCTCACCGTCACTGATGGCTGTTTCGTCTATACAGAGTCTCCTTCCCATATTCTTGGGAAGACAAGCCACTCGTCAGCGTGGGAAAGTTCACTCCACTAGCGATAACCGCTCAATACTTCCTTGCATTGTTTTTAAAAAGTACTCCCGTTTATATGATAATAGTTGTCAAGCGAACGGTAGGTCGTAGGCCTCGTCTCCATACACTTCTTTTAAAAAAACGCAAACTCTTTGGAGTAGCGGGTATTCTCAGACTTGATATCGTCATAAGGAAGAGTGAAACAATTGTCTGTATGCAAATTCTGACAGCGGCGACGGTGGGCTATCAGGTTAACGGCCTTGTTGCGGATTGGGAAGTACCGTGTTGTTACAGGAGACTAGAAGCTTTTGGACTTCTATACTCAGATTATTCTGGAAGTCGGAAGGTTTTTCTCATCTAGATGGACGGAAATGGTATCATCTGTACTTTCAACTTTCGCGAGTACAAATCTTGATAAGATGTTTGAAGGAAGCATCAAACTTATCAGGGATGATAACAAGGCTTTATTTTCCATAATGCAAATATAATAATTCTCTAAACTTCTCCACTAAAAAGCTATTGAGCTCATATTTCGCACTTTTTTGCGTTCTGCGGGAAAACAAAAACTCCCGATTTCGTCTAGAAATCAGGAGTTTACTGCTAATTGCTTTTCTTCAAAGTGGTGCCACCAGGAATCGAACCGGGGACACAAGGATTTTCAGTCCTTTGCTCTACCAACTGAGCTATGGCACCTTGTTTTTAGGCTTGCGGGTGCAAAGGTAGGGAAAGTTTTTAATTTTGCAAGCAGCAAATAGAAAATATTTTAATGAACAATTATAAATATAGACTGTTTTATAATTAAATGCCATTATTGGTGGTAGATTTGTCATTACGTATATAAAGAAAAAGATAGTATGAAAAGAAAAAATGTATTTATTTGCCTCCTGACAGGTATCTTGTTATGGAGTGTATCGGTTATGGAAGTTGTTGCATGTACAGGTATATCTTTTGTTGCTAAAGATAGTAGTAAGATTGTGGCACGTACCATAGAGTGGGGTGGAAGCTCTTTAAATAGTCAGTATGTGGTAGTTCCTCGTGGTTATAGTCAACAATCGTATACGCCGGGGGGGATAAATGGGATGGTTTTTAAATCCCGTTATGGGTATGTGGGCTTTAGCGTAGAGCAAAAAGAGTTTGTGGCAGAAGGATTAAATGAAGTGGGACTGTCTGCCGGTTTGTTCTATTTTCCCGGTTATGGGGAATATGAAAAATATGATACTGCTCATAAAGAACATTCTATTGCCGATTTACAATTCGTTTCGTGGGTACTTTCTTCTTTTGCTACGGTGGATGAAGTGATACAAGCGGTAAAAGATGTACATGTGATAGCTATAGACCCACGTGCTTCTACTGTTCATTGGCGAATAGCAGATACCTCCGGTAGGCAAGTTGTGTTGGAGATTATTGAAGGAATCCCTCATTTTTATGAAAATAAGTTGGGAGTATTGACTAACTCGCCGGGTTTTGAATGGCAGATGATTAACCTGAATAATTATGTTAACCTGTTTCCGGGTGGTGCTTCTCAAAAGAATTTGGGTAGAGTGACTTTGGCTCCTTTTGGCGCGGGCAGTGGATTCTTAGGTATTCCGGGCGATGTTACTCCTCCTTCGCGTTTTGTACGGGCTGCTTTTTATCAGGCTACTGCTCCTCAGGCCGTTAGTGGAAAAGAAGCCGTGTTGCAATGTTTTCAGATTTTGAATAACTTTGATATTCCTATTGGCATAGAACATGCGGCTGGAGAAGCTCTAGTGGATTTGCCCAGTGCAACTCAATGGACTAGTGCTACGGATATAACTGCACGTAAAATATATTATCGTACGGCGTGGAATTCTGCTATTCGTTGTTTGGATTTAACTAAAATAGACTTTACGAAATTAGAATATCGGGCTGTTCCGATGGAGCAGGTGAAGGAACAGCCCATAGTTGAGATAATGATTCATTAAGACTCCTTCTCTCCTTGTAGTGGATTCCAGCCTTGGGCTTTTAATTCGAATTCTTGTCCGTCACGAGTGATAAGGGCACATCCTAATTCAGGTTTAGTGATGTGTCCTATCAACTTGATGCCTTCCATTTGTGACACTTTTTCATGGTCGGCAATAGGAACAGTGAAAAGCAATTCATAATCTTCTCCGCCATTCAAAGCACATGTTGTCACATTCATATTTAATTCTTCGGCCATAACTGCTGTCTGATAATCAATAGGAATATGTTCTTCATATATGCGGCATCCTACTTTGCTTTGTGTACAAATGTGCAGTAGTTCGGATGATAGTCCGTCAGATATATCCATCATGGCAGTGGGGAGTACGTTTGCTTCTGCCAAACGTTGGATAATGTCACGGCGAGCTTCTGGTTTCAGTTGACGCTCCAATAAATATTCTTTGCCTGCAAAATCCGGTTGTACATTATTATTGTCTTTCAAAACCGCTTTTTCCCGTTCCAATAATTGCAACCCCATATAAGCTGCCCCTAAATCTCCACTGACGCAAATCAAATCCGTTTCTCGTGCTCCGTTCCGATAGACTGCTTTTCCTTTATCCGTTTCACCAATGCAAGTGATACTGATAGTCAGTCCGGTCATGGATGATGTTGTATCTCCTCCTATGATGTCTACTCCGTAATCTTCACATGCCAGTCGGATTCCGGCATATAGTTGTTCCATGTCTTCCACAGAGAAACGTTTGGATAGACCCAATGATACCGTAATTTGTCTCGGTGTGCCGTTCATGGCATATATGTCAGAGAAGTTCACTACTGCCGATTTATATCCCAAATGTTTGAAAGGTACATAAGTAAGATCAAAATGTACGCCCTCGAGTAATAAATCGGTAGTGATTAAAATCTCTTTATCAGTTGGGTAGGAAAGGGCTGCCGCGTCGTCTCCTACACCGTATAGGGTTGATTTATTTTGCAGCTGAATGCCGTCGGTCAAATGACGGATAAGACCAAATTCACCGAGACTGGCTATTTCTGTTCTCATATATTTTTTCAGTGGGTTAGGAAATTCTTTTAATCATTTCTTTCATAATCTCTGTCATTTTAGGTTGGGCTGCATCAGCGGCTTTTTGCACTTCTTCATGTGAAACTTCGATGATCTTTCCTTCCACACCTAAATCGGTTACAACAGATACTCCAAATACACGAATGTTGCAATGGCGAGCTACGATGACTTCCGGTACGGTAGACATGCCTACAGCATCTGCTCCTAATATGTGGAATAACTTATATTCCGATGGTGTTTCGAATGTAGGCCCTTGAGTTCCTAAATAGACACCATGTTGCACATGAATGCCTCTTTCCTGAGCGATGGTGTCAGCCATACGGATGAATTCTTTGTCATACGCTTCGCTCATATCCGGAAAGCGGGGACCATAGGGAATATTACGTCCTCGTAACGGATGTTCGGGGAAATAGTTAATATGGTCTGTGATAATCATCAAATCCCCTATCTTAAAGTTTGGGTTAGTACCTCCGCTGGCATTGGATACAAACAGATTCTTAATACCTAATTCCCGCATGACACGTATGGGAAATGTAACCTCTTTCATGGAATAGCCTTCGTAGTAGTGAAAGCGGCCTTGCATTGCCATGATGTCTTTTCCGCCCAATCGGCCAAAGATTAATTTCCCACTATGGCCTTCTACTGTAGAGACGGGAAAATTGGGAATGTCTTTATAAAGTATTTCGTTCTTATCTGTGATTTCTTCTGCCAGACTGCCCAATCCAGTACCAAGGATGATAGCCGTTTCAGGTCGTGTCTGCATTTTATTTCTTAGGTAATTCGCAGTTTCTTGGATACGTTCTAACATAGTTGACGATGTTTTGGTTGAATATTGCTTGTTGATTTCGTAAAATCTCTATTTCTATGGGGAGTAAATAAATAAAAGGCTTAAGTTGTTCCGTTAAAGCCTTATGATGCTTTAACCGACTTCCATCTTTCTCTGTCGTGATGATGATTCGGTTTTGGCTATTCAGCTTATCAAATTCTTCGTTAATATGATGTATATCTCTAGTATTGAAATCGTGATGATCATCAAACAACATTGTCTTGATATGTTTGGTGTACGCTTGCAGTTTCTTTACCAAAGGTGCAGGGTTGGCTATACCTGCTACTAACAAGACATGCAGATTATTGTCGAGTTGTGTAATTTTATCTTTATCGGCTTGATTCGGGAACAGTGGAGTCAGTGCCCCATATTGTACTTGTGTAAAGTAAAGCTGCTGATAAGGATATAGGTTGAGACGCTTACTTACGATATTGAAATCTATAGGCTTGATTTCTTCCGGGCATTTAGTGACAATAACGATTTGCGCCCGTTCTTTCTCTTGTACCGGTTCTCTTAGTCTGCCGGCGGGGAGTAATGCGTCATCGCACATCAGCCGGTTATAATCTGTCAACAGGATATTCAATCCTGCTTTGACATACCGATGCTGATAAGCATCATCCAATAAGATGACATTTATTTGTGGCTGTTTTATTTTTAATAACTCTTTAATGCCGTGTCTGCGGTCAACATCTACCGCAACTTGTATGTCGGGAAACTTTTGTTTCATTTGGCATGGTTCATCTCCAATGTCATTAGCCGTGCTGTCAGCAGATGCTAAAATGTATCCTTTACTTTTCCTTTTATAGCCACGGCTCAAGGTGGCTACATTTAGTCCTACATTTTGTAATAGTTTTATCAGATATTCCGTATGTGGTGTTTTCCCTGTACCTCCTACGGCAAGATTTCCCACACCAATAATAGGAACATTAAAACTTTCCGACCGGAGCCAGCCCCAGTCGAAAAGTTTATTCCGAATCCATACCCCTAAGCCATATAAGCATGCTATGGGATATAGCCAATAATTAATGTGGGTCTTTCGATATGTCATTGTATGTTCGGTTCAAAAGGCATACGTGCCTGAATGCGATCTATTTGGTCGAAATTATCTATCAGGTTAAATTGCTTATATAGTTCTCCTATATTCCCTTTCAGTAAATGTACTTTGACAAAACTTCCGGGATTTGCACTCATCAGGCTTTCTAAGAAACTTTTCTTACCCGGATAGGAAAGAATTGTATATGCATCCACTCCGGACTTTTCAATGGCTATTTCCAATGCGCGATCCAAACCTCCCAGTTCATCCACCAACCCTAACTCTTTAGCTTTGGCACCTGTCCATACACGCCCTTGTGCTATTTTGTCTAAGTCTTTTTTATGAATACCACGTCCTTCAGAGCAGCGGGTTAAGAAGAGGTCATATCCTTGGTTCACCTTTTCTTGCATCAGTGCTTTTTCTCCATTGTTCATCGGGCGTCCTAAGGCTCCAAAGTCAGCATATTCGTTGGTCTTTACGACATCAAAGTCCAAACCGATTTTATCTGTCAGCTCTTTTACATTGGGATACATGCCGAAAATGCCGATAGAACCGGTCAATGTAGTCGGCTCTGCTACAATTGTGTCTGCATTGCATGACAGATAATAACCTCCTGAAGCCGCATAATCACCCATTGAAACAATCACAGGTTTTTCGCTTTTCAGTTGATTGACAGCATACCATATCTGCTCTGACCCGAAAGTGCTTCCACCCGGTGAATTAACCCGTAATACAACGGCTTTCACATCTTCGTCTTCCTGTAATTTGCGCAAGTCGTTGATTACTTTCGAAGGATTGATAACAGGGCCTTCACTTACGGAAGAGGTATAGTCTGCAATTTCCCCTTCTGCATAATAGACTGCAATGATATTACCACTTTTGTCTTTGGGAACATTCTTTTTTACATTTATCATTTCTTGTAAGCTCAACAGAGAAAGATTATCTTCCTCGTCAACACCTGCCATTCTTTTCAAATAATCACGCACATCGTTTTTATAGATTAAGGTATCTACCAACCCGCATTTCACAACCTCTTCCGATGGTTTTAACATCACCATGTTGTTGGCATATTCATTCAATTTGTCCACACTGACGTTGCGCGAAGCCGATACAGCGTTGGTAATTTCTCCCCAAATCGAGTTGATGTAAGCATTGACCTGTTCGCGGTTGGCGTCACTCATTTCCGTAGCAATGAATGGTTCTACAGCCGATTTGTATGTACCCACCTTGAATATCTGCATTTCTACACCGATTTTTTCCAGCAAATCTTTATAGAATATAGGTGTAGAGGCAATACCGCGCCATTCCAGTATGCCCTGGGGGTTCATCAGTACCTTGTCTGCCACACTGGCCAGATAGTATAACCCTTGCATATAGTTGTCAGCATAAGCCACAACGAATTTCCCGCTTTCTTTGAAGTCTTGCAGCGCGTTCCGTATTTCTTCAATGGAAGCATATCCGGCGGTCAGGTAATCCATTTTCAGATAGATACCTTTAATGTTTTCATTTTCTTTGGCCTTTTGGATGGAGGAGAGTATATCATCCAGTCCGTATGTGTTGTAATCATCACCAAGTAGTAACTGGTAGGGATTGGCCTCACCGCGTTCGGTCAGAGTTCCTTTAAATTCCAGCATCATGACCGAATCGGGACTGACATGCGTTTCCGATTCTGATGAAGCCATCATACTGAACAATGTCAAGATCCCGATAAAGAACAATACTACACCTGAAACGATAATACCCGCTACGGTAGCAAATGTGAATTTAAAAAAATCTTTCATACTTACTTTTTTTTAAAGCTGCCTGCTCATTCAGAGTTAGCAAAGATAAATAATAAGGTTGATATTTACCCTATTTGTCGCAAGGTTTTTCAGTTTGTCACGCGTGATCCGTTAAAAGTTTCTCTTGTAAGAATTGACCGGTATAACTAGCCGCGCATGCCGCTATTTCTTCCGGTGTTCCGGTGGCTACGATATATCCGCCTTGGTCACCTCCTTCCGGTCCGAGGTCGATGATATAGTCTGCGCATTTGATGACATCCAAGTTATGTTCGATGATAACAATACTGTGCCCCCGTCGTATCAGCGCGTCAAATGCTTCCATTAATTTCTTGATGTCATGGAAATGCAAGCCGGTTGTCGGTTCGTCAAAGATGAACAAAGTAGGGTCTGCTTTCTCTATGCTGAGGTAATAGGCCAATTTGACACGTTGGTTTTCACCACCGGACAAAGTCGATGATGATTGTCCCAGTTTGATATATCCCAACCCTACGTCCTGTAAGGGTTGCAAGCGCTTGACTATTCTTTTCTGCCCGTGCTGCGTAAAGAACTCTATAGCCTGATTTACGGTCATTTCCAATACATCATAGATACTGGCATCGTGAAACTTCACTTCCAGGGTATCTGGTTTAAAGCGCTTTCCGTGGCATGATTCGCATTCCAGTACAAGGTCTGCCATAAATTGCATTTCCACCGTAATGGTACCTTCTCCCTTACACTCCTCACACCGTCCTCCCTCACTGTTGAAGCTGAAGTAACCGGCAGTATATCCCATTTGTTTGGCCAAAGGCTGTTCGGCATATAGTTTACGTATCTCATCGTATGCTTTGATATAAGTCACCGGATTGGAACGGGACGATTTGCCTATGGGATTCTGGTCGATGAACTCCACATTGCGTAGATTGCGCAGGTCACCGCTGATGCTGACAAACTCTCCCGGCCGTTCGGTACATTCGTCCAATTCGCGTTTCAAGGCACGGTAGAAAATATCCCGCACCAATGTACTCTTGCCCGAACCGCTGACACCGGTTACTACCGTCATTACGTTAAGCGGAAAGCGTACGTCCACCCCCTTCAGGTTGTTTTCGCGTGCGCCGGTAATTTCGATGTACTGATTCCATTTGCGGCGTTGTGCAGGGACAGGAATCGTTTCCTCTCCCGTCAGGTAGCGGACGGTATAGCTGTCCTGTGTGGACGAAGCCTTGTTTTCCCAAATATCTTTCATGTCTCCTTGATACACAACCTGCCCGCCCAGCCGCCCGGCTTTGGGGCCGATGTCTATGATGTAGTCGGCGGCACGGATAATTTCTTCGTCATGTTCCACTACCACTACCGTATTTCCCAATTGCTGAAGTTGACGGAGTACTTTTATCAGTTTGTCGGTGTCACGGCTATGCAGACCGATACTGGGCTCGTCCAGGATATACAGACTGCCTACCAGACTGCTGCCCAGTGAAGTCGCTAAATTGATACGTTGGCTTTCTCCGCCGGACAGT
>CALUJK010000080.1 GCA_944320945.1 uncultured Bacteroides sp. | reverse complement strand
ATTGTTTTTAGTTGACAAGGTGACGAGTTAACGAGGCAACAAGGGGGGGGGATGACAAGTTAACAGGTTAATAGGGTGATGAGGGGATGAGGGAGGCGGGTGACGGGGATTAAAATCCGGAATCGCGCAGTGCGGTCAGTACCGCTTCGTTTTCCTCCCTTGTCCCCACGGTGATGCGCAGGCAGTTGCCGCAGAGTGCCACCGTGTGACGGCTGCGTACAATGATGCCCCGCTCCACCAGATAGGCATAGATGGCGGGTGCATCCGTCACGCGCACCAGGATGAAGTTGGCATCCGTGGGATAGACATGCTCCACGCAAGACAATCGGGCAAGTGCTTCGGACAGCCGGCTGCGCTCTTCTTTTAACCTATTTATCCATTGCAGCACGTCGGTGTGCCGTTGCAGCATCTCCAGGGCATGCTCCTGTGTCAGTCGGTTGACGTTGTACGGGTATTTTATCTTGTTCATCACCGCGATGATATCCGGTGAAGCAAACGCCATGCCCAGTCGGATGGCGGCGCATCCCCATGCTTTGGAGAAGGTTTGCAGGACAATGAGGTTCGGCCGCTGATCCAATTCTGTGGCGAGCGAAGGCAGGTCGCTGAAGTCGATGTATGCTTCGTCCACTACTACCAGCCCGTCGAAGCGGTCGAGCAGCGTGTACACCTCCTTGCGCTCCAAGTCGTTGCCGGTGGGATTGTTGGGCGAGCAGAGGAAAATGAGCTTCGTCCGTTCGTCGGCAGCCGCCAGTAGGTCATCGGCGCGGAAGCGGAAGTTATCGTCCAGTAGTACGGAACGATACTCCACATCGTTCACGTCGGCACAGACGCGATACATGCCATACGTGGGATCGATGGCGACGACATTATCCGTGCGCGGCTCACAAAAGGCGCGGAACAGCAGGTCGATGGCTTCGTCACTGCCGTTGCCCAAGAAGATTTGTTCGGGGTGGACGTGCTTCACCGGTGCCAGCCGCTCTTTGAGCACTGTCTGCAACGGGTCGGGATAGCGGTTCACCGGGTCATTATAGGGATTCTCGTTGGCATCCAGAAAGACGGATGCCGTGGCGCCTTTGTATTCGTCGCGTGCCGATGAATAGGGCTTCAGCCGGCGGACGTTGGGGCGGATGAGAGTTTCGAGTGGTTTCATTTGAATTGTGATTTATCGGGATGTATATTATGGGTGTTGACGGTTATCGATCGTCCTTATCCAGTGCATCGAGTCGCACGGTGACGGCATTCTTGTGGGCATCCAGCCGTTCGTTGGCAGCCATTGTCTCGATGGCCGGGCCGATGGTGCGCAATCCTTCCGGACGAATCTCCTGGAAAGTGATTTTACGGATGAAACTGTCCAGACTGACGCCACTGTAAGCACGGGCATAGCCGTTGGTGGGCAGTGTGTGGTTGGTGCCCGATGCGTAGTCGCCTGCACTTTCCGGCGTCAGCGAGCCGAGGAATACGGAACCGGCATTTACGACCCGTTCGGCCACTTGGGCATAGTCGGCAGTCTCGATGATGAGGTGTTCGGGAGCATAGGCATTTGTCAGTTCGATGGCTGTATCCATGTTCGGCACTACGATGAGCTTGCTGTTCTCCAGCGAACGGGCGGCAATGTCGCGGCGGGGCAACAGAGCCAATTGCCGTTCCACCTCTTGACGCACGGCCTCTTGCAGACGGGCAGAAGTGGTAATCAGCATCGCTTGACTATCGACTCCGTGTTCCGCCTGACTCAGCAGATCGGCTGCCACAAAGACGGGATTGGCGGTGTCGTCGGCCAGAACTTCTACTTCCGAAGGACCGGCGGGCATGTCTATCGCCACGTCCCGCAGGCTGACAAGCTGCTTGGCGGCAGTGACATATTGGTTGCCGGGGCCGAATATTTTGTAGACGCGCGGAATGCTCTCCGTGCCATACGCCATAGCGGCAATGGCCTGCACACCGCCTGCTTTGTAGATGCGGCTGACTCCTGCCACCTGTGCGGCAAAGAGTACGGCAGGGTGTACCCGTCCGTCTCGACCGGGAGGGGTGCAGAGCACTATCTCGCTGCATCCGGCGATACGTGCCGGTACGGCCAGCATCAGCACGGTGGAGAAGAGGGGTGCAGTGCCGCCGGGTATATAGAGACCTACGCGCTCGATGGGTACCGCTTTCTGCCAGCAGGTCACGCCGGGGGCGGTTTCTACTTTCCGTCCTTCAAAGCGTTGTGCGGCATGGAAGGTCTCGATGTTGCGATGTGCCAGTCGGATGGCGGCTTTCAGTTCGTCGCTTACCAGTTGTGCGGCTTCCTGCATTTCGGCATCGGTCACGGCGAGGGAGTCCAGACGTACGTGGTCGAATTGTTCTTCGCAGGCCAGTACGGCACGGTCGCCTTCGCGACGCACCCGGTCGATGAGGGAGCGCACGGTGTCAAACAGGTGTTCGGTCTCCAGTACGGGGCGGCGCAACAGGTCGTCCCATTGGGATTTATCGGGGTTGGTTATTAGTTTCATGGTTTCTTTTGTTAGTGGACGAGTTGACAAGTTGACGAGGACACGAGGTTGAGACATAAGAACATAAAGGCATAAGTTGTGGATATTTCCTCCTTGTAGCCTCGTTAATTTGTTCTCTTGTTAACTCATTAACTCCTTGTGGTCTTGTTAACTTGTCCCCTCGTCAACTTATATTATACAATCATTTTCTCAATCGGCAGTACCAGGATGCCTTCAGCGCCGAGCGCCTTCAGTTTGCCGATAATCTCCCAAAAGCATTTCTGGTCGAGTACGGTATGTACTGAGCACCATCCGCTTTGTGCCAAAGGCATCACGGTGGGACTCTTCATGCCGGGCAGTACGGATACAATGGCGTCTACTTGGTCGGCAGGTGCATTCATTAATACATATTTCTTGTCCTCGGCAGTCTTTACGGCATCCATGCGGAACAGCAACTCTTTCAGAATCTCCTGCTTCTCCGCATCCAGTCCCTTGTGACCGATGAGCAGTGCTTCGGAGTGCATCACCACCTCCACCTCTTTCAGGCGGTTGCTGACCAGCGTAGAGCCGGAACTTACAATGTCGAAGATGGCATCCGCCAATCCGATGCCCGGCGATACCTCCACCGAACCGGCAATGACGTGTATCTCGGCATGTACCCCCTGTTCAGCCAGATATCGGGACAGGATATGAGGATAAGAAGTCGCTATCTTCCGCCCCTCAAACCAGCTGATGCCCGGATAGTCAATGTCCTTGGGCATGGCCAGCGACAGGCGGCAGCGGCTGAAGCCCAGCCGCTTGATGATTTCGGCATCTTCTCCTTTCTCGCAAAACTCGTTTTCACCCACAATGCCGATGTCTGCCACACCCGTGGCAACGGTCTGCGGAATGTCGTCGTCGCGCAGGAACAGCACTTCGATGGGAAAGTTGGATGACTGTACCAGCAAAGTGCGCTTCATGGCGCTCAGTTTGATGTCTGCTTCCTCCAGAAACGACATGGTCTCGTCGTAAAGGCGGCCTTTGGCCTGTACTGCAATTCGTAACATAATTGGTTATGGTGTTAAATGGTTATTGGTTCTATCTTTATTTGCCGGCAAAAAAAGAACGAGGCTCACCGGTTGTTTCGGTAAGCCTCGTTGTATCCATGCCTTTCTTTCTACACACATGCACCTCACATGCCCACCGAATTATTCGCCGGGAGAATGATGATGCAGATGCAGAACGATTGTTACCATATTTATAGCTTTAATTATGCGACAAAAGTAAAGTATTTTATATAAAACTCCAAATATCTATCACAAAAATCGTCTGTTTTCTTTCAAATTAACGGAGAAACCTCTTCCGACTCTACCTCGCAGCTGCGGAAATGCATCTCTTTCTCTGCTTTTTCCTTCGGGAAGGTGAAGTAAGTGCAGACGGCCTCAGTGCACAGGTCTCCGTTGGCATTGTACAGCCGTGCTTCCACTACGGCCAGGTTGCGCCGTTGTTCGCGCAGTGAAGCTCGTAGCACTAAGTGCGGGTCGTCCGTAGATACCGCTTTGCGGAAGCGGGTCTCCATCTTGGTGGTCATGCCGCCCGTCTGCAACTTGCGGAACACCACCCAGCCGCAAATCTCGTCCAATAATACAGACTGTATGCCTCCATGCAGCGTGTGCAGCCATCCCTGATATTCGGGGCGCGGTTTCCACACACTGACAATTTCGTCTCCGTCTTCGTAGAATTCCATGTGCACGCCGGCTACATTGTCCGGCGAACAACCGAAGCAGTTGTAACCGTCCAACTGTTTCCACGGGTTGATAAGTTTCTTCATAGAACAGATATTTTATAGTTGAATAATTGGATTACTTTCTTTATATATGTAGAAACATTTACCGCTTCCTTTTTCGAGGTCTTCTTTTAAAAAACACTCTATACTGCCTGAATAATTACGCCTGAAGGTATACTGTGGCTACCTTTAGAGATAATTGTTATGGTTTTGTCTCTCTTTTCTATTGTAATCTTTATGATTCCTTTTTCCAACAATTTACTGCATCAACCCACCTTCCACGAAGAAAACAATTTCATTCACCCGCTGTTTATTCTTTTTTGCATCTTTCAAAACAGCCGGGATGTGTAAAACATCATCTTGAATCAAATAGTCCATTAAGTACCACATGACTTCATGATATAGAATCACCATTGCCGTTTCTTCTTTATTTATGTTGTACAGGGTGGCTATGTTGCCACAGTTGGCTTTGAGTTCTGAAGAAATGGAATCTACCAGTTTCTCGGTAATCTGATGGAATTTGTCCGGCTGTTTTTTGATAATGGGAAATTGTATTTCTCCGTTATGGTCTGTCAGTCCATAGGGGGTGAGTTGGGAAATGAGTTGTGGGTCGTTGATTTTGCCATACTTGGATATTTCCTCGGCACAATTGTCCATCGCCTGGTTGCTTGGGGCGATGCCACTGTCAAGGTAGGTCAATATCAAATTCATGTCACCGAAACCGTTTGTTCCATATTTAGCGCCTTCCCGTGGCTCATACAGAACCCAATAGCAACCACTCCACCCGGCGTAGTTGTCTATGTCGTCAAACAAGACCAGCTTAGTCCACATCTTTCCATCCAGAAGATAGGAAAACACCAATGAAAGTGCATTCTCTTCAAATCCCATCTCATTGATTGCCTGCGTAAGGGACGCAAAGTCACTTTTGGTCTTTGTGTACATGGATTGGGCAATCTCTTTACTTTTATCCCTGAGAGAGTTGGTTTGTTCTTGGTCGAGGATGGGAATGGTACATTTCCATTTTCCCTTTGTTTTTTTGATAAGTCCTCCCACTTCCAACAGTAATAACTGACTGTCGGAACATGTTATCCCCATTTCGCGGAGTTCTTTTTTCGTGTGAGGTGTCCGCAGGTTGTAAATGATTTCCCAGTTATTGTCCGTAAGCACATAATCTTCCGGCTGATGCCCGCTTACTGCCACGAACTGAGTCGCTTCCCATTGTCTGTAAGGGCGGACCGATGTCTGGGCTTGCATGGTTGATGACAGGGGTAAGAATAGAACGGCCAGGAATAGTGAAAGGCTGAATTTACGTATCATAATAATTTGTTTATGGTTTGTATTCGTATTTGCGTGTTGCAAATATAAGAAGAACGTCATTTGCAAAAGGATTATGAACGGCATTTTTAATGGAGAAGATAGCTACAACAGACTCAATGTTTAACTAAAAATTTTTTCCGTGTCTACTTTTTCAAGCTGATACAAAACTCCTTTGTATTTCAAGAAAATGTGTATATTTAACGTGAGTTCGAAATAAGAATAAATATATTTTTCTGATAATTAGGAACATAGCGATAAAAGTATTAAATTTATAGTACCCAATTATAACATTTAAACGATTACCACTATGTTTCCAGAGTC
>CALUJK010000079.1 GCA_944320945.1 uncultured Bacteroides sp. | reverse complement strand
TAGGATAATGCCTCTTTAGTGAGCCGTGCGCCGTGGCATTCGGGGCAGACAGCGGTGCGGGCAAACTGCTCTGCCCACTTTTGTGCCGTGGCCGACGCATCACGCTCCTGTTGCATCTGTATGTACTTTATGATGCCGTCATAGGTAGTGAAGTAGTCGGACGAGGTGCCGATAAGTGAGTTTTTTATCTTTAGCCGGTCGGGAGAGCCATATAGCACCTCGTCGATGGCTTCTTCCGGCAGTTCGCAGACGGGAGTCTTCAGCGTGGCCTCGTATTTTTCCAACAGGGCTTCTATTTGCCAGAATATCATGCTGTTCTTGTATTTTCCCAATGGAATAACGGCGCCGTCGTGAATGGAGAGGGAACGATCGGGTATCACCTTATCTATATCTATCTGGCTGACGAAACCTAATCCCTTACACTTGGAGCACGCTCCTTGCGGAGAGTTGAAAGAAAAGTTGTGAGGTGCCGGTTCGCGGTATGACAGACCGGTAACGGGGTCCATCAGCTGCTTACTGTAATGACGCACTTCATTTGTCTCTGCGTCAAGTATCAGTAATAGCCCGTCTCCCTGACGCATGGCCGTGGCAACGCTATTTTTCAGACGAACATCGTCCTTGCTCGCCACAGAGAGTTTATCGATGACTACTTCTACGTCGTGATTCTTGTATCGGTCCAGCTTCATGCCGGGCAAGGCCTCACGCACTTCGCCGTCCACACGGACGTGCAGATAGCCTTTTTTGCGCACTTGCTCAAACAGTTCTTTGTAGTGGCCCTTACGGTTGCGTACGAGGGGTGCAAGGATGTATATACGTCGGTTCTGGTAGTCTTTTAATATCAGGTTAAGTATCTGTTCTTCCGTGTACCTCACCATCTTTTCACCGGACAGATAAGAGTATGCCTCGCCGGCACGTGCATAAAGCAAACGGAGGAAGTCATAAATCTCGGTAGTAGTTCCTACAGTGGAACGGGGATTCTTGTTGGTGGTCTTCTGCTCGATGGAGATAACGGGACTTAGTCCGGTGATTTTATCGACGTCCGGACGCTCCAAATTCCCCAGAAAGTTGCGGGCATAAGCGGAAAAAGTCTCGATGTAACGTCTCTGCCCCTCGGCAAAGATAGTATCGAATGCTAGTGAAGACTTGCCGCTGCCGCTCAGTCCGGTGATGACAGTCAGGCTGTTGCGTGGAATTTCTGCATCAATGTTCTTCAGATTGTGTACACGGGCTCCATATACATTTATATATTCGGTCTCTTCTTGCATGGTGTAATAATGGACTTAATAGGTTCAATCATTCCCGCAAAAATAAAGGTTTCCATGCGAATATCAGTCGAAATGCGATATTTTTTGAACAATATTCTTAACTTTGCACCTACTTTCGGAGAAAAGAAATGACAACCCTCTTAAAGCAATAATTATAGTAAATGAGAACGTTGAAACATATTTTCTGCTGTCTGCTGTTTGCCGGATGGTGTTTAATTAACAATGCACAAGAAAATCAATCCTATTTTCTACATACTATCGAGAAAGGGCAAAGTCTTTATTCCATCGCCAGTATGTATGGCGTCAGCCAACAAGACATTATCCGCCTGAACCCGGGGAGTGACAAGAAAATCTATATCGGCCGGACGCTCCGCATCCCCCGCACAGCTACCAATACTCAGGAAGAGACATTTCATACTATTGAAGCGGGTGAAACCCTGTATCGGCTTACGGTGAAATATAATGTATCGGCAAAAGCGATTTGCGATGCTAATCCGGGATTGAGTGCCGAAAATTTCCGTATCGGTCAAGTGATACGCATTCCATCCGTGACAGAAAACGGAGCATCTTCCTCTACACAGACTCAGAATAATGCTGCGGCAAAAGTTCAAGCGCCTGTGCAGCCTCGTTGTCGCGAGATGCATAAAGTGAAACGTCGTGAGACTATATTCAGTATCAGCCGTAAGTATGACATTACGGAGGCGGAATTGATAGCTGCTAATCCGGAGCTCAAAAACAGCAAGAAGATTAAGAGAGGTTCATTCCTATGTATTCCTTATAAAGAAGCTGTTGTGCAGGAGAAACAGGTATCGAAACCTCAAGAAACGCCGACTAATAGCGAGTTGTTCGCAAAGAATAAGAAGAGCCGTGAGCGAATGAAAACCATTAAGGCGGCTATCGTTCTTCCATTCTTGCCGGGAGGTGCACAGAATGAATCGGCTAAAATGGTTGAGTACTATGAGGGCTTCTTACTGGCTGTGGATAGTTTGAAGCGTATGGGTACTTCATTGGATTTATATACTTATAATTTGGGAACCGGAACGGCTTCATTGAATGCCATCCTTGGGAAGAGCGAGATGAAGGATATGGATATTATCTTTGGCCCCTTACACTCACAGCACATAAAACCGTTGGCTGATTTCGCACAGAAACATAATATACGCTTGGTTATACCTTTCACCAAAGACAATGATGCTGTCTTTAGAAATTCAGCCGTTTATCAAATCAATACGCCGCAGTCTTATCTCTATTCAGAGGTGTATGACCATTTTGTGCGGCAGTTCCCCAGTGCCAATGTCGTTTTTATAGAGTCTGCTCATGGTAGCCGTGAAAAGGCTGATTTCGTAAAAGGACTGAAAGAAGAATTGAGTAACCGGTCTATTCCTGTTAAGACATTAAAAGATACGGCTACGGTTTGGTCTTTACGGACAGTTGTAGACGATACTCGTGAGAATGTCTTTATTCCGACATCGGGCAGTAATGTGACTTTGATAAAGATATTGCCACAAATGACTTTATTGGTTCGGGAGATGCCCGACAAGCGAATACACCTGTTCGGATATCCAGAGTGGCAGACGTATACCAAAGATTATTTGGATACATTCTTTGAATTAGACACTTATTTCTATTCTTCTTTCTATACCAATAATTTGTTGCCTGCCGCTATCAATTTTACAAAGAATTACCGGAAATGGTATGGTAAGGAGATGGAGGAACGCTATCCTAAATATGGCATGTTGGGATTTGACACCGGTTATTTTTTCTTAAAAGGGTTGTCACAATACGGTTCTGACATTGAGAACAATCTGCATCGAATTAATCTTGTTCCCATACAGACAGGATTTAAATTTCAACGTGTAAATAATTGGGGTGGATTCATTAATAAGAAAGTGTTTTTCGTTCACTTTACCAAGAATTATGAATTGATAAAACTCGATTTTGACTAAACTCGGACTATAAACTATGAAACTGACTCATATTATTTTAAGTGCTTTTTTAATGGTGGCTTGTGCCCTCCCTATAAAGGCACAAATAGGTGAACAACGACACAATTTTGCCATTGGAGTGAATGGAGGTATTAATCTCAATAGTGTAAGTTTTAGCCCGTCGGTAAGCCAGAAGAATTTAATGGGAATCACTGGAGGAATCACGGCACGCTATATATCAGAAATATATTTTAAAATGATATGTGGCGCACAGATAGAGCTGAACTTTGCTCAACACGGATGGGATGAATTTTATGAGGATTATCCTAATTTGAAGTACACTCGCAAAATGAATTATATAGAAATTCCTCTTTTAGCACATTTAGCTTTTGGCAAAGAACGGGGATTCCAGTTCTTTATTCACGCAGGTCCCCAAATTGGATTCTTTTTGGGTGACAGCCGCAGTTCTGAGGGAGAATGGGAAAATAGCGGAATGACTATTGAACAGCATGATAAATCGGTCGATAATCGATTTGATTATGGTATTGCTGGCGGTGCCGGTATTGAATTGCGTACTAAAGTTGGATGTTTCATTGCTGAAGGAAGATATTATTATGCACTTGCAGACTTTTATAATAGCACTAAGAGTGATTACTTCTCACGCTCTGCTCATGGTGTTATAACTGCAAAAATCACTTATCTATTTGAATTATCAAAATAGTCTCTCACAACCTCTTAAAACTAACAGTTATATAAGTTCGATACCAAATCAAAACTTAGATTTATGTTCGAACTTACTTATGTTATTTATGTTACATTAGATGATGTATAAAAAGAAATGCCTTGCATAGAAGTTCTACACAAGGCATTTCTTATTTTTTCCTCTAAGCTAAATTTCTTATCTTAGTCTGTCGGCAGCCCTCACCATAACCTCATCACGGTAAATAGCGCGGAACGCCAAGTAATTCAATATGATACAAACAGCCGGTAATGAAAGCGCCCAGCCTATCTGGAAAGATGCTGCTCCTAACTTACCTTTCATTACAAACCAAAAAACGGCAAATACAATGTAAAAACCTATCAGGAGCAGACTACTGAAGATTGTCATTCTTATCTGTAACATACGATTCCGATAGAGAAATATGGAGCAAAGCGACACCACTGCACTTAGCAATAAAATAGCCAATAATCCCCACGTTGTTTGTAATTCTCCGTTCTCTAACGTTATCCCTAATGGCTTAAATACATAAGATATTCCGTTCTCACCAATAAATTGTCCTGTCGGCAGGCAAATAGCTACTACTAATAAAATGGTTACTATCAGTAAATAGACAGATTGAATACGCTGAATCATTATTGCAGTTTCTCTTTTTCTTTAGCAGGATTGCGGTAGTAGATTTTTCCTTCAATGTACTCTTGCGTAGCAATTAAAGTCGGTTTCGGAAGTTTCTCGTAGTAACGTGAAATTTCGATTTGCTCCCGATTTTCAAATACTTCTTCCAGATTATCATTGTATGAGGCAAACTCTGCCAACTTCTTAGAAAGATCATTCTTTATTTCAACACTTATCTGATTAGCGCGTTTTGCAATAATTGCAGTTGTTTCATATACGTTTCCCGTATCTTCGCACAATTCCATCAAATCACGAGTCACCGTTGTTACCGGTGCATTAGTTTTTCTATAATCCATAAAGCTTTAATCTATTTTATTTTTCGAAAAATCTTTCAATGATAAAAAATTAGTCTCCCAATACTTTTTCCGATTCTTTAAAAATGCGATCGGCATCTTTCATGTACTTGCTATCAGGAAATTCATTTTTAAAGGCGTAATATTCGTCAACAGTTTCCCTATACCGTTCATTTTTCTTTTCTTCTACGCTGTATACAGCCATTTCATATTTTGCACGCAAAATAAGAATGGACAAATCCTCACGCAATGTTGTGTAAGGATAGTCTTTTAAAGCATTTTGAGCTGTAATAACGCATGACAAATAATTATTCCCTAAATAATTCCCTAAATTGTAATACAGTTTTGCAGATAAATATTCTTTCATCACTAATTTATCCTGCAAAGCAAATATCATATTCTGAGCCTCTTCTTTTTTGGAACTTTGCGGAAAATATTCCATGAACATTTGCAATTGCTGAATGGCATCATAAGTACTTGTTTGGTCAAGACGAGGTTCCGGAGTATCTAGGAACAGTGCTTTCCCCGCATGGAAACGAGCCAATTCTGTATAAGTTCCTCTTGGATACACGTTATAATATTGCGTAAAAGTTTGGGCAGCTGTTTGATAATCTTCCTGATTATAATAACACATCCCAAGCATATAAAGAGATTCTTCTGCTTTATCCGTACCTTTTAGAATGGTTATCAATTCGTTAAGCAAAGTTGCCCCACGATTGTATTGCCCTTTTGCAAAATAGTTTTTTGCTGCTTCGTATTTATATTCGTAGTCTGTGCTCTTCAGCAACTTATTATACTCTCCGCATGAGGACAAAATAAGTGCCGTAAACAGAATCAGTATTAAGTTCTTTTTCATTACTTTAATCCAAATAATGCGCAAAGATAGAGGTTCGCACTGAATTAAACAAAGATACGCACCTTAATTTTTCAAAAACACCGATGAATAGGTGAAAAGCATAGACAATATTCCCTGTCTGAAGGGATATTATCCTTATAGCTTATACAAATCACTTGCAGCCAGTAAGTCTACCTTCTTTTCTGTTAATACGCGAATACAGTTTTGCATGTCATTCGGACGAATAATGACATTAGCTGTCTGTCCGTTGGCAAATGAATACATGTATTCTATAAACACTCCTTCATCAGACAAATAACGAAGTACTTTCGCAAGTGAGCCCGGAATGTTGGGGCAACTGATGCCGATTACATCGGTCACGTTCACCGCAAAATGATTCTCCTTTAATGCTTGATAGGCTTTCTCCGGTTCAGATACAATACCTCTTAATATGCCAAAATCTGCATTTTCGGCAATACTGAGAGCTGACAGATTAATGTTATTCTTAGCAAGCACTTCTGTTACTTCTGTCAAACGGCCTGATTTATTCTCTAAAAAAATAGAAAGTTGTTTTGCTATCATATCGTTATTATTTAGGAGATTACAATTTTCGATTATCTATAACGCGCTTAGCCTTCCCTACACTACGTTCGATACTACGTGGTTCTACTAAGCGTACATTCACACTCAAACCAAGCACACTCTGCAAGCGGGCAGACAATTTTTTCTTTAATTCTACCATACGATTGATTTCATCCGAATAAAATTCTGGACGTACTTCCACTTGTAATTCCATCGTATCGGTATTATTCTTACGGTCCACCAATAGCAGATAATGAGGCTCATATTCCGGCATCTCCAATATGACAGATTCAATCTGCGTAGGAAATACATTGACGCCCCGGATGATAAGCATATCATCGCTTCTGCCCAAAATCCTGTCCATACGTACCAAGGTTCGTCCGCATGGACATTTATCATAATGTAAGGCTGTTAAATCCTTTGTACGATAGCGTAAAAGCGGCATACCTTCTTTAGTCAAGTGGGTAAAGACAAGTTCTCCTGTTTCTCCCGGAGCTACCGGTTCCAGTGTCTTCGGGTCAACAATTTCAGGGAAATAGTGATCTTCATTCAGATGGGTACCGTGTTGACATTCACACTCATACCCTACTCCCGGACCTGCAATTTCACTTAGCCCATATATGTCATAAGCCTTGATGCCCAATTTGGCTTCAATATCTTGTCGCATCCGTTCAGTCCAGGGTTCTGCCCCAAATGCACCGATACGCAATTTAAATTCTTCACGCGGCAAACCGGAGTCAGCAATGGCATCTGCCAGATAGAGTGCATAAGAAGGTGTGCAGCATAACACTGTCGACCCGAAGTCATGCATCAAAGTAATTTGTTTGTCTGTGTTTCCACTGGACATAGGAATCACCGAGGCGCCAATATTTTCCGCACCGGCATGAGCACCTAATCCACCTGTAAACAAGCCATATCCATACGACACTTGAAATATATCTGACTTATCAGCTCCATATGCCGTAAAAGCACGAGAAAGGCATTCTTCCCAGGCTGAAAGGTCTTTGCGTGTGTATCCTACCACAGTAGGTTTTCCTGTTGTACCCGAAGAGGCGTGTATTCGTACTATCTGACTCATAGGCACGGCACATAATCCGAACGGATAATTGTCTCTCAAATCATATTTTGTAGTAAACGGTAACTTTACAATATCGTCAATGCTGTTTATATCATCAGGAGTAATGCCCAGTTCTTGCATTTTTCTCCGATAAAACGGAGTATCATGATATACACGTTCTACTGTCTTTTTCAAACGGATACTCTGAATTTTGCGGAGACTGGTGCGATCCATGCACTCAATGCTTTCGTTCCAAATCATGATGTTTTTCGTGGTTATAATTCAATGGTTATTACTAACTTTGTCGCACAAAGTAAATAAATATTTTTGTTTATCTCAAAGTTTTGCCAATATTATTGCTGGTTTTTAATAAAAGGATATGAACAAATTTGAACTGACATCTGCCTATCTGCCAACAGGAGATCAGCCTGAAGCTATTGCTCAACTGATAGAAGGTATCCATCAAGGACTTCCGGCACAGACATTATTAGGTGTAACCGGTTCCGGAAAAACATTTACTATCGCCAATGTGATAGCCCAAATCAACAAGCCAACATTAATATTGAGCCACAATAAGACCTTAGCTGCCCAGTTATACAGCGAGTTCAAAGGATTCTTTCCCCATAATTCCGTAGAATATTATGTATCTTATTACGATTATTATCAGCCCGAGGCTTATCTACCAGCCTCTGATACTTACATCGAAAAAGACCTTGCCATCAACGATGAAATAGACAAACTGCGATTGGCGGCCACTTCCGCACTATTATCGGGACGGAAAGATGTAATCGTTGTATCGTCCGTATCCTGCATATACGGTATGGGCAATCCGTCCGATTTTTATAACAGTATGATAGAGATACGTCAAGGCAAAGTTTTTAGTCGGAATGTATTTCTTCGCCAGCTCGTAGATAGTTTATATGTCCGTAACGACATTACGCTGAACCGTGGCAATTTCCGGGTAAAGGGAGATACCGTAGATATTTTCCTGGCTTATGCGGACTATTTGTTGCGGGTGGTATTCTGGGGAGACGAAATAGACAGTATTGAAGAAGTGGACCCCGTCAGCGGCGTGACATTGGGCACGTTTGACTCCTACAAGATATATCCTGCCAATTTGTTTATGACCAGCAAAGAGACCATGCAGCATGCCATAAACGAGATAGAGAAAGATTTGCACAAACAGGAAGAATGGTTTGAAAGTCAAGGACGTACGCTTGAAGCCAAACGGCTGCACGAACGAGTGACCTACGACACAGAGATGCTGCGGGAGTTAGGCCATTGCGCCGGCATTGAAAACTACTCACGCTATTTTGACGGACGAAAAGAAGGCACCCGCCCCTACTGCCTACTGGACTTCTTCCCGGATGACTTTCTGACAGTCATAGACGAGAGCCATGTCAGTGTCCCGCAGATACGTGCCATGTATGGCGGAGACCGTGCCCGTAAAGTAAATCTTGTAGAATACGGGTTTCGTTTACCTGCTGCCATGGATAATCGTCCCTTAAAATTCGAAGAATTCGAAGAAATGGTCAAACAGGTAATATATGTCAGTGCCACTCCTGCTGACTATGAACTGATAAAGTCCGAAGGTATCGTTGTTGAGCAAGTTATTCGTCCGACGGGATTATTGGATCCGGTTATTGAAGTACGCCCCAGCCATAACCAGATAGATGACCTGATGGAGGAGATTCATCAATGCACCGAACGCGGTGAACGCACATTGGTCACCACTTTAACCAAGCGTATGGCGGAAGAACTGACCGAATACCTGTTGGATAACGGCATCCGCTGTAACTACATCCATAGCGAAGTGGACACCATGGACCGCGTACAAATCATGAGCGACTTACGCGAGGGCGAATATGACGTACTGGTCGGCGTCAACCTGTTACGCGAGGGACTGGACTTGCCGGAAGTCTCACTTGTAGCCATTCTTGATGCCGACAAAGAGGGCTTCCTGCGTTCACACCGTTCCTTGACGCAGACAGCCGGTCGTGCCGCCCGCAACGTAAACGGTCGTGTCATCATGTATGCCGACCGCATCACCGAAAGTATGCAAAAGACCATCGACGAGACCAATCGCCGGCGTGAAAAGCAGCTGAAATACAACGCAGAACACGGCATCACTCCCCAACAGATTAAAAAAGGACGACTCATCAACGTCTTTACTACAGGTGTGCCTGAAGCCGAAACGTCCTCTTCTACGACTTCCAAGCCACGTCCATACTCGGATGCAGAATCCGGTCAGTATCACATGGCGGCCGACCCCATTGTACAGTACATGAGCCGCGCCCAACTGGAGAAAAGCATTGCACGTACTCGCAAGTTAATGCAGGAAGCCGCCAAAAAGCTGGACTTCCTCGAAGCAGCCCAGTATCGCGACGAATTGCTCAAGCTGGAAGATTTACTGGCTCAAAAGCCTGCCGAATAAGGCACGACCTCGATTACGAACCCTTTACTTACCTTATATATATGGAACTACTCGTTTATAAAGCCTCTGCCGGTTCGGGCAAAACATTCACATTGGCTGCCGAATATATCAAACACCTCATCATCAATCCCCGCGCTTACCGCCAGATATTGGCCGTAACCTTTACCAACAAAGCCACGGCGGAAATGAAAGACCGCATTCTGCAACAGCTTGACGGATTGTGGAAAGGCCGCCCATCGTCCGACGCTTATTTACATGCCATCCGGGAGAAATTGCAAGACACGGATTACGCCCATTTGTCTGACGATGACATCCGCCGCCGGGCTGGACAGGCGTTGCAATACATGTTGCACGACTACAGCCGTTTCCGTGTAGAAACCATCGATTCGTTCTTTCAGTCCGTCATGCGCAATCTGGCCCGTGAGTTGGAGCTTACCCCGAATCTCAATATCGAGCTGGACACCGCCCGCGTATTGGACGATGCCGTTGACAGTCTCATCGAGAAACTCACTCCCGACTCTCCCGTTCTGGCGTGGCTGTTAGACTACATAGAAGAGCGTATCAATGACGACCGCCGCTGGAACGTGTCCGGCGAAATCAAAGCTTTCGGACGTTACATCTTCGACGAGGAGTATATTGAAAGAGGCAACCTGCTGCGCCGGCAGATGGCATTGCCCGGTGCCGTAAAGCTGTATCGTGAGTTGCTCCGCGCCACCGAGGACGAGGCACTGAAAACGATGCAGGACTTCGGCCACCGTTTCCACCAGACACTGGACGACCATCTGTTTACAGAGGACGACTTGTCCAACAAGAGCAAGGGTATCGCCTCCTACTTCAACAAACTGATACGCGGTTCCTTGCGCGACAAGGACGTGGCCAATGCCACCCTTGCCAAGCACCTGGATTCGCCGGACAACTGGGTCAGCAAGACACATCCCCGCCGTGCCGACCTGATACACCTGGTGGAAACCGAATTATATCCGTTGCTGGAAGAGGCCGAACGCCTGCGCCCGCTGAAGAACAGCGAAGTGACCAGTTGCCATTTGTCCTTGCAACACCTCAACAAACTACAGTTACTGAACCACATCGACGAGGAAGTGCGCGCGCAAAATGCGGAACAGAACCGTTTCCTGCTCTCTGACACCACGGCCTTGCTGCACAACCTGGTACACGAGGGTGATTCTTCGTTTGTCTTTGAGAAGATTGGCGCGCAGATTCGCAATGTCATGATAGACGAGTTCCAAGACACCAGCCGCATGCAGTGGGATAACTTCCGGCTGTTGCTGCTCGAAGGGCTTTCGCAGGGCGAAGACAGCCTTATTGTGGGAGATGTCAAACAGTCCATCTACCGGTGGCGGAACGGAGACTGGCGGATATTGAACGGTTTGCAGGAAGATACAGGTAGGAAGCATGAAACATCTTCCTCATTCACGCTTCATCCTTCCTTTCTGAAAGTCAAGACCCTGACCACCAACCGCCGCAGCGAAGCCAACATCATTCATTTCAACAATCATTTCTTTACTGCTGCCGTGGAATACCTCAATACCATTCACCTGAATGAGCTGCACGAAGAATGTCTCCAGCTGAAACAAGCCTATGCAGACGTCGTGCAGCAATCGCCCAAGAAGGAGCAGCGGGGTAACGTCCGTTGCACGTTGCTGCAACCGGACGAAAAACTGACCTATCAAGAGCAGACCCTCGAAGCCTTAGGGCAAGAAGTACAACGCTTGTTGGCCGACGACGTTCCCATGAGTGACATCACCATATTGGTACGTAAAAATAAGAACATTCCTCCTATTGCCGATTACTTCGACCGCGAACTGCACCTCACCATTGTTTCCGACGAAGCGTTCCGGCTCGATGCTTCACCGGCCGTATGCGCACTGATAGATGCGCTGCGGTGTATCAACAATCCGGAGGACAAAATCTCGCAAAAAGCAATACAACTTAATGAAGAATTAAGAATTAAGAATGAAGAATCAAACACAGCGCAGCCCCATTCTTCATTAGAATCGGATTCTTCATTCTTCATTCTTCATTCTTCATTAAAAAGTCTTCCCTTGCCCGTTTTGCTCGAAACGCTGTACCGCGAGTTACACTTAGAGCGTATCCCCAAGCAAGACGCCTATCTTTTTGCTTTCTTCGATGCGGTGACGCTTTACCTTAAGAGCAATGCACCGGACATCACGGCTTTTCTGCGCCATTGGGATGAAGTACTCTGCTCCAAGACCATTCCGGGCGGCAATGTAGAAGGCATTCGCATCCTTTCCATCCACAAGTCCAAGGGATTGGAGTTTCACACCGTGCTGGTTCCTTTCTGCGACTGGCGACTGGAGAACGAGACGAACAACCAACTGTTGTGGTGTGCTCCTGCCATAGAGCCGTATAATCACCTGAACCTTGTTCCCGTCACTTACTCGCAAGCGATGGCTGAGTCCGTGTACCGGGCCGATTACCTGACCGAACGCTTGCAGTTGTGGGTGGACAATCTAAATCTGCTCTATGTTGCCTTGACCCGTGCCGAACACAACCTGGTACTTTGGGCACGCCAAGGGCAGAAAGGCACCATGAGTGAATTGTTGGAGAACATCCTTCCCGGTATCGCCGCACAGGGACTGGGTAGGTGGGACGAGGAAGAATACACATACTTTCTAAATGAAGAGGTAAGAATGAAGAATGAAGAATTAAACAGTGCCCACCCCACAGCGCAGCCCCATTCTTCATTCTTCACTCTTCATTCTACATTTAATTCTCGTTTTCCTTCCGTCGAATTCCGCCAAAGCAACCGTTCCGCCGACTTCATCGCCGGTGTGGAGGGTGCCGACTCCCCCCGTCATTTCATCGACCGTGGCCGCTTGCTGCATACCCTTTTCTCTGCCATCCGTACCACGGCCGACATAGATACAGCGGTCGACCGCCTGCTGTTTGACGGCATCCTGACGCGCGATGAAGAGGCCGATATCCGTCACTATACCCATCGTGCCTTTAGCCAACCTGACATTCGTCGTTGGTACACAGATGACTGGACGCTGCTGGCCGAACGTGACATCATCTGGCGCTCCGCTGCCGACGGCACCGTGGAGAACCACCGTCCCGACCGCGTCATCACCCGTCCAGACGGATCCGAGACAGTCGTTATCGACTTCAAGTTCGGCAAATCCAAGGCCGCCTATCGCCGTCAGGTGCAAGGCTATCTCCAGCTGTTGCACCGTATGGGTACGCCTGCCCATACGCTGCACGGCTATCTGTGGTACGTGGACGAGGCACGGGTGGAAGAAGTCACCGAAAAATGAACCTGACAATCTATAACTAATGCCATAATACTATCTATGAAAACTGCCTTTCTATCCTTTCTGCTGATGTTTTTGGGAGGGGACATCGTCTCCGTCGGCAACACTCCCCGCTCCATCGCCTCCGTGCAGGCGGACAGCTTGACGCATCCTTCCCCTGCCTCTTCGGTTGACCGATTGGAAGCAATGCTTGCCGCCGATACCCTTCCGCAATTTCCCGGCGGATGGAAAGATGGACTGTCTTACTTCTGCCGGCTTGAACTGCACCGCCCCGAATACATGCCCATTTGTGTCCACGGCGTGCCCCGGTTTCCCGTTGTCCGCTTCACCGTAGATGAAGAGGGGCACGTGCACAACCCCCAAACGATCCGACCCATCGACCCCATCTTGGACAGCCTTGCCCGGATGCACGTTCGCGAGGAGTCGCCCCGCTGGAAGCCCGCCCTACGTGACGGTCGCCCCGTGGTTTCTACCCGGCTGCTGCCCATACGCTTCGAGGACTACTACATCCCCAGTCAAGGTGAAATCGACCACGTCATCGTCGCCGACACCCTGCCCGCCTCTTCCCTCGTTGCCCTACGCGGCAAGGTGCTTAGCCGCCTCACACCCATGCCCGGCGTCACCGTGCGCGACAGCCTCCACCCCGAGCGCATTACCACGACGGACGAGCGCGGCAACTTCACCCTCACCACCTCGCCCGAGTGTCTCCTCGTTCTGACCGTCCCCGACGGACGTCGTCGCCTCGTCCGTATACTCCACCCTCACAAATGGCAGCGGCAATACATCATATTCCAATGGTGAATGGGGATAGCTCTGAGATTGTACCCAAATAGAAATAGATTATCATCTTGTACTGTCATGCTTTTCAACATGAAAGTTTTCATTTGTGTAGATATATTACTTTAGAGATTTTTGCAGAAAGTCTCCCTTACCCCCGCTCAGAAGGTGTTCTGGCAGGGGTTCGTTCCGAAGCCTTTCGGAACACGAACGAAATTAATTCGGAACGCGTTCCGAACGTATTTGGAGCATGCTCCAAAAGGCTTCGGAACAAACGGCTTGTAAAGCCCCCTCTTTCTTGTATATACATTTTACCATTTATGGTGGAATGAAAAGAAATCACTATCTTTACCGTACAAATTAGAAGAAAGATTTATGGCACGACCTATTAGAGAAACCCCGATACTGTTCGGGGAAGATGCAAGACGTTTTGAAGAACGGATGAAACAAGTCCGTCGCGAAACGCCGGAGGAGAGAGAAAGAAGATTGGCTAATTATAGATTGGCGATAAAGATGCTTGAAAAAGGGAAACAGAAACAGTAAAGCCTATCGTTTGATAAAATAGGAAGAGTCCTTAGTAATCAAACGCCTGCTATATACCACATTTTTAGTGCAAAACGCGGAAAACGTGTGAACAAACTAAAAAATTATCCCGTAAATTGATTTTTTGCGGGATTTTTTTATCATCTAATTTAAAAATTATACTTTGTCTCTGATTTGTTTTTTAATAAAAAAATATATAGGCAAAATATAAAATCATACCCCAACCGCCCCCGTACCTTTCCGGGGCTCTTACCAATCAAATACCTCATAACTATACATTATATATATGTTGAAACTCAAAACCATCATGACAACAACGCTGCTCGCCCTGTTAGTGCTGCCTTTGGAGGCGCAGGAACGGACAGATACGGTCTATACCTTCCGCTTCATGCCCGGCAGAGACATGTTCTATGTCCCGTGGGGCGGCAACGACCGGGAGCTGACCCGTCTGGAAACATGCGTCACGCAGTGGAAGACGCAGATTCTCGCCGGTACAATCCCCGTGCAGGTGGATGGCTATTGCACATCCGGAGACAGTGAAACGGACAACCTCGCCATAGCAAAAATACGTGCCAACCGCGTGAAATCCGAACTCATCACCCGTCAGGGATTGCGGGAAGCGTGCTTCGTCACCCACAACCACGCCACAGAGGGCGACTTCGTAACAGTCCGCATCGCCGTGCCGAAAAAAGACACTGCAACACCGGAAACCAAAAACCGGCTGACGGAACAGCAACAGGAACAGGCACGTAAGGAAGCCGAACAGCAACGGGCTGAACAAGAACGGCTTGCCCGCGAGCGCGAGGCGGCGGAGCAAGAGCGTGAACGCGCCGAAGCAGAACGCCTTGCCGCAGCACAGGCAGCACAACCCCAAGAACCCCAACAACCCGCAGAAGCCTCTGCCCCGACTGCACCGGAAACCACCGGATGGTATGTCGGTCTGCAAGGCGGCGTGCCTTTCGGCGTGAGTGCCTACAGCAGCTTCGGCGAGGACAAGACCCGCGCCGGATGGAGCGCAGGGATATACGGCGGCTATCGCTTCAACCCCGTGCTGTCGCTCGAAGTGCAGGCCGCATGGGGACAGACCAATTTGTCGTCCAGAGACTGCTGTC
>CALUJK010000078.1 GCA_944320945.1 uncultured Bacteroides sp. | reverse complement strand
TGGATAAGGCGACGGGCCAGAAGCTGAGCTTCTCCAGCCGCTTCCACCATGCTTTCGAAGCCTCCTTCAACCAACTGGTGATGCGCTACAAGACGGGCGTGAAGTGGTTCTTCCGCCGCAAGTGGCTCGTGGGCGCGGGCATAGTGGCAGCGGTGGCCTTGCTCGTGGTGCTGATGCGGAGCACCAAGACGGGACTGGTGCCCGACGAAGATATGGGCACCGTCTTTGTCAACGTCACCACCCCGCCGGGCAGCAGCCTTAGTCAGACCATCAAGGCTATGGAGGAGATTGAGGATTGCATTAAGGACATCCCGCAGATAGAGCGCTATTCCAATGTGTCGGGATACAGTATGATGGGCGGTCAGGCGCCCAGTGGCGGTATGCTCATCATCAAGCTGAAGAACTGGAGCGAGCGGCCTACGGAGGAGGACTACATCAGCAGTGTCATTGCCGAAATCTACCGCAGGACGGCGGACGTGCACAGCGCCAAACTCTTTGCCTTTGCACAGCCCACCATCATGGGTTACAGTACGGGCAGTGGAGTGGAGTTGTACGTGCAAGACCGCGCCGGAGGAACCGTCGAGACACTGAAGGAGCATACGGACAAGTTCATTGCCGCCCTTAACCGGAGGCCCGAGGTGCAGATGGCCTATACGACGTTCGATACCAAGTTCCCGCAGTATAAGGTCGAGGTGGATGCGGCGCGGTGCAAGCGTATGGGCGTCTCTCCCAGCGATGTCTTGTCGGTGATGTCCTGCTATATCGGTGGCAACTATGCCAGTAATCTGAACCGCTTCTCCAAGCTGTATCGCGTCTATATACAAGCGGACAAGAACTTCCGCCTGGACGTGGACGCACTGGATAACATGTACGTGCGTACCGACGGCGGAGACATGGCTCCCATCGGCCAGTTCATCCGTCTGACCAAGACCTACGGAGCGGAGACGCTGACCCGCTTCAACCTGTACAGTTCGATTCAGGTGAACGCTATGATGAACGACGGCTACAGTTCGGGAGACGTCATCCGTGCCGTGCAGGAGGTGGCACAAGAAACGCTCCCCGTGGGCTACGGCTACGAGTATGCCGGCATCACCCGCGAGGAGGCTGGCAGCGGTTCGAATACGGTCACGGTGTTCATCATCTGCATCGTCTTCATCTACCTGATACTGTGTGCCCTCTACGAGAGCCTCTTTGTCCCCCTCGCCGTGATGCTGAGCGTGCCGTTCGGCCTGATGGGTAGTTTTGCCCTGTCCTATGCGTGCGGGCTGGAGAACAACATATATATGCAGACGGGGCTCATCATGCTTATCGGCCTGCTGGCAAAGACGGCCATCCTTGTCACCGAGTACGCTGCCACGCGTCGCCGACAGGGCATGACGCTGGCACAGGCGGCCGTATCTGCTGCCGCCGTCCGTCTGCGCCCCATCCTCATGACGGTGCTGACGATGGTCATCGGCATGTTGCCGCTGGTCTTTGCCAGTGGTGCGGGCGCCAATGGCAACATCTCACTGGGCACCGGCGTGGTGGGCGGCATGGTGGTGGGCACCCTCGCCCTGCTCTTTGTGGTGCCCGTCCTGTTCATCGTCTTCCAGGCCATGCAGGAGCGGCTGATGCCCTCGCGCCGTGGTGATTAATATTGACAAACTAGGGTCACTGCCGATGAGATACGCAGGTGGGCGGTTATGAGATGCGCTTCTCATGAGTGATGACATACGCTTCTCATGAGCACTGACATACGTATCTCATAAGCGACCCATAACTAACTAATAATCAGTCACAATATAACCTCATGACCGGACAGAAGCCGATGTCGCCGCATCGGACAAAGCTCGAAAATGAGGAAAATCAACATAGAAAATGACAAAAAACAAGCTATGAAACGATTAAGAAATATACTGATAACCGCAGTGGCCTCCACACTGCTTGCCTCATGCGGTCTCTATACCAAATACGAACGTCCCGCGCAGGCCGTCGCCGGCATCGATAGCCTCTACCGACCGGAAGCGCGCCCGGATACCAGCCGCTCACTCGCCGCCCTGCCGTGGCAGGAGCTATTTACCGACCCCCACCTGCAAAGCCTCATCCGGCAAGGGTTGCAGGCTAATGCCGACCTCGCCGTAGCGCGCCTGCAAGTGGAGGAGGCACAGGCCACACTGCTGCAATCCAAGTTGGCCTACCTGCCCTCCGTACAGTTGGAGCCGACGGGTACCCTGTCGAGTCATGACGGGCAACGGACGCAGAAGAGCTACAGCCTCGGCGCTTCCGCCTCGTGGGAGATAGACCTCTTCGGCAAGCTGCGCAACAGCAAGCGGCAGATGATACAGACGCAGGTCATATCCACCGTGGCTGACAGCTACTATGCCCTGCTGATGCTGGATGAGCAAATCCGCATCACCGAGCAGACGGCCGACAGCTGGCGGGAATATGTGCGCAGCCTCGCCTCCCTTATGCAGGCCGGTCAGGCCGACCGTGCCACGTTGGCGCAGGCAGAGGCATCCCGACTGGCGGCAGAATCGTCCCTGCTCAGCCTACAGCAGCAGGCCATCGAGCAGGAGAATGCCCTGTGTACCTTCGTCGGACTGACGCCCCGTCATCTGGAGCGCGGCCGTATGTCCGAGCAGCAGTTCCCCGCCCGGCTCAGCGTCGGTGTCCCGCTGGATCTGCTCTCCCGCCGGCCGGATGTGCGGCAGGCAGAAGCGCAACTGGCCAGTGCCTTCTACGGGGAGAATGTGGCACGGTCGGCGTTCTATCCCGCCATCACGCTCAGTGGGTCGGCAGGATGGACCAACAGCGGGGGCGGTGCCATCGTCAATCCCGGTGCATATGGCTGTTGCAGGCAGTAGGGTCGTTGGTGCAACCGCTCTTCAACCGCGGGCAAAACATTGCCAATCTCCGGATAGCCAAGGCACAACAGGAGGAGGCACTCTGGCAGTTCCGCCAATCACTGCTCGATGCGGGCAATGAGGTCAACAACGCTTTGGCCCAGTGGCAGACAGCGCGCGAGCGTATCCGGCTGGATACGGAGCAGGTGGAGCAACTCACCGTGACTGTCCGTGACACCGAACTGTTGATGGAGCACTCTGCGGACACGAACTATCTGCAAGTCCTCACGGCACGTCAGTCCCTACTCTCCGCGCAGCTCACCGTTGTTTCCGACCGCTACGATGAGATACAAGGCGTTATCGAGCTCTATCATGCCCTCGGTGGCGGAGGGGACGAAGGAAACGTACACGACAATCCATAATAATAGTTGCAAAAATCGATAAAGAAGCCCTGTGAGTAATGATAAAAATAGTGCTTAGTTTGTAACGAGAACATTGTGAAGTATTTGGCGAAATGCTATGTGTGCAATAATAAAGGCAATGTTTAGTTTGTAGAAAGAATGCTGTGAAGCATACTGGGAAAACACTATCGTGTGCAATGATAAGGATCGTGTATCATTACTCTTGTTTTTATTCTCTATTAAGTTAACACGTTGTATGGCTTGATAGACTCCCACGCCCTGTTCGTGATGAATGGGGCGGGGGCTTTTTTGGTGGGATGCCCCTTATCTTGTTAATATAGATTAACGCTCCCGATACGCACTCATTGTCAAATCTAATTACCTTTGTCTTCCATATAACCTTTAAATAAATAGGATATGAAAATGACCTACCTGGCAGTGCTCTCTGCCCTGCTGATATGCCCGGCCCTGCTGCCGGCACAAACGGGAGACGCCACCACTCCCGCCGAGAGAATGGTGCAACATCCGCCTTATTGTGTAAGCAATACCACCAATATCGAAGTCTCCCGCATTGCCCTGTCGGATACGGCTACGGTGCTCTATGTCGATGCCCGCTACCGCCCTAAGTACTGGATTCGCATCTCCTATCTCAGCTACCTGCGAGATAATGACGGGCGTACCTATCCCCTGCGTTCGGGCATAGGCATCACGCCCGAAGAACGCTTCTGGATGCCCGATAACGGCCGCGACAGTTTCAAACTGGTCTTCCCGCCCCTTCCTGCGGAGGTCACTGCCATCGACTTTACGGAGGGAGATGTGGGCGACGGCGCATTCCGCATCTGGGGACTTCAGTTGAAGAGTGATACGCTGCCACTGTTGCAGTTGTCGGATAGTTACGTATCGCACCCCTTGACAGATACGGACACCCTCCCCACCCCCGTACTAAAGCAGGGCACGGCCACCATCGCCGGACAGCTGCTGGACTTCCTTCCCGACATGGTGGATTTCCGCGTAGGGCTGACCGTGCTCGACGCTATCCACAGCCGGCAAGACCCACTGGACATCCGGGTGGACTCCTGCGGACGGTTCCGTGTGGAAGTCCCTGTTGCCGCCACCACTCCCTGCCGCTTCTGGGTGATGAATACACCGCTGTACTGCTATGCCGAGGCAGGCAAAACGACGGGGGTCTTCATCAATTTTCGTGAGCTGTCGCGACGGCGTTCTGCCCTGCATCACGGCGAGGAGAAGTCGTATGGCAAGGCCGCTTATATCAATGGCCCCCTCGCCTTCCTGGCTGAGGAACTGAACCGGACAGAGGCGACGGAGTTCCACGCGCCTACCTCCGGGACACTTGCGCTGGACGAGTATAAGGAGTCTATGACGAAGTGGATGGAGCAGATACTGGCGGAGGTGGAGCGTCGCCCGCTCAGCCCCGCTGCCCGGAAGCTTGTCGGTATTGGGATTCGCCTCAAGCAAATCTATCGGCTGGAGATGGCGCCCTATCAGCTCTCCATGCGGGCTCATACCCAAGGACTTATCGACTTCAACAACGACCGGAAGCGTGCCGATGCCTACACCGATAGCCTGCGACGAGCTATGCCGGACGACTATGTCAGCACCGACCTGCTGCGCATCCTCAACGAACCGCAAGCCATGCTCAGCCCCGAATACATATCGACGGCGTATAACCTCTCCCACCGTTTCGACCAGATAGCAGAACGGCTCGGCACGGACAAGGGATGCTATTTCGACTATGCCCGACTCCTGCGTCTCTATGGTCGGTTCGCCGAATACCAACCGCTGACAGAAGCGCAGGAGACCGAGCTGCGGAGCCTGCCTCCTGCCTATCAGGATGCCGTCCAGGCTGATAACCGCGCCCTGTTGGCACGCCTCGAGGCCAATAAGAAGAAAGTCGGCAACTACCGCATCTGCGAGGTGCCCGCAGTGGCAGATGAGGAGCTGTACGATGCTATCCTCTCCCGCTATCGGGGGCGTACGGTGCTGGTGGACTTCTGGACGACCTGGTGCGGTCCCTGCCGTATGGGCCACCGTGCCATGGAGCCGGTGAAGCAGGAACTGGGCGATAAGGACATCGCCTATGTCTATATCACCAACGAGACCTCGCCGTCGGGGGCGTGGCAGAACATGATACCGGACATCGCGGGCGACCACTACCGCCTGACCAATGCCCAGTGGGAGTATCTGGCAAAGCAACTCGGCATTACCGGCGTGCCCGCCTACTACTTCATCAACCGCGAGGGGAAGACGGTATTTCACATCGGGGGATTCAGTAATGCAGCGTTCATGAAAGAGCAGTTGCTGCGGGCGTTGAAGTAGGCTGTTTAGGGGAACGCAGATTACGCTGAAAGGCGCGGAAGGACGCGGATTTCTTCTTTGTTCACGTGATAATCAGGGAAGAAAATTTGTCTGTGTCTCTCTGCGTCTTTCTGTGTAGTCTGCGTTCCCCTCTCCGCTGCTTCTCATTACCCCTCTCGTCCGTACCCCCTGCCACCCTCCATCCCATCCTTATTAATATAGATTAACGCTCCCGATATGCGCTCATTGTCAAATCTAATTACCTTTGCCATACCTGACACATTAATTATACCATCATATGAAACACATGATTCCCGCCGCTATGAGCCTGCTACTGACATGCCCGGCTCTGCTATCGGCACAAGAGAGAGTTGTAGATTGCCCGCCCTTTTGTGTGAGCAATACTACCGGTATTGAAGTTGCCCGTGTTACACTGAACGATACGGCTACTGTGCTACATGTGAATGCACGCCATCGTCCTAAGAACTGGATGCGCATTGCCCGTACCAGTTTCCTGCGAGATAATGAGGGAAACACCTATCCCCTACGTTCGGGCATAGGCATCACGCCCGGTGAACGCTTTTGGCTTCCTGAGTCCGGTCGCGATAGTTTTAAACTGGTCTTCCCACCCCTGCCGGAGCGGGTCAAAAGCATTGACTTCAGTGAGGGTGACAATGCGGGCAACGGTGCATTCTGCATCTGGGGCATACAGCTGAAGGGCAAGAAGCTGCCGCCGTTGCAGCTGCCCCTCTCCTCTGCCGAGCGCCCCGAAGAACAGATGAAGGAATTGCCTGTCCCTACGTTGCAACATGGCAAGGCCATACTGACCGGCCAGTTGTTAGACTATCGCCCGGATATGGACATGACCGTAATTCTGTCCATACTTGATGCTGCCCGCTATGGTCAAGACCCACTATACTTAAAGGTGGACTCCTGCGGACGATTCCGGCAAGAGGTAGAGGTGGCGGGCACCACTCCCTGCCAGCTCACCGTGAGGCGCAGCTTCTTGAACATCTATATAGAGGCAGGCAAGACAACGGAGGTGTCCATCAATCTTCGTGAGTTGTCACGCCGCCGCTCTGCCCTCCACAGGGATAAGGAGCCTTATGGTAAAGCTATTTATATCAATGGGCCTCTGGCCTCACTGGCCGAGGAACTGAACCTATCGGAATCGGTGCACTTCTTCTCACCTCACCCTAAAGCAGAAACGCTGACCGACTTTAAGCAGGCACTGGCCAAACGGGCGGAAGAGATAGAGGCAGAGGTCAACCGCCGCCCGCTCAGCCCCGCTGCCAAGCAGCTGGTAGTCATCAATGCACGTCTGGAGCAAATCTATGAGTTGGTACTGGCGCACAGTATAATAGCCATGCAGGCACACAGCAAGGGAATAATTGACTTCAACAAGGATAGGGAAGTGCCAAAGCCTATCGCGACAGCCTATATCAGGCACGGCCTAAAGACTATGTGGATACCGAACTGCTGCGCTTGCTCAATACACCACAAGCGATGCTGTCTCATAACTACAGGCTGGCCTCGGGGAACATCTGCTGGCAACATAAGCAGGTGGCACAACAGCTGAGCACGGAGACGGGATGCTTTTTCGACGTGGCCAAACTCTATAACCTCTACTGGCAATTCACCGGCTTCCAACCCTTGTCTGATGAGCAGAAGAAGGAGATTGAGAAGCTGCCCGCACCCTATCGCACCATGGTGGAGAATGCCAACAACGCACTGCTTGCCCGCATAGAAGCCAATAAGCAAAAGAAGAAAGAGTACCGCATCTGTCCTACGCCCACCGTGGCTGACGAGCAACTCTTTTCCACTATCCTCAGCGCTTATAAGGGGCGTGTGGTGCTGGTTGACTTCTGGGCTACTTGGTGCGGGCCTTGTCGCTTCGGCCATAAGGAAATGGAGCCGGTGAAAAAGGAGCTGAAGGATAAGGATATCGCTTATGTCTATATCACCAATGAAACTTCCCCGTTAGCTTTATGGGAGAACATGATTCCTGAAATATCCGGCGACCACTATCGGGTAAGCAATGCCCAGTGGGGCTATCTGACAAAGGAACTTGGCATTACCGGCGTACCCGCCTACTACTTCATCGACCGTGAGGGGAAGATCGCTTTTCATATAGCGGGATTCGGTAATGCGGAGTCCATGAAGGAGCAGTTGCTTAAAACATTGAAGTAGGCTGTTTAGAGGAACACAGACTACGCAGAAAGGCGCAGAAGAACGCGGATTTCTTCTTTGTTCACGTGATAATCAGGGAAGAAAATTTGTCCGCGTCCCTCTGCGCCTTTCTGCGTAGTCTGCGTTCTACTGAATATCCTCTGTGACCATCTGTCTAATCCGTGTCATCGGTGTGCCAATCACTGCTTCTCGTCGGGCGTCTCTTCCGCAGCTCCGGTCAGGATGGGCAGGCAGATTTTGTACTTCACCGCCAGTATGCGGGTGATAAAGACGGATATGCCTCCCAGTATCTGACAGGCGTAGGAACGGCATCCCAACAAATCGCACAGCCAATAGACCGTGCCCCCTACTACGCACGCCATGGCATATATCTCCTTGCGGAATATCAGCGGTATCTCGTTGATGAACACATCGCGTATCACACCTCCGGCCGCACCCGTGATGCTGCCCATGATGATGGCTACCCAGTAGGGATAGCCCAGCGCGATGCTCTTGCCCACACCCACGACGGTGAACAGAGCCAGTCCGATGCTGTCGAAGATGAAGAACGTATTGTTCAGATGAATGAGGTATTTGCCAAAGAAGATGACCCACAGTAGGGCCAGCCCTGTACATATCAGGTAGATGGGGTCGGTCATCCAGCCCGGTGTCACGTCTAACAACAGGTCACGGATGGTACCGCCGCCTATGGCGGTGACGAATCCCACTACGTAGGCACCAAACCAGTCGAAGCGTTTGGCCGATGCCAACCTGATGCCGCTGATGGCAAAGGCAAACGTACCAATGAAGTCGAGAATCTGTACAAATGTCGGCATAGAAAATAGATGTTTGTTTGAGTGGACAAAATAACGAATAAATTTGTTTAGATACGGTATGACTTACGGTCAATCTTGCCATTGTAGGTGCGGCAGATACGGTCTGTCTCCTCGTAAAGAGCCGGCACCTTGTAGGCTTCCAACCGGGAACGGAGGTGGCGGGCCAGCTTCTTCTTGTCGAGCACACACCCAGCAGACAGCACCACAAGCAGCTTCAGTACGCAGCCCATGAGCGGATGAGGCACGGAGATACATACGCAGTCGGCCACCTCGGGCAATGCAATGGCAGCATCTTCCACTTCCGAGGGAGCGACCTTGAATCCTCCTACATTGATGACATCGTCCGCACGACCAGTGAGGTGCAACTGGCCGTATTCATCTATCCGGCCGTTATCGTGGGTGTAGAGGGTATTGTCGCGCAGGATGGAGGCAGTCAGTTGCGGTTCTCCCACGTAACCAGTCATCAGTGTCTTGCCCTGACAGGCTACGGTGCCTTCATCGGTGATAAATATCCTTGAATGTTTCATCGGCCTGCCCAGGCAACCGGCCACACACTGACCGGCATTGAAATCATGCGTGCACACGATGCCCGTCTCCGTCGATGCGTAGGTATTGAACAGGCGCGTATGTGGCAGGAGGCGACACAGCTGCTCCATGTCCGTCTGCGCCATCGGGGCGGCTCCTGTCTCGATAAACTCGATGACGTCGGCATACTGTTTCAGTCGTTCTTCGCTCAGGGTCATCAGCATGCGCAGGCTGGCAGGAACAAGGAAGGTGGCAAAGCGGGTGCACGGATAATCGAAGGCGGCAAAAAAGGCGTTGACATCTTTCATCCCCTCCGTAATGTACAGCGTGCCACCGGTCAGCACCACCGGATAGACTTTGGACAAGCTGCCGATGTGGTTCAACGGCCCGCTAATGACAAACGTAAGCTCTGGAGAGAATCCTTGAGCCGCTATCAAATTCTCCGCATTGGCAATGATGGCCGTATGGCTAATCATGACTCCTTTGCTCTTGCCGGTAGTACCGGTCGTGAAGAGGATATCAGCCGTGCCGGTAGGTATCTCGCTCTGTGATACCCATGTCCCAAGTTCCGCATAGCGCTCCACCGAAGTGGTGCTCTCCAAAGGAACGGCCACACCTCCTGCCCAATGAATGGCAAAGTAGGTGATAAGGAAATCGGCATCTTGGGACGCACGTATCACCTTTGCCTCACCGGGTCGAAGCCCTCGGGAAATAAGCTCATCGGCATGCAGGCAAACGTGCTCCCAGAGCCGGGCATAAGTCATCGTCTCCCCACCGCACACAAGGGCAATCTTATCGGGACAATGCTCGGCATTCAGGCGGAGATAATCTTCGAGTTTGTACATAGGGACGTTATTTCTCAGCTAACTTTCTCTCTACCATTCCTACGATGTTATCCAGGTTCCTCAGGTTCTTCGGAGTAGCATCCTCATGGCTTAACCGTATGCCATACTTCTCTGACAACACCATCAAAATGGTGGTAACACCTAGTGAATCGAGTTCGGCGAAGATAAAGTCCGAATCAAAGTCCACTAATGGTAATACATCTTCAAGCAATAGTTTTATTTCTTCTTTCATACGAATAAAATGTTTTCAGATAAACGAATGTATGCTCGTATCACTTTACAAGAATATATCTCACCTCCCCTGGCAGAAGCTGTTTGTATAGATACATTACTTTGCGAAAAGCCCCCCTTATACCCCGTCAGAAAGCATTCTGACAGGGCTTTGCTCCGATGCCTTTCGGAGCACGAACGAGATACGTTCGGAACGCGTTCGGAAAGGCTTCGGGACACGAGCCAAAAGGCTTTGAAGCAAACGGCCTGCGATGCAGCACACTTATTGTACATATATTTTATTATTAAAACAAAACAGCAGGATTAAAACGGATATTTCCGCTTACAAATATAATCAACCGGATTAGAATATATGCTCAACAATATATCAGATAAGGCTTCAATGTCACAGTTTTCTTCATACTGTTTCAATTCACAGACATGCTTCATAAAAGCCTGCTTCTGTTCCTCTGTGTATTTGTCGGCAAAATCAGGCTTTCCGTAACGCAAATCATGGGCGATATAGTTATTGGAAGTAAGACGATACGCATTACGAATGCGTTGATCTATCAGGCCGGCAACCGCCCGGTTGAAATCTCCAACCGTGCACGCATCATATTCCACCAATTCATGTCGCTCTATGGGTTTACAGAATTCCAAATGTACTTTTCCTTTAGGTTGAGTAATACCTGTAAGAATGCTGTTTACATCTTCACCCGGTTTCTTGATGTAACGGCCGATTTGCCGTCTTTCGTACAGTTCCAAAGCCTTCAATACGTCACAGGGTTCCCATTCATAGCTGATGGCTACAGGAACGATATGGAGTTCGGCAATAGAATCCACTTTATTATCAAGACGGCTCATACCCAACATTTTAATGATGCCTTGGTCGGTAAGGTCAATGCCGTCCTTAGTACGTCCGTTTCGCTGTGCTATCCATACGGACTGGTGTTTATCGCAAATGACGTAACGAATATATTCGCTGAGATATAGGGAAGCGCGATAAAACTCCTTGATATTACTGCCGGGACGTTCCACTCTGAACATTTTATTGGACTTGCCAATATCTATAATGAGCTGGCTTTGCATAAGATTCGCGCCGAAAGTTATCTCACTGGTCTCATGGCCATTATTATACAGTACATATTGCATGAGACTGGAATCCATCACGATGTCACGATGATTGCCCATAAACAGATATCTGGTATCCGTAGCCAGATGCTCGATTCCACCGTATGTAAATTCAGTCATTGTCCGGTTAATCACCTGTGTATTCATGTGAAACATTATCTGAGACTGAAACTCATGAATGGTGCGGATAGACTTTATCTTTTCTTTCACAGACTGAATGTCCATATCCGGAAATACATACGATGCCAGGAGTGGAAAGGACGTGCTATCTGCTATACGTTGCATCGCAGCAGGAATCTCATCGTCCCGATAAGGACGGATATCGTCATATTTCATTTCTTCTATCATATTCTTCATTTATTTTTTTCACGATGCTACCACGTCCCACTATACTCTCAACCGTCTCAATAGCAGTCAGGGGTACTCCGCAGATACCATGAAGATTTATATTCTGCCCCGTGAGCAAAAGATTACGAACCTTTGTTGCAACCGGCAGTTGAGATAAAGCCATATTCTTACAATCACGATTGTAACCATACAAAGCTCCCTCTTTCGTACCGTAAAAATCGCGGATAGTAAGAGGCGAAGAAGCAAAGCAGAAATCAATATCGGCACGGATACCCGGACGAATCTTTTCCAACTTATCCAGAACACGTTGAAGCATGCATTCTTTCCATACTTTATAGTCCGGGGTACGATGGCCGGTCACCGTATCTGCCCATCGTGCGACAGCGCTGAATGGCATTGGGCAATTGATGGTCATACGGTCTGCCCACTTCCCTTGATGATGAGTCGGAGGAGTGATGCACATGAAACCGCGTGGGAATGAAGCCTCATCATACTCATACAACTGCCATACATAACCATGCTTTTCTTGAAAATAGCAAGGATGATTGACAAAAGGCTGATGTGCTCCCTCCTTAAACTTAATATATACAGAAAATGACGAGTAAGAATTAGGAATCTCCTGCAAACGGTTACGATATGACTTCAAAAATGCTTTTTCTGGTAATAATGTCAATAATGTACACGGATGAATATCCGAAATATACAAATCCCCGACATACGTTTTCCCGCTTCTTGTCTGTACTTGACGGACAAGATGTTCCTCTACCACAATATCTGTAACCGGATCATTGGCATGTATGCTACCGCCCGCAGAAGTAATGATATCCGCCAACGCATCTGCCATCTGCTGACTACCATCCACAAACATACTAGAACCGTTAATATACAGTACATTTATGAGTGCATGGATAAAAGCAGGAGTATGCCCTGCCACACCTGCATACATCGGATTCATATAAGCCAACAATTCTGCCAGATTGGGATCAGTAATATATTGGGCTATAAATTCATCTGCCGGCATTAAGAATTCCCTGGAATGCTCCCGTAGCATATTACTTTCATCAGTCCGAAGATAAAACAAATCTACTTCTTCACTGAGTGCCCACATAGCATCCATATACCGGTGGAGTCCTTCAGCTTGTGCCGGAAAGCGTTGAGCAAGATAATTCTCAAACGCTTCTCTTCCCCTCGGCAAAAGGTAGGTATCTCCTTCAACCCCAAAAGTTACAGAGTCTATGCAATTACTATCTGTATGACGGATATGTAACTTATCAAGAATTCCCAAATAGGTGAAAATCTTATGGAGATTATCTCCCGGCATAAACCCGCCGAGTATGTGCATACCCGTCTCAAAAATTACCCCATGACGGTAAAAGCATTGCAATCCTCCACCGATAATGGGGTTCTTCTCCAATACGGTGACACGAAATCCTTCTTTAGCTAAAAAAGCACCGGTGACGAGACCTCCCAAGCCTCCACCTATCATAATTATATTTTTTCCTATACCGTTCATTTATTTGCCTCCACTATTTGTTCATACATATATTTCGAAGTCAATAGTTCACTACAAGTTACCATCGTACCAACAATACATCCCAACATGCCGTGCGAATTAATATTCTGCCCGGTCATAAATACATTTGGAATGCGGGTCTTATGCGGTACCCGCCCTGCACTTCCAAGAGTTACATCCTTTGCTATGCCGTAGAGAGACCCACCTTCTGTACCTGTATAGTCACGATAAGACAATGGAGAAGACACATAAAAATGCTCTATGTTTTTATCAAGTCCCGGAAACTGTTTACATAGCGATTGGATAAGACGCATGGCATGTTCGTGCACGAATGTTTCATATTCTGTGCCCCGATGCCCGACTGAAGTATGCCACCAAGGTTTAAGATCCTCTATCCGCATATACGAAATAATTACTCCGGTCCGGGCAAACTGTTGCAAAGGCTTATCACACATGTGCATATACAGATAACCTTTAGGCCATATAGAATCATCATATTGCTCACATCCCCATGGGGTATCCGTATTATAACAAAAAAAGTTGTGGTTCATATAAGGCACGGCATTTTCTTTGAAATGCAAATATACAGAAAAGCCGCCTACTGTTTGAGGAATACTATTAATACGTTTCCTAAATGCCGGACGAATGAGATGGGTATCACTCAACATTTCCATCGTACGCATGGGATGAGTCGCTGAAATCACATAGTCAGCTGCCAATACTTGTTCACCATTTATTTCGACACCGATGGCACGTGTATCATTACATATAATACGGGTAGCCTTACTCCGCGTACAAACTTCCCCTCCGTATTTCTCAAGGACATTAGCCAAGGCATTAGCAACAGTATTACTGCCGCCAACAAACCTGAACGCACTTTGATTATAAAAATCCATAATAAAGGCATGGATAGAAAACGGCGTTTTATCCCGTTCGGCAGCATATAAGGGCAAATCGCCTACCAATACTTTTTGTAATAAAGGGTCAGTAATGATATGCTCTATCACATCATTGACAGAACGTAACTGATATTCTGTATTGATTGTATTATCCGTACTATCATATTTTAAGGTGTGTAATGAGGATGAAGTAGATATGCTATTTACAATCTGGCAATATTGAACCAAATTGTCTGTTTGTGACGGGAAATAAGAGGCCATTTGATTAATAAATGCTTCTTGCCCGTTGGCATAATTAAACTTCTGCCCATTAATGGAGATTACATTATAGCAATCGACATCCAAACGAGACAATAAAAGTTTATCATCAATCTCCAGATACCGCAGCATCTTATTAAGGATTTGTCCTTCATCGGCACTACCGACAAAGTGCATGCCCGTCTCGAACTTCACACCATGCCTATAAAAACATTGCAGACAACCTCCTATTTGATTGCCCTGTTCAAGTACAGTCACGTCATAACCATTCTTTGCAAGGACTACACCTGTTGATAGGCCTCCAAGTCCACTACCTATGATGACTACCTTTTTCATGATATATTCACCTTATATTTATTTTTATATGCCACATACGGAGCCATATACTCCGATGTTTCCAATTGCTGCCGCATAGTTGCATATTTATCCTTATACCAACGGTACATCATGCTGGTAACGGCACGGTCAGACATGTTTTTAATGGCATCGGAAGTTATCCTGCCACATATTTCAAGCGTCACACTTCCTCGTCTGAGCATAAAGTCATGTTTCGGCAATACATCATACAATCCATGAATACATATAGGCAGAATATCTACACCCAATGCTTTAGCCAACGTAAATGCTCCTTTATGGAAACGTCCGATTTGCCCGTCGGGTGTCCGCGTTCCTTCGGGGAAAACCAATATGCTATATCCTCTGCGCACAAGATCCTGCAAATAAGAAAAGTTTTCATCATAGCCATTAGACACCGGACGGAACTCTGCTGTATGTATAACCATACCATAATACGGATTATTCCATACCCAGTCATTCGTTAACACAATAATCTTAGGCGAGAGTTGCATCGCACACATCAAGTCAAGATGAGACTGATGATTGCACACAATAACAGCAGGTTTTGCAAACGACTCGCCTACCTCGTTTATCTCTTTGAATTTTACTCCGGGTACGTGTCGGATGACAAATCCGGATATCCGTTGCAGCAACCGATGATAAAACTTTTCGCCATTCCAGATTCTTTGTAAAGGACGATATATAAAGAAAGTAAAAGGAAGTAACACCAAGAACATGCCACAAATGAAAAACGATAAAGAAAAAGCCGATGCCGACAGTCGCCATAATGTAACCGGATATTCTCTTCGCTTCCCGTTTTTCTCCGTCAACCAACGAAATACCAACGGTGGCAGATAATAAGCCATAATGACAACCGTTGTCATGCCTATAATTGCTACTTCCGCAAGAGAACGCATCGCCGGATGCTTACTAAATATTAATGTTCCAATGCCAATAAACATAATAATTGCAGAAAGAGCGACACTACTTTTATACCGTTTTAAACGCTGTTTCCCTGTAGTATATTCGTACATCAACCCCTCTGTAATAAATATTGTATAGTCATCTCCTTGACCAAAAATAAATGTGGCTAAAATAATATTCACAATATTAAACTGCATTCCAAAAATCTGCATAATACCCAGAATCCATATCCAACTAACTGCCAGAGGCAAGAAAGCCATAAGACTCAATTCTATGCTTCCAAACGACAACCAAAGAAATATGAATACAACAAAACCACATACAAAGCCTATATAATTGAACGACTCTGAAAGGACCTCAGCTAAATGGTTACTCACATCTGATTGAGAAAATACGAAGCAATTCTCAGGAATGACCGATGCGATATGCTCTTTTACATCACCTGCATACGACTTATCAACTTGAACAAAATTGATAATTTTATATGCACTATCTTTATGCATGACAAACTTGTGTCCGATATGATGATAAAAAGAATCAAATGTATCTACATCAGTAAGAGACTGAGGCTGATATACCATCTCTTTAAAAGGCAAAAATGCATCAGCAGAAAAGCCAATATCCTTGGCAACCGCATTAAGCCTGTCATATACATCCTGATGACGATGCCAGAAATCATTCCATTGATTCATTCGATAACGACAAAGTGTATCAGACGGCATCATTCCCGCAATGCCCATTATTGCAGATATTCCATCTACACCCGAAATATGGCCAACTAATATTTCATTACTTCTTAATGCTTCATCCAGTGTTTGCCCCTCAGCTACCGCATATAATGTAAGCAGGCTATCTCCTTGGCTTTGCGATAAAAATTTCAAATCTGCACGCTGTTGAGGTGACATATAATTGATATTTTGCATATTCGAGTCGAAGGAAGTACCTGTACTAAAATACCCGAATACCATTGTGAGCCCTATTATTACCCACAGGACTAAGCGATTTGTCCGTTTGCTTTTTTTTAAATCACACTCTCCACAAGACAACGGTTCATCTACAGACTCTTTTTTCGTCACACGCGACTTCAAAAAAACAGGCAGAACGATAAGGACAAATAAGATAGTACCTATTAACATTAAAGAACCGAACAGCCCCAAGTCACGCATTGCCTGTGCATCAAGCAAAACAAGACACAAAAATGCACTAACAGTCGTAATATTGCCCACGAGCAAAGGGGGAACCATCTCTTTCAAGGCTTCCCGCATATTAGTCTCGTGTTTCAGGTGATCAATGAAGTGCAATGGATAATTAACCGCTATACCTATGACAACAGAACTAATGCCTATAACAATAAGTGAAATCCCATCACGCACCAAAGAAATAACTCCCAAAGCAAAAAGCCATCCGACAAATACAGACACACCAATCCATATTAAATTACTTATCTTACGGAATGAATAAAATAACACCATAAGAATAAGCACCACCGAAAGACTTATTGCCAGCAAACTATCTGACTTTATCCGAGTAGCATTAGTCACCGCTATTAACGGGGCTCCTATAGCAGATACCGATACAGAGGGATAAACAGAACAGACATCGGTCATACACGAATCCAGCAATTGCTGTAATTGTTGATTATTGCGAGATTCACTCATACCAAACGGTGACTCAAAAAGTACAACGCCAGCACTATCTTTGAAAAGATAACCATCTATCACTTGATAAGCATCATCAACGTTCATTTCACGTAAACGGCGTGTCACACTTGAACTAAGGTGCAAAGGATCATAAGGTATGCTTTGTGACATAAAACTTCCCGTTGGCAACATCAGCATCTGCATATTCTGCTCTACTTGTTTTGACAAATAATCATCGGTAGTTATTATCGAATCAAGCCGCTGATAATCTTCTTCCGTCAAAAGAAGTGGATAAGTCTGCCAAACCGATTGCAGTACCTCCATCATGGCAACCTCATCAATTTGTATTTGCAGATTTCGCACCATACCTACAGAGTCTCGTGCTAACACAGATGTTCCAAAGGCATCCATCGCACTCTCCGTTACAGCCAAATCGTTTTCATCACTCTTGAAAATAACCGCAATTTTATTTTGTCCCCCCATATTGTTAAAGACCTCCGAGAACTTTTTTGTTTGTTCATCAAAGGGCACAAAAGACGATATATCTTCATCATAGTCCATATTCAAAGCAAGAACGCCGCATAACAATAATAATGCACACGTTACTAAACCCGCAACTTTCCGACGAGAAGATAAGACATCATATATTTTCAAAAATAACTTCGTCATAAGTATAAGCTATTTTAAAATTCGCCGTTTTACGAATCTCATTAAACGGACAGGATAACCATAAATAACGGCCAAAAAACAAAGCAATGTGTTCAGCAAACTAATACGGGCAAAGTCGTATATAGGACGGAAATGAGTTACACGTTGGCCAGCAGGTGGATAATAGACCTGTACCTTTACCGGAACGATATTAATGTCATGCCATGCAGCATAAACCAGCATTTCCAATTCGGCCTCATAACGTGAAGTAATCCACCACAAACTATCCATTTTCCGAAGAGGATATAAACGAAATCCCGTTTGGGTATCAGGTAAGTTGATGCCTGTTTGCAGCCTAAACCAAAAATTAGAGAACTTATTAGCAAAAGTATTCGCCGCCGGCATCCCCTCTTCCAGCAAATTACGGCTACCGACGATTAGACTATCAGGATGCAGTCCGACAGCTTCAACAAGAACAGGAATGTCACTGGCAAAATGTTGCCCATCAGCATCAATGGTAATGGCATAATCGAAACCTGCTTCACGCGCTTTTTGAAATCCGGCTTTCAAAGCGTATCCTTTCCCTCGATTACGAATGCAATCTACAACTGTCACTTTCATCTTGGAAAGTAAGGCATCTGTTCCATCAGTACATCCGTCATTTACTACAATAATGTCACGGGTATATTGGCTCACATCCGCCACAACTTGGCAAATAGTATTAGCATTATTATATGTTGGAATAATTACACACCACATGATAGGTCATTGACATCTTAGAAAATATCCGTTCATTCTTTTCAAACACTACCATTACTTTACAGGTATCATTAACATGGGCTATTTTCAGAAATCGTACATTCATTTCAGTCACCTCATCCGGAGACATAATCGCCATGTACTTAACATTCTTAATATCGGTAAGAACTACTTCTGCATTCAGACATAAAGAAAGAAGTTCTGTCACCATCTGTATCTGACAAACACCGGGAGTAATTGGCCGACCTGGAAAGTGTGCCTTATAGATTTCATGTTCAGGATTAAAACGAACAGTCACTACAGAAACATCTGTAGTGACATCTTTATCAATAATGTAATAGAATTCATTCAGTAACATAATCTATGGGATGTAATTGATAAACAATATCAAAACGTTTATTTATTAACGTCATCGACCCATCATCATTATATGTGAAAACACGACGTTTTGGCATCTTTCGTCCATCGGGATGAAAGATCAAACACATATCTTTAGCAATCACCCTACGAATATACCATTTATCTAAAGGTGCTATGACATTAAATAATTTCACTTTACTTTTATCATCCGAATAAACAGCGTCAAAAACCTTAATCCCAAATTCATTGATTACACTCATCTTGCCCTCACCGCCATTCATACGAACAACACAAACACCAGACACAGCTCCCCCTTTAGGAAAGGACACGTGAATATGATATTGACGTAATTCTTGAGCATGGACCATCATTGTCCCAAATGTCAAAAGAGACATCAATAACCAACTACATATTCTCCCTTTCATCTTATCCGACTGTAAAAAGTGCGTCATCTATAGTCGCATTCTTTTTTACATTTTTCATTTCGATTTTTGTTTTATCACCACTCTTCTCAATCAACTCCACAGTAGTAACCATCTGAATCGTTGGATCAATATATAAACGAATACAATCAAACAATTGTGCCAGTTCTTTTTGTTGCGGAACAAGTTGCGCCATCCATTTGTCATCAACAAGATACATTGTTACCTTAAAGTTTTCTGTATCCGAAAGACATTGGCCGGTAATGCTATTCATCATAATACGAGCAATCTGCTGAAACATTTTACTGGACTTGACTGAAATAATATCAGTTTTTTGAGATGACTTCAGCATTACTTTATCATTACTCAATATGAACATATACGTATATGGTGAAACATATTCCCAACGTAATAATCTGCCATCCTTATAATACATCTTTCCATTAGAAACCATAGCTGTTTCAAGCAAAGATAATTGCTTGACTTGTTGAAAATCACATTGCAAGGAAACCATCTTACTGGCAGCAGAACATATTTGTTCTATCATTTTATTGCCTTCATCTATACTCACCGGCTTTTGAGCCGAAACACAGAGTGGTACGAACATGAAATATAGAAAATATACAAACTTCATATTTAAAATGCTTTTCTTGCTGTCATTTAAGTATCAGTATGCAACCACAAACTATCAATGCGCACCCAATCCAACGATGTATCGGCACCACCTCATGAAAAAACAAAATAGCAGAGAACATTGCAATGACATAACTGAGACTAGTCATCGGATACGCCATACTAAACTGGAAGTTCTTAAGTATGTACATCCATAACAATGTCCCAGCTCCAAAACATAATCCACAAGCCGCAAACTGCCAGTTTCCAAACAAGGAAAGCCAAAACTCGCGATTCCACCCAAAAGGCAACATCTTTTGTAACGAAAACTTCAACAGCACTTGTCCTGCCGACAACAAAAGACATTGAAGAATGGAATATATTAATAATCTCCACATAGTATTTACTGCTTTTCTATAACCATAGCAACCGAAGTCACTCCTACAGGAATATCCTTACCTGTCAAACGAAATAACATGTCATGCAGTGCAGGAGTTACTTCGTTATGATAACCTATAAGGGCATTTCTAATTTTCCCTTGTTTCATCAGCATTTCAGCATCACACAAACATAATTCAAGCACTCTTTGCTCATCAAGGTGAGTATAGGTAATATTATATCCATGACAATGAGTCTGAAGAGCCAACGCACCGGCGATAGTATTATGAGTACTTTGCATAAAAAGCGTTGGACTAAGTCCGTTTTCTCCCTCCTGACACATTTGCAACAAAAATTTCTCACTATTCTCCAACATGCCATAGGAAGTACCTACTATAATAGCATCCGGGCACTTAATTCCTGCTTCACGTAAAGCTGAAAGTGATGTCATCATAGCAGATTTCAACAAGCGACATAAACGCCGAGTTTCTATTGGTGACATAAATTCTTTGAGGTTGTTCAAAGGAAATTCCGGAGTAGAACGGACTGTTGAAAGTGCAGTTATCGGTGAAAGTGAAATGTCCTTCATCTTCTGCCCTTCCACACTTTCTAATTCACTATCATGTACTTTGGAAATAATCAATGAAGAATCATTGCCACCAAAGCCAAAACTATTGCACATGACATGATTCAAAACAACATTTGTCCTGCCTAATGTCGGGATTATTCCATCAGGCATCTGTTTCTGCCAACCTAAATTTGCAGGTATAAATCCATCAAGCAGAGCTAACAAACTTATTACCATTTCAATACCACCCGCTGCTGATGTCGTATGCCCTGTAAATGACTTGGTACTAGATACAGGAGGCATTGTCTCTCCAAATATACGCCATAATGCGGCGCTTTCACTCATATCATTATTAAGAGTACCAGTACCATGTGCATTCACATAATCAATATCATGAGGAACTATACCAGACATATCAAGTGCCTCTTTCATTGCAAGGTAAGCCCCTTCGCCATTAGACGATGATGCCGTTTGATGAAATGCGTCACACTTATTACCATATCCAGACAATACAGCCAAAGGTTTACCACCTCGCCGGGCAACCGATTCCGCACTTTCAAGCACCATGAATCCTGCACCTTCTCCTAAATTTAATCCCTTACGAGTAGCATCGAACGGGCGACAACACTCCGTATCAAGAATCATCAATGTATTGAATCCATTAAGATGAAATAAACTAAGTGACTCACTACCTCCGGCAATTATCACATCAGCTTTACCCATTCTTATCATGTTAGCACCGACAATCAATGCATTTGCAGCCGATGAACAAGCCGTAGATATGGTTACCACACGTTGTTGACTAATGCCAAAATAATCAGCCATCAACTCTGTGGTAGAACCAGAATCATGTGCTGTAATTAGTTCCAAATAGTCATCACTCTTCAACATTTCTAAAAAATGTTGTTCTGTACCATCCATTCCTCCGACTGTTGTTCCAGAAATAAGATATGCATCATCAATAGAAATTCCTGATTGCTCTAATGCCTGCCGAATAGCTTCAATGCCTAAAAGCGCTGTTCGGTTACACAACTTATTTTCAGGCATATGCAACATACGACGCAATTCTTCATTGGACAACTTTACTTCACCGCAAGGCAATTCATGATGTACAGATTGCAATAAATACATCTCGCCAATACCTGACTTGTTATCCAATAACGCTTGTTCTACCTCCACTTTATTATTCCCAATAGCCGAGATGATACCTGCACCTGTTATGTAAACAACGTCACTCATTTATCATATATCAATATATAATCATTTTGTACGATGTTCTACAATATATTGAGCAATTGTATTTATAGACTGAAAAATTGCTTTGCCTTGCGTTGGGTCACTCAGTTTAATACCATACTGTTTTTCAAGTAGTACAATAAGTTCAAGCGCATCAATAGAATCCAATCCAAGACCATCACCAAAAAGAGGAGCATCATTATCTATGTCTTCACAAGAAACATCTTCAAGGTTCAAAGTCTCTATGATCTGTTGTTTTAGTTTCTGAATAAGTTCTTCCATATTTTTTATTTTATAATATATAAAGTTGCTTCAAAATCATTTATATTCTTAACATCAATCCAGCCCCCTATCACACTACGTGTACCTTGGGAATAAAGCACCTGTGTTATTAACTGTTTGACATTTTTCGAAGTATCTTGTAACAAATACAATGTTTCACCATGATAGTTATTACGAATGGCTATTTCACCCGTCAAGATATTAGGCAATGTATATATAAATGCTGATGGGCTTGGATAATAATTGTCCGGATCCTGAATAGTCTGCTGATAAATCTCATCGGCACATAATGAACCGCTACGACCAACAAACACTATTGCTCGGTCTTCACAAGTAAAAAATCGAGTAGCATGATCGGCTTTAGCTTCGGCTTCCAACAGCAGTTCCGTTCCAATAAAACCAAGTTTACATAACGGATCCATTTTATAGAACTTCGGATAGTCCTTCACATACGTATGATATAGATACTTCAACATAGACATTCCATATCCTTCTATCTGAATAGCTTTACCATCAATTATAACCTCACTTTCTGTAAGATGTACTGTATGAACTATATCCAAATTTCGAGGCATAATTGAATGTGAGATATTCTCCATAACTCGTCCTTTTCCAAACAGCATAGCTACGTTACAACCGCCAAAACCTGCCATCATCTTTAAAAAAGCTGTCCCGTGAGTTTCACGATGAACTTGTGATAGATTAACACTACGGCTTACCCCCAATTGTTCAAATCCTTTTGTAGCAAGGACCGTATTATCATCTAACGCTTCCATTGATATTAATGTCTCCAATATTCCTGACGCTCCTAATGTATGTCCGAAATATCCCTTCAATCCATTAATTGGCAATGACTCAAGCCCCATACGATGAATAGCTACAGCTTCCATCTCATCGTTAAACATTGTAGCTGTACCATGAACATTGACAAAAGCTATTCCTGGTATATTTGGATCTTTAAATACTGCATTTAATGCACGGTACGCACCTTCGGCTTTTTTAGATGGGCTAGAAATGTGATACGCATCATTACGATTTGCACTACTTATAACACTCCATGAATCATATAATATCCTATTATCAACTTCTGCATGACCGTAAATAATGCAAGCAGCAGCTTCTCCAAGATTCAGTCCTATTCTCTCTTCGTCAAAAGGACGACACAGATTAGCAGATAAGGCTTTAAGAGATTGAAAGCCACTAACAATGAACGGAGATAACACATCAGCTCCAATTACAATTGCATATTTATAACAACCGGACTCCAATGCTCGAATTGCTTCCATCTGTGCACTTAATCCTGACACACAAGCATTACATACCACAAGAGGTTCATTTGAATTACGAAACCATCTGGCAATACATCGTGCCGTTTCTGTCAACAATAAACGATTCGAAAGATACTTTTTTTCGCATCGTTCATCCAACAATTCAACATTTCCTTTGGTTGTAGCCAAGATAAACAATACATTATTATCATCCGGCATTATCTCTGTTCCCTTCAAAGCGTGGAATGCCGCTAATATTGCCATCTGTTCGAACTTAGTAAACAAATCAACGGATATTCCTGCTCCACAACAAGCTTCTACTAACCTACTGTCATCCATCATAGAAGCGACAAAAGGCTCTGCCAGATTCCAAAAATTCACATATTTGCGGAGTGCCGTCTTACCTGCTTTCACACACTCATAATTAGCATGTGTGCCCATTGCAAGTGGCGATACTACATAATCTGACAATTTTACAATCATTCCGCAAGCCATTGTTTTTTCCATTCCTCATAG
>CALUJK010000077.1 GCA_944320945.1 uncultured Bacteroides sp. | reverse complement strand
ATAGTGTGAATCGGAAGAAGGAGTCTACCGGGTTGGGATTGGCCATTGCGCAAGCCATTGCTCAGGTTTCGTCGTTGCAACTTACTTATCGGTGGGAGAATGGAATGCATGTATTCAGGTTGGCTTTGTCTGACTGATATTTTTGTCTCAAAATGAGGCGTTTTCCCATTTCTTTCCAACTTTATTGCACATCTTTGCAATGTCATCAGGAAAGAGAGAGTAAATAGGGTGCCTTCGTTCAGAAGAACGAAGGGCACTTGAGTAAAGAAATAGAGTATTAATCTTTTAACCGCAGTATGTTTATGAAGAAGTTTCTGGCAGTTTTATTTATGGCCACACTGACTGTGTGGAGTGTCTCAGCGAAAGATGTGATAACAATGGATATGAATAAACTTCCGCTTGTGGCACGAAACTTTATTAATCAGCATTTTACGCGTCCTCAAATTTCTTATATAAAAATTGATTCGGAGTTTCTATCCAAAAAATATGAGGTAGTGCTGAGTAACCGGACGAAAATAGAGTTTAATGGAAATGGAGAGTGGGAAGAGGTAGACGGCAACCGTAATGATCTTCCGTTAACCATCATTCCTGAACATATCAAAACGTATGTAAACGCGCAATATCCAGGTACTACCTATCGGAAAATTGAGCGCGACCGCGGAGAGGTGGAAATTAAACTCAGCAATCATCTGTCGTTGACATTTGATAAGAAAGGTCAGTTGATAGACATCGATGATTGAGGTAATTTACAACCACCCCTCATGCGGGGGATTATTCAGCTCATTGGGGAATAGTCTTTAGCCAATCCACCCTCACTGGTCTCTTTGTATAATGACGGCAGGTCGTTACCGGTCTCTTTCATCACGGCTACTACTTTATCGAAAGAGACACGGTGCATGCCGTCGGTAAACGATGCATACAAGTTGGCATCTAAAGCTCGTGCAGCGGCATAGGCGTTGCGTTCTATGCAAGGTATCTGTACGAGTCCGCACACCGGATCACACGTCATGCCTAAATGATGTTCCAATCCCATTTCTGCAGCATATTCAATTTGGGTCGGACTGCCGCCGAATAGTTGGTTGGCGGCGGCTGATGCCATGCTACATGCAGTACCTACTTCGGCCTGACACCCGGCTTCTGCTCCAGAGATGGATGCGTTTTGTTTTACAATATTACCAACCAGACCGGCTGTAGCTAATGCTCTCAATATGCGTATGTCGCTGAACTGTCTGCTTTCTTGTAAGTGATAGAGTACAGCCGGAACCACACCACATGACCCGCATGTAGGAGCCGTGACAATAACGCCACCTGAAGCATTCTCTTCACTGACCGCCAGTGCATAAGCGAAAACCAGTCCGCGTGATTGCAGTGATGCTTTGTAACCGCTGGCTCTGATGTAATATGTAGACGCTTTGCGACGTAAGTTAAGCGGTCCGGGCAGTACTCCTTCGGCATCAAGTCCGCGATGTATGGCTTCTTTCATTACACGCCATACTTCGGCTAAGTAGTCCCAAATGTCGCTTTCCTCACACTCTTTTACGTACTCCCAGTAACTTTTTCCTGTGCGTTCACACCATTGCATGATGTCACTCATGCGGTTCATTTCATATACATCAGGTGTGTTTATCGATCCGCTTCCATCTTTTTCTTCGGCCAATGCTCCACCTCCAATGCTGAATACAGTCCACGGGTCGATTTCATGTCCGTCCGGTGTAATTGCAACGAAACGCATTCCATTGGGGTGGAAAGGCAGGAATGTTTTCGGTTCCCATATAATTTCAACTGGGGCTACGGGTTGTAACGTCTCGGTGATGGCTATGTTCGTCATATGCCCTTTGCCTGTAGCGGCAAGACTTCCGTAGAGAGTGACACGAAATGCAGCTGCATCTTTGTGACGTTCTAAGTAGATACCAGCTGCTTTTCGTGGTCCCATGGTGTGACTGCTTGAGGGACCGGTGCCGATACGATATAGTTCTTTGATGGATTTCATATGGTTTGTCTTTTATTGTAGTTTGATTGAATGTGTATATGTTTACTTATCCGAAAGTCTTGTTCTCTCTGTATTTACAAGTCGACAACGGTGATGCCTGCCCCGCCAAATTGTACGTGCTCATCAGCGAAGTGGCGTACATTGGGTACGGTGGACAAATATTGCCGGATGAGCGTGCGCAGAGCACCTGTACCGGTTCCGTGCAAGATACGGATGCGGGGTACTCCAACTAAAATGGCATCATCCACAAAGTAAGTTACAGCTTGTATCGCTTCGTCACCTCTCATTCCGCGTACATCAATATCTTGACGGAAATGCAGGCGTTTTTCGTGCATGGCCTCTTGGGTTTGTCCGCTTAAGTATCCGTTTTGTTCGGATAGTGCGGTGGGACGGGGTTGAGCATTAGTCGGTTCCAGACGATCGATTCGTACAGTTGTTTTTAGACTTCCGAAGGCAACGATAGCGTTGTGTCCGGATATTTCCATGATCTCTCCGGTAACCGTTTGTCCTTTGATGCGTACAGTTGCTCCCGGACGTATGGCAGCTTGCCGTTCGGCTTCCCGGCGTGCTTCCAGTTGTGCCTGCTTCTCGGCATTTGCACTGACGGAATCTTTGGCACGTTGTGCGCGTCGTTCTTCACGTCGCTGTTGCTTCTGCCGGAGTTTTTCCATGCGCTGGGCGATTTGTGTTTCCTGTTCACTGACGGAAGTCATATCATCCATTTTTTGCCGGAAGTTTTCTAAATCCTGTCGCACTTGCCGTGTTTTCTCCCGTTCGGCTTGAGCCTCTTTAATGGCACGTATGGTATTTTCAATT
>CALUJK010000076.1 GCA_944320945.1 uncultured Bacteroides sp. | reverse complement strand
AAATATTTCTTGTAATCGGCAGAATTACGGTCTTTGATTTGTTTCATCAGATTCGTCAAGATTTTCTGAGCATCAGTAAACGTGTAATATCTCAGTGTCGGACAATCTTTCAGCACAGCCATACAGGGTGCATAAGCATCCTTAAAGTTACCGGCTCTTACTGCCTCATGTGAGATACTACTGTTAGCATTACAATCACTGCTTTGTGCGAAAACGCTGGTCGCCCCGCACGACAGGAGCAAAACAGCTGCAAGCGTTTTAATTTTCATCGTATTTAAATTTTAGTTGTTACTTGATTCTATTCTCTCTTAATTTACTTTTTAATCCACTTTACGTTTAAAGAACCAACGTTCGTTAAACGTGATGCCAATACATAAGCGCAATGTGTTTTCCGTCAGGAACGTTGTCCCCAGTCCTTTTGTGTGAACATACTGTGCAGACAAACTTACCACCGAACGGGTACGCGGAATAGGCAGACCAAATCCCGCCGTTACACCATACTCTCTGGATGCCCTCGAACCTTCTATCTTATAATAAGGCTGGGAATAATAAGCCCCCACGCGATACCTTACATAAGCCAAGTAGTTACGTCCCATTAAATTGGGAATAAATTCGGCACCCACCGCTATCTTCGTCCTATCACAGAGCGCATCCGTCTGATTCATGAGATCTACCGAACTCCACTTCTGATAAGTAAAGTCAGCTCCCACCGTCAGGCGGTTATCATATTTGTAAGCCACTCCCACGCCTATCGTCATCGGAATACCGCACGTCATCGTTGTATCATTTTGCGTACCGGTAACTCCCGTCTCGCTCGTTCCCAACAGATGTTGTACAGACGCATCATTGTTCAAATCGTGTCCCGGTGAGAAAGTCGCACCGATTGTAGCTTCGTGCTTCTTTCCAAACTGCTGCGTATACTGCACCCCCACATCTACCTTATAACTCTTTACTGCCATATTCGCAATCGTCCTCACAGGCAAGTCCGTAGACGATTGAGGAAAGCTTTGTGTACGATTATGCGTGATGTCTCCCCAAAGATACGAAATATTTGTACCGACAGAAAGATTTTTAAATATTTTAAATCCCAAACCTACATACAATTGATGTAAGCCACCATCACCGCTATATGTCACCGTCGTAGAATGCTCCGTCGAACCCGGATTTTCATAGTACTGGCTCATGCTATAGCCCACATTCGAATAAGGCAACAGACCGATGCTCATGCCCGCCCATTTAGCCAGACGGAATTGCATTGCCACATAGTCGAAACTGGAATTTTTCGCATTCCGTTTCATTGTCCCGTCATCGAAGTTGGTATTCTGCAACGAGATTCCTCCATCAAAAATAAAAGTAAGCGAGTCTATCGCTGTATAGGACGCCGGATTGGCAAAATTCACATGAGATTTATCCCTCAATCCGTAAGCAATGCCACCCATGGCTTTACTATTACCTGACCCTTGGTCTACCAACTGTCCAAATCCATATCGTGTGTAAGGAGAATTCGTATTATTTTGGGCAATCAATGTGACCCCCGGCAGTATCATGAACAGAAACACCAAGAGTGTTTGTTTATATCCTATCATTTATGTTATACCTTAATATTCTATTTAACCCTTTCAAGACTAAAAATCTGTCTGCAAAGATGATATTTTTTACGCTTGTATCAAAAGAAAAATCATCGCCCCCCGTTAAAAAAACCAAAAGTTCAGGATATTTATGTTTCATGGCTTCTATGTAGCCTACAATTTCATACTCCATTCCTTTCAGCACTCCAGCGCGTATGGCTGTTTCCGTATCCTTCCCCATCGGCACCTGACGTCCTTCGGCAGACACCAACGGAAGGCGTCCCGTAAACTGATTCAATGCCTTGAAACGCATCTGCATGCCTGGTGAGATATTCCCTCCGTGGTAGCATCCGGCAGCGTCAATAAACTCAAACGTGATACACGTCCCGGCATCAATCACCAGCAGGTCGCGCCCCGGAAACACCGCCGAAGCTCCCACCACGGCCGCCATGCGGTCGTACCCCAGCGTTTGGGGCGTCTCGTAGAGATTCTGCACCGGAAGCGGTGTGTGCTGATCCAGCCACAACAGAGGAATCGTGAGTGAAGACAACTGCCCCATCACCTCCTCACACAAATCAATGACCGTTGCCACAATGGCTCTTTCCACAGGAAAACGGCGACACACGTCCGGCAGGAGTTCCAATGTACGGTTGGAGTCATACACCACCTCACGCAATTCTTCGCCCTCAAAGACCGCCAACTTGGCCACCGTATTACCTATATCTATAATAAGATTCATTCTTATTTTTCAAAATTACGGGCGCAAAGATATATATTTTTTTCATGAGCCGATACACACTTTCCCCACAAATAGCGTCGTTTTTTTCTTATACATTATTATATATAAGTAAATTAGGAACAAGCCCGGCGGCAGCAAAAACCGCCTTTTATCCGATGAGAGTCTGCCGTTTTTTCCTTTTCTTTGCAGGTATAAAACACAACCCCCGTTATGCAGCAGCATGAGATAAACCACTTCTTCCGCCCCATCCACACGGACATGGACATACCGGATAGCGATATAGAAACGGGGCAGCGTGACAACCGGGGGATGAGTACAATGTAGGTCTTCAGCTTTGCCCGTCCTTGTTCGATGACTTCTTTATTATCATTCCGTTTTATATGCCTCTTGTCGATGAATGCGATGTCCCAAAAGTTCAAGTACCCCTCCACATAGCGCTCGATGGTACGCTCTATCGGATCCTGCCAGACTTGCAGGGCACGGCAAGCATTGCACTCCGCGCAAGTTGGATAACCCAAAGGCTGGTGAGTTACTCCAAAGTCGGAACTCTGTTTTTCAATGGTAGCAAGTTTATGTTTTGGGCATACCAAAACTGCTTGCAAATCTCCCGTTTATCGCAATTTCTCAAATTAAGCTATACCCTCTATGGTCATTTCAACCTTTCGCTTTGCTTCATCCAACAAATATTGACTTTCTTTTCTCAATTTGAAGCTTAATCTAATCTTATCGGCAATTTCTTGCTGTATTTGCATGGGCAATATAGGTATGACAACATTTTCTATTTCCGATGGCTTCCAATGTTGGATGACAGAGCCTCCTGCATCTCGCTCAGCCTGTAAGCGCACAATCGGAGAATTGAGTACCAATGTAAGGTAATCGGGTAACACATCTGTGTTTTTCAATGACAAGTGTAGTATTGCCCCTGATGTGATAACATCAAGAGGTTCTTCCACTTTGTAGGCAATGCCAACACTTCCGTCTTTTGAAAGCAATATGGTGTTTTTCTTCGGTCGTATCACATCGCGGTAATCTTCCGCATTCAGGTGTATGGCTGTATCAGACAGTCCAAACTTTGACAGGTCAGAAACCCTGATAAACGGCACACCCGTTTCTTGATAGGCGTCACTCCCTGGTTCGATAGATTTGTGTATTTTCGTCAGTTCTCCGATTGTGGATGTTGCAAATTCGCTCAAATGAGAAAACAGGTAATCATACTTGGGCTGGTAATACTCTGCATCAAGCCGCCCGCTTGACAGGAAACTGTCTGACAGCTTCTTGCAGGTTTTAACGGTTTTGTTCTCCTTTTCAGTTGTAGGCAGCATTCCAATTTCAGTAAGTAGCAGCCATGCCGCAAATCTTTCTTCTTGAATGACTCGCTTTTGTAATTCATTGAATATCAACAAATTACCCCCCCCATTTTCTATTACTTGCTCTACCGTAAGCTTCGCATTTTCAAGCAGTTGCATGGCTTCTTTTCGCAAGGCGAAACTCCTTTGCACGTGTCGGGCTATCTCGTCCTGCAC
>CALUJK010000075.1 GCA_944320945.1 uncultured Bacteroides sp. | reverse complement strand
ACTGCTCGGCCTTCACGGCGGGGAGGATGGAGTGCATCGTAGCCGCCAGGCAGGCGGCGTTCTCCTTGTCGCCCAATACGGTGTAGGCAGGCAGAAGAATGGAATAAAGCTTGCAACGCATCACGTCACTCTCCATATCCAGATTACCAAATTGTTGCAAGGCTTCACGTGCCAGGCAAAGGGAACTTTCCGGTATCTCTTTGCCGGAATGATAATATTGCAGTGCCTCGTGGAGACCGGAAGAAATACGTTCATTATCCAAACGGGTATAAACATGCTTCTTTTCGGCATTCAAGGATATCACTTCATATTGTCCCGGCATTACATGGAGCAGAGGTACCCACATCCAGTCTTCGATGCAGACCATAATGTCTTTTTGGCCGGCACCCGGTTGGATGACAACCGTAGCTTCAACTCCTTTGAACTGCCCTTCGGTAATACGTACTTTGTCCCCCTTCATCAATTGACTTGATTTCGGAGTATAAACAGGAAGGATATCTGAGTAAGAACGGGCAATCCATTGCAGATCTGACATTGCTTTATCTGAAAGATAGGGATAATAACTTATATTTCCATCTTTGACACGTGGCAGAAAGTTGTATTGAGGAAGATGTTGTTTCATCTTATAGATTTCATCCTCAGAAGCATGAATGAATACATAATTATATAATAACGGCTTCTGAGTATTAATCAGCTTTCCACCTATTTTTTTTACTTCTACATACATTGGGGCATAGTATTCAAAGGAAGGCTCACCATTCCTTTGCCGACGTGCCTGCTCGTTTTGTAACCCTTGAACGGTTCCTTTATGCCGATAGGGAACTACTAAAACATACCAGCGAATTGCCCGACTGCTTTTGCAGCTTTTTGAGAAAAGAAGACTATCATTTTTCTTTTCCGAAGAAAAATGGTCGATGGTATTCATTGTGTTAAGATAATAGATTGGAAGGGAAGTTATTGAATCACCGATACTTGGCGGCCATACCAACCAACTTTTATAAGTTGCTGATAAACAAGTATTTTAATACTATCTGAAACAGAATACAGAAAATCTCTGCTTCTTCTTTTTTCCAATATAAGTACGTTTTGTATGCTTTGTTTGATAACATTAAAAACATAAGAAAACGCTGCAAAGATATGAATAAATATTACAAGATAAACTTTATTTGAATAAAAAATATTTTTTATAATTGTTTTTCGCAAAAGATAATAAGAGATAACCACATATAATCAACCAAAGAACAAGACTAAATAGATATAATCCAAATGGAAGATTAACTGCCTCAAAGTAATATATAAACATCCTGCTCGAAGGAAGTTTTCTATTTACCGGAAGATGAAACTGCGAACATTACCATTCAGGCAAACAAACTAAATCAAAAAATATTGTTATATTTTTGCACATATCCAAATAAAAGTATTACTTTTGCCCCGTATTTAAAAACAAAACGATAAGCATGAAGTCATTCAACTTTACATATTATTTCTTCTTTTTTTACTTTTACTTTTTTAGCCAAAGAGTAGAGCGGGAGTTTGTATGTATCAAGTGACAGTGATGCTTAAGAATGAAATGAGATAAATTAAGTAACGATATAAAATCCCGCTCCTAACAGGAAGCGGGATTTTTTGTTAATACCACAAAACCCAAAGAAATGAAAAGAATAGCCATACAAGGAACATTAGGCTCGTATCATGACATCGCAGCGCACCAATACTTCGAGAATGAAGAAATCGAATTAATCTGTTGCGCCACTTTTGAAGATGTATTTAAAGCAGTGCGGCAAGACAGCCAGACCATCGGTATGTTAGCCATAGAAAACACCATTGCCGGCAGCTTGCTGCACAACAATGAATTGTTGCGACAAAGTGGCACACAAATCATAGGAGAACATAAATTACGCATCTCACACAGTTTTGTCTGCCTGCCCGAAGAGAATTGGGAAGATATTACTGAAGTCAACTCACACCCCCTCCCCCTGATGCAATGCCGCGACTTCCTGAATCAGCACCCCAACATCAAGGTAGTGGAAGGTGAAGACACCGCCTTAAGCGCAGAAATCATCCGCACGAAGAATCTGCACGGCCATGCTGCCATCTGTTCCAAAGCCGCCGCCGAGCGCTATGGCATGAAAATTCTGCAAGAAGGCATTGAAACCAACAAACACAACTTCACGCGTTTCCTTGTGGTAGCTGACCCCTGGCAAGTGGACGAATTGAATCGTCACCGTTCACACGAAGTCAATAAAGCAAGCATTGTATTTACCCTCCCCCACACAGAAGGAAGCCTGTCGCAAGTATTATCTATCCTATCATTCTATCGCATCAACCTGACAAAAATCCAATCACTCCCCATCATCGGGCGAGAATGGGAATACCAATTCTATGTTGATGTCGTATTCGACCAAGTGCTACGCTACAAACAATCCATCGCAGCTATCACCCCACTAACCAAAGAACTTAAGATATTAGGAGAATATGAAGAAGGGAAATCAACCATTTAAGCCCGCCGACCGCCTTGCCACGGTCAGTGAATACTACTTCTCACGCAAACTAAAAGAAGTGGCACAAATGAATGCCCAAGGGATGGACATCATCAGTTTAGGCATCGGAAGTCCCGACATGCCGCCATCGGCAAAGACTATACAGACATTATGCACCGAGGCCCAGAATCCTGACGGACACGGATATATGCCCTACATCGGCATTCCGGAACTTCGCCAAGCCTTTGCCAAATGGTACCACCGCTGGTACGGCGTAGAACTGAATCCACAAATAGAAATCCAACCCCTCATCGGTTCCAAGGAAGGTATTCTGCACGTCACGCTGGCTTTTGTCAATCCGGGAGAGCAAGTGCTGGTACCCAATCCGGGCTACCCCACCTACACCTCGCTAAGCCGCTTGCTGGGTGCTGAGGTAATACCTTACAATTTGAAGGAAGAAAACGGATGGATGCCCGACTGGGAACAGTTAGAAGCATTAGACACAAGCCGTGTCCGTCTGATGTGGACAAACTACCCCAACATGCCGACAGGCGCACCCGCCACCATGGAACTTTACGAACGCCTAGTGGACTACGCGCGACGCCGTGGAATCGTTATTGTGAACGACAATCCATACAGTTTCATTTTGAACGACCATCCGTTGAGCATCCTCGCCGTACCCGGCGCCAAGGAATGCTGCATCGAGTTCAATTCGATGAGTAAAAGCCACAACATGCCCGGATGGCGCATCGGAATGCTTGCATCGAACGCACAGTTTGTCCAATGGGTGCTGAAGGTGAAGAGCAACA
>CALUJK010000074.1 GCA_944320945.1 uncultured Bacteroides sp. | reverse complement strand
CTTCCACACCGTGGGCGTGGAAAGCGCGGACGACCTGGTGAAGAACAAGTTCGGCGAATACGGCGAGATGCAGAAGGGCTGGACGGCGGAAGATGCCAAAGGTTTCATCAAGGTGACAAGCACCGCTCTGCGCGCCTATTACGCCGGACACCGCGATGAGTTGAATAATATTTGACATACCAATCCGGTTTAGGGCGATGCCTCGCCACAAAGGTTTTTGGCGGGGTATCCGCCCTCCGAAAGGTAAGCACTTAAAAGACAGTAAAAATATGGAACAAGGAAAGAAACTTCGACGCCCCCGCACGGGGCGAATGCTGTCGGGCGTATGTGCCGGACTGGCCAACTTCTTCGGTCTCGACGTCACGCTGGTGTGTGTCATCTACGCACTGGCTACCGTGTTCACCGCCTTTGCCGGCGTGATTATCTACATCATCCTGTTGATTATCATCCCCGAAGAAGAAAACCGATATTTCCAACAATAACCTTTTAAATATAGAATGAAGGATGTCGGCTTCACCTCCGAAGAAAGAATCGTGCTACGGCATGTCAAGGATTCATCATTCTTCGTTCTTAATTCTTCATTAATATGATACGAGTAGGAATCATAGGCGGTGCAGGGTACACCGCCGGCGAGCTTATCCGCTTGCTCATCAATCACCCCGAAGCCGAAATCGTCTTTATCAACAGTGCCAGCAATGCCGGGAACCGCATTACTGACGTACACGAAGGACTGTACGGCGAGACCGACCTCCGCTTCACTGACCAACTGCCTCTGGACGAGATTGACTGCCTCTTCTTCTGCACCGCCCACGGCGATACGCGCAAATTCATGGCCACTCACACCCTGCCCGAAGGGCTGAAGGTAATAGACCTTTCAATGGACTACCGTCTGAAAGCCGACGACCATGACTTTATCTACGGCTTGCCCGAACTGAACCGCCGCGCCACCTGCACGGCACAACACGTGGCCAATCCCGGCTGCTTTGCCACAGCCATCCAACTGGGACTGCTTCCCTTAGCCAAACACCTAATGCTGAACCACGACATCATGGTGAATGCCATTACCGGCAGTACCGGTGCGGGTGTCAAACCGGGTGCGACCAGCCACTTCAGCTGGCGCGACAACAACCTGAGCGTCTACAAAGCATTCGAGCATCAGCACGTTCCCGAAATCCGGCAATCGCTCTGCCAACTGCAAAACAGTTTCAATTCGGACATCGACTTCATCCCCTACCGCGGCAACTTCCCACGCGGCATCTTCTGCACCATCGTGGTGCGAAACAAGTGCAGCATCGAGGAACTGGCCCGCATCTACGAGGAATACTATGCCCGCGACTCTTTCACTCATCTGGTGGACAAGAACATCGACCTGAAGCAAGTGGTGAACACCAACAAATGTCTCCTCCATCTGGAGAAACACGGTGACAAACTGCTCATCATCTCCTGCATCGATAACCTTCTGAAGGGTGCAAGCGGACAGGCCGTCCACAACATGAACCTGATGTTCAATCTGGAAGAGACGGTGGGACTGCGGTTAAAGCCGAGTGCGTTTTAATGAAGAATGACGGAAATACATATAATTAATATTGCAAGATTATGAAACTTTTCGACGTATATCCCCTCTTCGACATCAACATTGTCAAAGGTAAAGGCTGCCACGTCTGGGACGAGCAAGGCACCGAATACCTCGACCTTTACGGCGGACATGCCGTCATCTCCATTGGTCATGCCCACCCGCACTATGTGGAGATGATTAGCAAGCAAGTAGCCACGCTGGGCTTCTATTCCAACTCCGTAATCAACAAACTGCAACAGACCTTAGCCGAACGACTGGGCAAAGTATGCGGCTACGACGACTACGCCCTGTTCCTCATCAACAGCGGAGCGGAAGCCAATGAGAACGCCCTCAAGCTGGCATCTTTCTATAACGGGCGTACCCGGCTCATTTCTTTCAACAAAGCGTTCCACGGACGCACATCACTGGCAGTAGAGGTCACCAACAACCCCAAAATCATCGCTCCCGTCAACGACTGCGGACATGTCACCTATCTGCCGCTGAACGACACGGAAGCCATGAAGGCCGAACTGCGTAAAGGCGATGTCTGTGCTGTCATCATCGAGGGCATACAGGGCGTGGGCGGCATCCAGTTGCCTACCACAGACTTCCTGAAAGCCCTGCGCGAGGAGTGCACACAGACAAACACCGTCCTCATCCTCGATGAGATACAAAGCGGATACGGCCGCAGCGGCAAGTTCTTTGCCCACCAATATGCCGGCATCCGTCCGGACCTCATCACTGTAGCTAAGGGCATTGGCAACGGTTTCCCCATGGCAGCTGTGCTCATCAGCCCGATATTTACCCCCGTTTACGGCCAACTGGGTACAACCTTTGGCGGTAATCACCTGGCTTGTGCGGCAGCTTTGGCTGTACTTGACGTCATCGAAGGCGAAGGACTTATTGAAAACGCTGCCCGCGTCGGTAGCCACCTGATGGACGAACTCCGTAAACTGCCACAAATTAAAGAAGTGCGCGGCTGCGGACTCATGATTGGTATGGAGTTCGAGCAACCCATCAAGGAACTGCGCCTGCAACTGTTAAAAGAGCAGCACGTCTTTACCGGCGTCAGCGGCACAAACGTCATCCGCCTGCTGCCACCGCTCTGCCTCACGATGGATGAAGCGGACATGTTCCTCGAACGGCTTGCCAAGGTACTGTAACTTCCAAAGCTACACAATGCGGCATTTGTCATAAAAACAGAATCATTCGAGACATCTCAGATACCCCGTCACAATACCCTCTGACGGGGTAACCGCTCCAAACGTATTTTGCGCTCGCTTCATATATACATGCCGGTCAGCGGAGAAAGCGATGTATATCGGTTTTTACATATAATATAACGAATGACCACGGATAGATTCAACAAGGAATCATCCGTGGTCATTCATTCTATCAGTGCAATCCGTGCGCCTTACCCGGCACAGCACTTATTACGCCTCTATCTTACTTTGTTGCAGCTACTTCCTTAGACTCTTCTTTCACCGGCGCACTAAGCATCTGCTTGTAGCGGACCGGGTCAGAGAGAATCTTCACGGCTGCTTCCAAGTCCTCATCGCCCTTCAACTGCTGGATGATGCTGCCGCGCTGGTAGTAATAGCGTTTCACTATCTCTACGGCAATCATCTCTTTAATATCGCCGGCAAAATAGTCAAGGTCATGGTCCAAGTTATGCTTCAACTTCTTTTCCAAGGCTTCGAACTCCGAAGAAGCCTCGCTCAAATAGCCTTCAAATTCCGCCATTTCCTTGAGGTTCTTCAGTATCTTTTCCGTCTGCTGGTCATACTTGAAGTCGGCTTTCTTCACCATCTCTTTAAATTCGGCATAGTCGGCATCGGTCAGTTCGAACGCTTCCGCAGAAGGGATAGTGGGATGCTTCAGGCAATACTCTGTGGCATAATCAAAGATAAGATTATCATTTACCAGATAGAAAAGGATGTTCGGTAACTTCTTTGCCTTCACCTCGATGTCCGGAGTGACACCGCCCCCGTCGCGCACCTCGCGACCGGCTGCCGTATGGAATACAGTCGTCAGACTGTCAGGGATACGACCGACACTGCCATCTTCATTCCGATGCTGATAGTCAATGGCCTGCACGCAACGCCCGCTGGGAATGTAGTATTTGGAAGTCGTGAGTTTCATTGTACCGCCATAAGGCAACACGCGAGTAGTCTGTACCAAGCCTTTACCGAAAGTACGGGTACCCACAATGACGGCACGGTCCAAATCTTGCAGCGAACCGGCCAGAATCTCGGACGAAGAAGCCGTAATGCTGTTCACCAACACGGCCAGCGGAATCTCCAAATCCAATGGCTCGCGCAGTGTCTTATACGTATTGCTGGCTTGCTTGATGCGCCCTTTAGTTGTTAACAAGGTCTCTCCGCGAGGCAAGAAGAAGTTGGCTATCTCCACCGATTCGTCCAACAGACCGCCGCCATTGTTGCGCAAGTCGATGATAAGCGAACGGATACCCTGCTTCTTCAAGTCGAGAAACGCGTCCTTAAACTCCTTAGAAGGATTACCGGAGAAAGTACTCAAGCTGATATAGCCGATACTATCGCCCACCACACCATAATAAGGAATAAAAGGCAACTGGATGGAACGGCGCACGATGTCAAACTCCAACGGTTTTTCCGTACCCGGACGCTGCACCTTCAACTTAAAACTGGTACCTGCCTGTCCGCGCAACAATGTACTGACGTCAGAATTTCCTTTCAAGTCCTTGCCATCGATTTCCAACAGGACATCTCCCGCCTTCAGACCGGCTTCATGCGCAGGCATTCCCTCATACGGTTCTGCGATAACGGTATATTGCGTCTTGGGTGAATAGCGAATGATAGAGCCGATGCCGCCATAAGAATTTTTCAGCATCTGTTCAAACTCCGACTGGTTATCTTCCGGAAAATATTCCGTATACGGGTCCAGTGAATAGAGCATGGCATCGATACCATTTCGAATAGTTTTATCCGGGTCGATGGTATCTACATAAAACATATCCAACTCTTTCACGATGGAATTAAATATATCAATGTTCTTCGCCACCTGAAAGCTGTGCTTATCGCCGCTTGTAAAGCCGAGGAAGAACGATGCCCCCACAGCCAACAACAAAGCGACCACCCAGCGTGTCTTTAAAGATTTTTTCATAGCATCTGTTGAATTTTTCGATTAATCATTTCCCATGTCTCTTTCGGCAATTCGGTACCGACCACCTGCACAATTTCACCGGCCAGCAACGAACCTATCTTGCCGCACGTTTCCAGCGAGCATCCCTTGGCAAGTCCACACAGGAAACCGGCAGCAAACAAGTCTCCGGCAGCATTCGTATCAATGACATGTGCCACAGGAGCAGCAGATATTTTCACCTTTTCCGTACCTTTCCGCACGATGGCCCCCTGTGCACCCAGTTTCACCACAGCAATGCTGCACATGGCTGCTATGGCGTCCAGCGCCTCTTCGGGCTGAAGGCCGGTAAAGGCTTTGGCCTCTTCCTCATTGGCAAACACGATGTCAACATATTGACTGACAAGGCGGGTGAAGAAATCCAAATCGCCGGCTACGATATTACTGCTTGCCAAGTCCAAACAGATATGCAGTCCGGCCTCTTTAGCCAAATGAATGGCACGAAGAATCATATCGTGGTCTTGCACCAAGTATCCCTCCACAAAAAGGAAAGTATATCCCTTAAACAGTTCCGGCGTCAACTCATCAGCCGTCAAAGTGGAAGCAGCCCCCAGATAAGTACCAAAAGTACGCTCACCACCACGGGATATAAATGTAGAAGCCACACCCGACGGCAACGTGTCAGACACAAGCAATCGGGTGTCCGTCCCGTTTTTCTGCAAACTATTCCTAAAAAAGTCGCCATAACTGTCTTTTCCTACTTTACCAACGAAACCCGTAGCAACACCTACGTTCGACAGCCCTCGGATGACGTTGGCAGCAGACCCTCCCGGCGCGAAATAAGTATCCATACGATTGAAAGAATTACTGATTTTCAGAAACTTATCTTTATCTATTAACGTCATGCAGCCCTTCAACAAGCCAAAATCAGAGAGCATGTCATCCTTGTCGAGCGTGGCAGCCACATCGACCAATGCATTTCCCAAACCTAATATTTTATCCATTTTCAAATATTTTTTCCGCAAAGATATTGCATATTTCAAAATATCCTATTACTTTTGCACCGCATTTGAGAAAAAACAACATTCTTCCTTAGCTCAGTCGGTTAGAGCATCTGACTGTTAATCAGAGGGTCCTTGGTTCAAGTCCAAGAGGAAGAGCAAAACATTCTTCGTTAGCTCAGTCGGTTAGAGCATCTGACTGTTAATCAGAGGGTCCTTGGTTCAAGTCCAAGACGAAGAGCAAAAGCCCGCCTACATCAGGCGGGCTTTTTGTTTTTTCAGCACACAACTATGTATTAACACAACCACTACTCTCTACCGACCTTGCTCGTCCAATAGCTTCGTATATTTCTTAAGGTATTTCAAAACGAGATAGACAACACCGCTTACAATGACCAATGCCAATAAAATGACATTGCAGTGAAAGCCCAGCTGCCATACAGCTATGCCGTCAAAAATGCAGAATATCAACAGTAAAGCAAACCAACCATTTTTCTCTTTTTTAATCACTTTCTTCCATGAAAACGACAAAGCTGATGGGACAAACTTTCTGAAGCAAGGAATAAACGTCGGCGTCTTATCCGCCCAGTGCAGGTAACATTCCCCAAACTTTCGCCGTAAGAACTGTTCCTCTGCAAACATAATACGCTCATAATACAGCCAATAGACCAGCATAAATATAATAATGAAGGCTACATTGCAAGTGAGCAATGAAATACCAAACCACATAAAGAAATTACCGACATACAGCGGATGCCTTACCATCGAATAAATGCCGGTCGTATTCAGTTCTTCCGCCACTTGGCTTTGGGTATTCCTACCAGAAGTCCCTACCGGAGTATGCCCCACCGTATAGGCACGAATGAATACTCCCAACAAACTGATTGCCAGACACACATACTCATATTCCCTCCAATAGGGAGAAACGGCGGCAAACAGCCACCCCGAAGTGCAAATTGTAATCAGATACACAGCCATTCCTGCCCCCAACAGAACAAGTGGCAGAATGCCCCTGTATCTGAACAGCCAATTCCCCTCCAACTCAAAATTTTCTTGTAAAGCCATAATCTATTTGTTTTCCATTATGGCAGCGAAATTTAAACTGAACTTTGGGGAAATTTTGAAGACGTTACGAACACTCCATAAAACGAAGAACTTTTTCTTTCACCGTGCCATACTCCACAAAAAAGGGCTGCATCAAGACAAAGGTATCATCCCCGTCTTGATACAGCCAAAGCTGTTTATAATCTAATAGCTCTTCGTATTCCAACGATGGACATCGAATACGAAACTAAACCTGCGCGTAACAAGTCCGACCAACAAAGCCAGTCCCTGCAAATCCGAAACACGTACGGAACGCAGTCCGTATATGTCCGGACTGTAGTCCAAGCACGTCCAAACTACAGTCCGGCTATATCCGGACTAACCGCCCGATTAGAATGCCTCCAGCGGCATAGCCGATTCAGACACGCATCATTGCGCATTGGCCTCCTCCATGTAGAGACGCGGATTCCATCCGTCATTGGCCATGATGATGTTTTCATACGTATAGCGCTTAGCCTCTTCCGCACTGATGGTAGCAGGACATGAACCTGTGCGAGGCGAATCGCCACGGCCTTCGTACTCCGTCTTACGATGACTCAAATCCAGTACATTGCCCACAGAATCACGGCTGTCATATTCGGCAAAAAGAGCCGGAATGGCACCCATGTTAGTCCAACCTTCCTCGGCGATGGGAATCTGCATCCGGGTCTGAATAAACACGGCACGCGGTGAATTATGCCACGGTCTGCCCAACTTCACATTTCCCTTAGCGGCATCTGCATTACCGTCCACCTTGCAATTCAGAAAGACGTAGCCAAAACGGGGATTCGTATGGCAAGGCGCCACAATAACGGAAGCATCGCGCACGTTATACAGCGTACAATTCTCCAGCAAGGCATCGCCGCCGCCGTAAAAATAGTCCACGGCACCCTCGATGAAGCAATCCTTCACGTAGAGACGATGCCCGTCCTTTGTCGATGTCATCCATGTATCCTGAAACGAACGGAAGATGCAATTATAGAAAGCAGCACAATCTCCCTGCAACTTCATGGCCAACGCCTGTGGACCGTTTTGTGCCTCCACACCGTAATCGTTGATGTACGAGATGTTTTCAGAATAGAAATAGTCACCCTTTACATTGACAACCGCTCCTTCATACTTATATACTGCCGATTCCGGATTATGTACGGAGCAGACCCAAAAGCCGGTTTTGTCATCCTCGGGCTTTTCCGGCTTGCCACCCACATTGAGACGCAGGTGGATGATGGTTTTCTCCTTGTCTTCACCGATGAGGTGGATGTACGACTTTGCACGGGGGACAACCACCTGCTCTTCGTACGAGCCGTTCTTCACCAAAATGCGCCACGGTTCCTGGCAACTGTCCGGAGCAGCATCAATAGCCGCCTGCACGGTAGTATAATTTCCGCTTCCGTCCTGAGCCACTACAGCCTGATAGGCAGAAGTCGTTTGCCGCTGCATACAGCCCATCAGAACCGCACAGCACAGCAAGATCCCTGTTAGTAGTTTGTGTTTCATGTTGTAATAAGTCGTCATAAATTTAATTGTTATTGTGTGTTTTTGCGTCCAAGATAATAGAGATGTCGCGACACATCCTGTTGCTTCTGACTATGCAAATTTAGCGCAGAGAAGCGGGAAAGGCGTGCATTCTTTATTCACATCAGTGCACAATTTGACCAAAAGGTGAAATCGTACAAAGGAATGATACACAGTTACACAGGATTTTGTAACTTTGCAGGCGATTATAATAAATAAAGGTAGAAGATTGTATCATTAAACAGAGATAAATAGTATGAGTAAAAAAGCCTTGTTAATGATTCTTGACGGTTGGGGTATAGGCGACCGCAAGAAAGACGACGTGATTTATGTAACCCCCACTCCTTACTGGGACAGTCTGTTGGCACAATATCCGCACTCGCAGCTTCAGGCAAGTGGCGAGAACGTAGGTCTGCCCGACGGACAGATGGGAAACTCTGAGGTAGGTCACCTCAACATCGGTGCCGGACGTATCGTATATCAGGACCTGGTGAAGATTAACCGTGCCTGCGCCGACAACAGCATTCTGCAAAACAAGGAAATCATATCGGCCTACACATATGCCAAGGAGCATGGCAAGGGACTGCACATCATGGGACTGACCTCAAACGGCGGTGTGCACAGTTCTTTCGACCACCTGTTCAAGCTCTGCGACATTGCCAAGGAGTATGGTTTGGAAGACCGCACTTACCTGCACTGCTTCATGGACGGCCGTGACACGGATCCGAAGAGCGGCAAGGGTTTTATCGAACAACTGACAGCCCACTGCGCACAAAGTGCCGGACGCATTGCCAGCATCGTAGGACGTTTCTACGCCATGGACCGCGACAAGCGTTGGGAGCGCATCAAGGAGGCTTACGAACTTCTGGTGAACGGTCAGGGCAAGGTTGCCACTGACATGGTGCAGGCCATGCAAGAATCTTATGACGAAGGTGTAACGGACGAATTTATCAAACCTATCGTCAACGGTGGTTTCGACGGCACCATTAAAGAGGGTGATGTCGTTATCTTCTTCAACTACCGCAACGACCGCGCCAAGGAGTTGACCATCGTACTGACGCAACAGGATATGCCGGAGCAGGGCATGAAGACCATTCCGGGCTTGCAATATTACTGCATGACTCCGTATGACTCTTCTTTCCAAGGTGTACACATCCTCTTCGACAAGGAGAATGTACAAAACACATTGGGCGAATACCTCTCCAAGCAAGGTAAGAAGCAATTGCACATCGCCGAGACTGAGAAGTATGCACACGTGACGTTCTTCTTCAACGGTGGTCGCGAAACTCCGTTTGATGGCGAAGATCGCATCCTCGTGCCTTCTCCCAAAGTAGCGACCTACGACTTGAAGCCGGAAATGAGTGCTTACGAAGTGAAAGACAAGTTGGTGGAAGCCATCAATACACAGCAATATGATTTCATCGTAGTGAACTACGCAAACGGTGACATGGTTGGTCACACAGGTGTTTACGAGGCTATCGAAAAAGCCGTTACTGCCATTGACAACTGCGTACGCGACACCGTAGAAGCTGCCAAGGCTAATGACTACGAGGTCATCATCATTGCTGACCACGGTAATGCTGACCATGCACTGAACGAAGACGGCACACCCAACACGGCTCACTCACTGAATCCGGTGCCGTTTGTCTATGTCACCACCAACAAGGATGCCAAGGTAGAGAACGGCGTACTGGCCGATGTTGCTCCCTCTATCCTGCACATCATGGGTCTGGCCCAGCCGGAAGAGATGACAGGCAAAGACTTGATAAAGTAAACATTGTATAACTAACACATAGTTATCATCAGACATAAGCACAAACCATATGAGAGTAAACAAAGACTTTTCATGTGGTTTGTGCTTTTTATAACAGAACTATTCCTCTTTTTCGATGAAATATTTGAAACGCGCAAAAGATGTACTCAAAAGCTGGCGGTTGGGGGATTATCTCCGTCAGTTCAGCATCGTGGCTGCCGGTGTGATAGTCACCTTTTGGGGAAGTGACTTGATATCGCAGCACGCCCGTCAGAAAGAAATCAATTCAGTCATGCAACTCATCATTGAGGAGTTACAGACCAACCAGCAGGAATTGCAATGGGTTAAAACAGAGATTGACAGTGACGTCCGAATGAGCCAGCTTCTGAAGAAAGCGGATTTGCAGATTGAATCCATTCCCCAAGACACAATAAACAAGTATCAGGCATTCTTCTCCAGCACGTCCGTAATGTCGGTTTCTGCCGATGCACTAGAAGTTCTGAAAAGTTCTTCGCTGATGCAGCACATTACTGACAAACAGATGCTTCAAGAATTGCTTTGGACATATAACAAACTATATGAAATACAAGGCGGGGTAAAATCTTATTATAGCCTAAAGTACAATGTGCTCACCAGTTCCTTTGACAAAATGACAAAGGAGGAAGCTTTCGCCTATGGCATCAAGGTCGAAGGTGACGCTCACCGACGCTTTTTATTACAACAGCCAAACTTCATATTTTTCATAAGTTCAGTGGAGTATTTCACAAACTGGAACGAGATGAACCGACTGAACAACAGGCTTACCGAAATCATTGCATCTCTCCGCAAGTCTTATACAAAATAAAAAACAGATTCAGAATATGCTTCAGATACAAGACGTTGTCGTAAGTTTCGATGTACTTAAAGAAAAATTTCTCTGTGACTTGTCTGCCTGCCACGGCGCCTGTTGCATCGAAGGTGACGCCGGTGCTCCCGTCGAATTGGACGAAGTAGAGAAATTGGAAGAGGTACTGCCCGTCATTTGGGATGATCTTCTACCGGAAGCACGTACCGTGATAGAGCAGCAGGGCGTAGTCTATACCGACTGTGAAGGCGACCTTGTTAGTTCCATTGTCAACGGAAAGGACTGTGTATTTACCTGTTATGACGACCGGGGCTGTTGCTATTGTGCCATTGAGAAGGCACATCGGGAGGGAAAGACCTCTTTCTACAAACCGGTTTCCTGTCATCTGTACCCCATACGGATAGGCGACTACGGTCCTTACAAGGCTGTCAATTACCACCGCTGGGACGTCTGTCGGGCAGCCGTTTTACGGGGACAGAAAGAGAATCTGCCGGTCTATCGTTTTCTGAAAGAACCGCTTATCCGTAAGTTTGGTGCCGAATGGTATGCCGAACTGGAAGTGGCTACAGAAGAACTAAAAAAGCAAGGACTTCTCAAGTAAGCCCTTTAACGGGAACTCTACCTAAACCTATTTCCTTAACTATTATATGATGAAACAAATAATTCGATTCCTCCTTGCCCTCCCCTGCCTATGTACGTTCCTCACCTTCCAAAGTTGCGAAATAGTCACAGAGGGTGGCTATCGCACCGAAGCGGAGGCCACTTATGAGTTGTGCCGCTACTACTGGTATGCTGACTATCGGGACTATAACGGGAATGGCATCCGTCAGGCAATTTATTTTTGGGCAGACGGTTCGGGACGCAGAGATGTCTACTACAACCAGCCCGGCATGCCCCAAGTAGAACGAACGGAATTTTATTGGTATTGGGGCTCCAGAACGTATCGGGCAGTTATCATGGAGTTTGCCACTGGTGAGACAACTTACTGGGATGATATTTTCATCTCCGGCAACATCCTGACTTGCTTTACAGGAGAGAAATATCTGACATTCTACGGCGGATAACCACAAAAAAAAGAAGTGACACACAAATTATCTGCGTAATCTGTGTGCCACTTCTATATTCTAAAGCATTCTCCCTTATTACGGGAAGCAGCTATGCGTTATGCGTCAATATTAGCGTAAGTTGCATTCTTCTCGATGAACTCGCGGCGAGGTCCTACATCTTCACCCATCAACATGGAAAAAATATAATCGGCAGCAGCGGCATTCTCGATATTCACCTGCTTCAGCATACGGTTCTCCGGATTCATGGTTGTTTCCCACAGCTGTTTCGGGTTCATTTCACCCAAACCTTTATAGCGCTGGGTATGGATAGCATTCTCTGAACCACCTCCGTATGTATCAATGAAGCGCTGACGCTGCTGTTCATTCCAACAATACTCCTTCACCTTTCCTTTGGTACAGAGATAGAGTGGCGGCGTAGCAATATAGAGACACCCTTGCTCAATCACCTGAGGGAAATAACGGAAGAAGAGCGTCATAATCAGCGTGTCGATGTGTGACCCATCGACATCGGCATCGGTCATAATAATGATTTTCTTATAGCGCAATTTCTCTATGTTGGCTTCCTTGCTGTCTTCCCCGTTCACACCGAAACGAATGCCGAGCGCTTGAATGATATTGTTCACTTCGTCACTTTCAAACGCCTTATGCCACATTGCTTTCTCTACGTTCAGAATCTTACCGCGCAACGGCAGAATGGCCTGGAATGTACGATTACGTCCCTGCTTGGCAGAGCCACCGGCAGAGTCACCCTCGACGAGGAACAACTCGCATTCTTCCGGGTCTTTGCTGGAGCAGTCTGCCAGTTTGCCGGGCATACCTCCACCGCCCATCGGCGATTTGCGCTGTACCGACTCACGCGCTTTGCGGGCAGCCACACGGGCAGTAGCAGCCAGAATCACTTTCTCTACAATCAGTTTAGCTTCCTTGGGATGCTCTTCCAGATAGTAAGACAACGCCTCGCCCACAGCCTGATTGACGGCGCCACTCACTTCGCTGTTGCCCAGTTTCGTCTTGGTCTGTCCCTCAAACTGAGGCTCTGCCACCTTGACAGAAATTACCGCTATCAAACCTTCACGGAAGTCTTCACCGGAGATTTCCACTTTAGCCTTTTCCAACTGCTTGGCACAGGTTTCTTCCCCATACTTCTTCAATACACGGGTTAACGCAGCACGGAAACCGGCTTCATGCGTACCACCCTCTTTCGTATTGATGTTGTTAACATACGAATGCAGATTCTCCCGATATCCGGTGTTATACATGATAGCACATTCAATGGGCACACCCGCCTTTTCCGTATTCAGATAGATGACATCATCAAAAAGCGGCGTATTATTACTGTTCAGATAGCGAACAAACTCCTTCACGCCCTCTTCACTGTGGAACATTTCAGTCACCACATTGCCGTCCTCATCCTTCTGACGCATATCGGTCAAGGTAATACGGATACCCTTATTCAAATAGGCCAGTTCGCGCAAACGGGCTTGCAATGTACTATATTTATATTCGGTAACGGTAAAGATACTACCATCTGGCCAAAACGTCTGTTTTGTTCCTGTAAAGTTGGCGTCACACGTACCCACCTCTTTCACCGGATAAAGCGGTTTACCGCATTCATATTCTTGTTGATAGATTTTGCCATTGCGAAATACCTGAGTCACCATGTGGGTAGACAATGCGTTCACACACGACACGCCCACACCGTGCAGACCACCCGACACTTTATACGAACCTTTGTCAAACTTACCTCCGGCATGAAGTACTGTCATTACCACCTCCAGCGCCGACTTCTTCTCTTTCTGATGGAAGTCCACCGGGATACCGCGTCCGTTATCTTGTACTGTAATGGAGTTGTCCTCATTAATTGTCACTTCGATGTGATCGCAATAACCGGCCATAGCCTCATCAATCGAATTGTCCACCACCTCATATACCAAATGATGGAGACCGTTCTCACTGATGTCACCAATATACATGGCAGGACGCTTTCTTACCGCTTCCAAGCCTTCCAGCACCTGAATATTACTGGCCGAATAACTGTTTTCGCCTTCTATCTTTTCTTCTTCTGTCATGATATTTTTCTTATTGTAATAACAGAGCAAAGTTAGTGAAAATCCCCGATATACGAAAAAGGCCGAACTATAAAAAGTTCGGCCTTTCATATCTTTTATGTAATTTATTTACTTACGCCAATTGGTTTACGTGATGAGCCAATTTAGACTTCAAATTGCTTGCCTTATTTTTGTGGATAAGATTTGTCTTAGCCAATTTATCCAACAACTTTACTACACTCGGCAGCATGTTTGTAGCTTCAGCCTTATCAGTCGTAGCACGAAGTTTACGAACAGCATTCCTCATGGTTTTACCATAATATCTGTTATGGAGTCTTCTTGCCTTTTCCTGTCTGATTCTTTTCAGTGATGATTTATGATTTGCCATCTCGACTAATCTTTTTTAATTCGTTTATTTTTTATTATTTGTAGCCCCTGGGGGAATCGAACCCCCCTTTCAAGAATGAAAATCTTGCGTCCTAACCGATAGACGAAGGGGCCAGGCTTTCTTAAGCGTTTCCGCTCTCACGCACTTTCCTTGCGTTTGCGGATGCAAAGGTAGATACTATTTTTGAATTACCAAAACATTCCTGTAAAAAATTTATCCTCTACCGCAAACTTTTCTCACAAAAAGACGTATTACAAACTGAATATCAACACAATACAAATATGAAATATTTTCCATATTCTGCATATTTTCTTTTGTACGCTTACATACTTCGTGCATTTTTCGTAGTTTTGTGGATGTAAAAGCAAGGTTATGTTACAAAAAACAAAGGGAATCGTGCTGCGCACTGTGAAGTACAAAGACACTTCCGTCATAGCAGACATCTATACTGAATATTGCGGCCGTGCCTCGTTCATGGTGCCGGTATCCCGTTCGCGTAAGGCTACTGTTAAGCTATCGTTATTCCAACCGCTGGCACTCATTGAACTGGAAGCAGATTTCCGCAACAATGCTTCTATATATAAGGTACGCGATGCCAAGCCCTATCACCCATTCACCTCCCTTCCTTTCGAACCTTACAAATCCGCTATCGCTCTGTTCCTGTCCGAATTTCTGTGCCGCGCCGTTCGCGAGGAAATGGAGAATCGCCCTCTGTTTGCCTATCTGGAACATTCTATCATCTGGTTAGATGAATGCCGCGCAGGATTCTCTAACTTCCACTTAGTATTCCTCATGAGACTCTCCCGCTTCTTAGGGTTATACCCCAATCTCGACAACTATCACCGGGGAGACTGCTTCGACCTGCGCAACGCTTGCTTCACCACACTTCCCCCACAACACCACACCGACTACATCGGCCCGGAAGAGGCTGCCCAGTTGCAGCAACTCATACGGATGAACTACGACACCATGCACCTTTTTGCCATGAGCCGACATGACCGTATCCGTTGCCTCACTATGATAAACCAATATTACCGTCTCCATCTGCCAGACTTCCCCGTACTGAAATCACTAGAGGTGTTGAAAGAATTATTCGATTAAATATACGAAGCAGAAAGGCGTGTCTACACGCAGCCGGAATGCCCTTATTATTTAAGTGTAACTTTCTTCAGAAATCGTATCAAACGTGAGTCTGACAACTTATTTCGCTTCTAAAAAAGTTATTAATGTCATCATATTTTGGATATAAGTCTGAACCGATATACATTGTTCATCAGTTGTACATGTATAAGGAGAAGTGTCATATTCATCACCGACAAAAGTTTCAGCATATTTTTGTTCATCACTCGCTCCTTCTCCTTCATATATACAAGGACGATATGGATGAGATATATTTTGCAAATGAGTTATCCAACACCCCCTTGATGTGAGCGATTGCACAATCTGTCTTACTCTATCTATTGAATAAATACCACGTAAACGAGTATAATATTTAGGCAATGGAGTTATATCTGTATGCAATAATGGAGAGTTTTTTCTTAACTCAGCAACCGATAGCTTTTTAGTTTCTTCATAGAGGCGACGCAACTCTGTGGGATTAACAAACGTAGCAGAACTATAGTGAGCTATTGTACCTGTTATATCTTGGTCGGTGTAATAAGTCCCGTTTTGAACATTGGAACCTTTTCTATGTACATAGAGGGGCTTTCCTGTATCCGGGTCAATAAAACGGGCTACTAAAATCTGCTCGGAATTGCCGGATTGTTTTTTCCATTTCTTTACCTCTGAGTCCGGAAGTTTCATAGATTCCAAGAATTTAATGGCAGCAGGAATACCGGATAAAAAGCGGGAATCTCCCGTCAAACGGTAATAACTAAGCATCAAATGTATCATGCGTGCCGTAGTGCCTGTATTGATGCTACGAGGTTCGTAAGTACGTGCATGAGCCGGTTTAAGATCGTCTACCGTATATTGATCTGCCCACCCGGCATAAGGTTCTCCCTGTTGAAGAATAATCGTAAGATACATGGCACGCATGACAGGCTCTTTTATGTCAGTCAATCCTAAAGCCTGATGACATTGCAGGAGAAACTCAATGATACCTGGGGTAACATCATCATTCAGCGTAATGAATGACGAATAATCAGATTTCCCGTCAACCGGATGGTCATACATCAACGGATAACGTTGTGGCCATCCTCCTATCGGATACTGGCTATCCAATACAAAACGTATGACTTTCTCCAGTGGAGGTCGGTATGCGGGATCATTTTTCTCAACATACATCCGCAACAAGAATTTTGCAGCTTCCATAGTACCTTCATCATCATAGGTAGCATTGCCATAATAATGTTGAAATTCTTCCAGTCGCCACGCATTTCGGCCTACAGTGGCATACCATTCTTTTAAAGAATTCTCCCCTGCAAAATCAAAGACATAGTTCCATCCTCCGCACTCCAGTTGTCCCCATATCAATGCATTCGCTACTTTTTGGGCAGCTTCGTAGTAATATTCATCGCCTGTGGCGTGATAGGCATCCAGCAAAAGATGTCCTACAGAAGGAGTACCCGGAGGCTGAATCCACACCATTGTCCTTTTGGCTTCCAGCTCTCCCCATGAGCGGGACATATCCGGCAAATAATTCCATACGAATCCACCTTTATAACTTACAGTTTCCATCATAAAACGGGTAGCCGTTTTCATGACATCCAATATTTGCTTTTCTGAAACATTATAATTAGTTTGCGCCATGCCGGTACAAGCAATCCCCATTGCACAAAATCCGACAATAGCCTGTTTACATTGATTGAGCGTTTTTTTCATTTTCTTTTCCAATTAATCATATTAAGAACAAGTTTCTTGGCTACCAGCCCCGCGGAGGTATTATTAATGATATTTCCATAAATATCGAGGGTAGAGAACAAAACAGTTCCTTTGCCTACGGGCACAATTCCCATTGCCGTGCCAAGTGCCATAGGATAGGTATGATAGGCGCCCACCAGTAGCTCTTCGCCTTCCATTACCAATCCCAAGCGTTCTACTCCCGTATGGACAAGTGCTTGATAAGGCCAGTTTAGGGCTTCTCCAGCCGGCAGCTCTTTGAAGATCTCATGAGGTTTATTAAACATCACTCCACCTAACCAATTGGTCCCGACGTAGAATTTGTCCTTAAATACAGCCTCACTATTGCCTGCAATAAATTCAGACCATTCTTCAACGTTCTGCAAAATGTAAATCTGAGTTCCGTCTTGTAAAGCGCGTTCCATCAGCCGTTGCGGGTCGGGCATGTCGTTTATGGGGACAGCCCAGTCCAACCGGCAACGAGCATTGCTGCGTGGATGCTTAAAACGGATTTCAATGTTGGCCGGTTTATCCTTTTCCAAATATATTTTTCCATCCCCCACGTGTTCTTTCCGGTTTGTTATTTCATAGATTTTTTTCCCGTTAACTAATAGTTCTATCATACTTCGGTCGTTGCTCTGTGGCTTAAATGTATATTCGCCGTTTACCGGTGGTATGATTTTCCCCGTCCATTTAATGCCGTATTGTTCCAGCATATGCACAAACGGACTTGGGGTAGCTCCTTCAATAACGCTCAGATTGACAACCTTTGATGTTTCGTGATAAACTTCTTTCTGGAAGTCCATATCTTCATAAAACGTTACATTCAATCCCTGTTCTCCATTGCCGGTACGCAATGCTTCCATAGGAACCATTGTCAATTGTTCTTTTTTAGGAGGACGAGCGACAAATACCCAATCCAGTTTCTCTAAACTATCCGTGTAATGCACGACTTCCTGCCGCGTTCTTCCTTGAAGAAAATTTTGTAAGGCACGACCATCTTCCCAAATGGCACCTTTTCCCGACAAGACATCCGATGCTAAATTTACGGATAACATCTCATCATATCCGGAAGTGATATGGTTATTTTCCACATCATACAAGACTGCTTCCACAGTGAATATTCCTCCGGAAGCTGGAACCGGAACATTTATTCCCTCTACTAATAACTCACCATATTTATCACCACCTGAGACTTGTACCAAATAGCTTCCTACTCGAGTTTTTTTCTTTTGTGGATCGATTGTCATAATTTCCAACCGGTGACTCCCATGTATATTCTTTTCGTTGACAATATAAAAATCAACAATGATGTTTTCCTCAGCTGCGGCTATTTGCTGCCGCGGTTTGACCGCTATATATAAAGGACGATTATAGCGAGCAATGATGGAAGGATATGATTTGGGATAACGAAAACAATCTACAATACCGGAATAGTTCTCAGTTAACTCCGATTCCCACCCATTGATGACATACGCATCCGTCAAGTTATTTATGCGGGCCGATTCTATTTTTCGTCCTTGATGTTCGTAGGACACAGTTCCCATTGCCAGACATAAATCATCCACTGTCGGATAAGTTCCCCGGAGTTTTTTATCGTCTAAGTATCGGTCAAACTCATCATACCATGCCAAAAATGCATTTCCATCCCAGCCTTTATAGGTGTACCGCTCCAAGTCCTCTTTATCCTTTTCCAGTCGTGGCGGAGAAGAAAGTGCTCCTTCCTCCCCGAAGAAAACAATTTCACGTTTATTGTGCGTATTATTGTAATAATTATGGGGATGCTTATATAAATCTTCGTTCCACACAGCAGGTCCTCCGGCCCGATGATAGTCATACCATCCGTTCCAATATATGTTGTCATCGAATGGACGAATATGTATTTTGGCCTGATCTTTTACATCATCTCCCTTTGCCCACGCAGATGTCCGGAGAATCAGACGTGAAGGGTCGAGTGCCTGCATATCTTTCATTGTATTTAATTCAAGCGCCAATTTATCGGGAGCGGCATCTCCGGATTCATTCATCAAATTATAAATGATGAGACTGGGATGACTACGATCTCTCTTCACCATGCGGACTACTTTCTCGTGCAATATGCTGTTCATAAATGGCTGTTCTGTGTTTAGCCTAAAGCCACCCGGTTCTTCAAAAAGGAGTAAGCCCAATTCATCAGCATAATCCAATACAGTCGGATAGCCGATGAAACGATGGAAATTCAGCATATTCAAGCCTAATTCTTTGGCAATTTTCACTTGTCGTTCAGCCAATTCGTCAGAAGGGTAAATGCCATTGACCGGCCAAAAACTCCAACTGATAGCAGAACGAAGCACAATGCGTTTGCCATTCAGACGGAATACGGCATCCTGACCGATACCGTCTGCATCGAACCAGCGAAAACCGAAACGACGAGAACAGCCATCCGTCCATTTTCCATGATGTTGCAGTTCTACTTTACATATATATAAGTTAGGGTCATCTATATTCCATAGCTTAGCATTAGGTGCTTTAATGGGAATACTCAACTCATTAATACCTGTTTTTAAACAGACATTTTTCAGTTCCTGAGTAAACAGGACAGATTGGGGACAATTCCATTCATACACTGTGACACGAACATCCTGGCACGTTGTCACTTGCGTTTTGTTTTGCAGAGTCAGAATGGCATTCGCAGTAGTGATTTGAGGCGTATTCTGCATATATATATCCTCAATATAGACAGGGTTATGTACTTCTAAGTACACTTTTCCGGTAATACCACCAAAGCCATGTCCCGGAGGCAGCATTTTACTCCCCCATAAGATAGGCCGTGAGTCACGCCAGTCATGATTGCCACCGGCATCAGTAATGCGGATTGCCAATTGTATTTGTTCACCAGGAATGACATAAGGCGTAATATCTGTCTGAAACGGAACATTATCAACTATTTGATAATCCACCAGCCGTTGATTAATGAAAATTTCTGCACGAGAACGCATAGAACCAACGTGTAAAACGACACGTTGCCCTTCTTGATACTCCGGAATATTTACTGTCCGGCTCCACCAAGTGACTCCTGTTATATCTCCTTCCGGTCCCGAAATAGTCTGAAGATATTCTTCCGCAGTACCGGGTACTTTTACAGCCAAGGCCTGCTCTGAGGTCAATATATCCCATCCTTCAGTAGGATATGCAACAGGATATTTGCGAGCATCTTCGATATTCAGTTGAATAGCTTCTGTTTGCCATCTGGCATCTTTGTCGTACCATAAGTACCATCCTGCCCCGGACAGGTCAAGCGCATATCGTTCCTGCGCCGCCATGCAATAGGATGTTGCAACAAATAATGCTACAACCATCAGAAATGATGTTTTTTTCATAGTAGTGACTATTAAATTTGTCGGAATTTGTGTTTCTATTGTAACCACACAAAGGTAAGGTAATTAATGGAAACGCATAGGATGTATCTCAAAAAAAATGCCGGTTAATATCTTTTTAACACATAGAAAAAAATATTGTACAGTATTCTTTTTGATTACAGCCTATTGTTTCTTCCAAAAAGAAACCCGTCATTGACATGATTTTTGTCAATGACGGGCAATCTTATTACTTTTTTAATTCTTATGTTGGACTCACATCATTAATAGCGGAAACTGATATAGAAACGAGTGGCACCCGTTTTCCACTTGATTTTTCCGTCATAATCACCCTTTGGAATAAAGTCACCGTCCTCAATGTCGGAGTCATAATCTTCATCAAAACCACCAAGGTCCACCATGCTGTTATATTTAGTAGTACCCCAACGATGTTCCACACCTATCGAAATTGCCTTGTAAGCTATCGCACCCCCCACAGACATGAACGTACCGTAACTGGTATTCACATCACTATCGACAACCAGCAACGACATAGAAGGTGTTACATGAAAATGAGCGCTCACTTTCAAATGATTCACCGGATTAATGGTGACAGAAGGACCGATGCCCATACCAACTTCAGCCTGATATAAGTCTATTTTCTCCGGATCACCATAACCGTAGTCTTCCTCATCGGCAAAGAAGCCAGTTTCATCCTGATATTTACCGAAGTTAATGTCAAAGAATGTCCAGTCGAGGCCGAACTTAATCATCCCCAAAATAGCTTTCTTATGCAAATAGTAAGTGCGACCCATCGCCATAGCAGCAGCTAAATCACTTTTCCAAGTCATGCCGGCATCTTTCTGTGTCAAATCCTGCTTGGCATAATAGAAATTGAAATACTTTGCACGATCTTTCCAGATTCTTTTATCCAAAGCTTCATCCTCAACTTTCTGAACGCTACTGGAAAGTGTATTAACCACCTCTGTCAACGAATCAATCTTTTGAGTGTTTGCATCATTGGAAGTTTCCGTGACTTCTTGAGCAGCAACAGACAATGACATTGCAAAAAGTGCCACAATTGCAGTTCCTAAATACTTTTTCATGATAATACATTATTTGTGATTAAAGTTTGTGTCGCAAATGTTTGCTTTCTTGGCACAAAAATATTAAATTAATCAGTATTTATGAAATAAAGAGTAAAGAAAATGTCCACATTTTCTGTTGAAATGTCCTACAGGCACTTCTCAAGGGTATTAAAGTAATAAAAGCATAATATTTAACAAAATTATCTGTATACGTTTTGTTCGACAAAAGGGCACCCTCCTAAAGCTCCCACACCATACAATTTGTATAGATACATTACTTTCCAACAAGATGCACAGGTATCATTCCAGAAAGCATTCTGACGGGGGATTATTTCGAAGCCCTTTCGTTCGTATTCCGAAAGGCTTCGAAGCACGACCGAAAGGGCTTCGGAATACGAACCGTAGGGCTTTGGAGCAAACGGTATTGTAATCTATCATTTTTTGTATACATATTTCATCTTTATGAAGCAAAACTGCAAGATTAAAGCCGATATTCCCAATCACCGATATAGACTTTCCATCTGCGCCAATACTCAACATTCTGCTACATTGGAGCATTTTTTCGTATCTTTGCCCCAAACTCCAAAGGACAACTATTGCATCGGAAACTATGAACATCGAATTAGGACAGTACAACAGATTGAGAGTCGTGAAAGCCGTGGACTTCGGCATGTATTTGGACGGAGGTGACGAGGGTGAAATCCTGTTGCCCACACGCTACGTGCCACAAAGGTGCAAACCGGGTGATGAACTGAACGTGTTTCTCTATCTGGACAGCGAAGAACGACTGATAGCCACCACGCAAACGCCGCTGGTGAAGGTCGGTGAATTTGCGTGTCTGGAGGTGAAGTGGGTAAACCAATATGGCGCCTTTCTGGACTGGGGACTGATGAAAGACCTTTTCGTACCTTTCCGCGAGCAGAAGTCAAAGATGGAAGTGGGACGCCGATACGTAGTACACGCCCATTTGGACGAAGAGAGTTACCGCATTGTGGCCTCAGCCAAGGTGGAGCACTATCTGTCGAAGGAAAGGGCACCTTACGAACCGGGGCAGGAAGTGGATCTCCTTATCTGGCAAAAGACGGATTTGGGCTGGAAGGCCATCATTGACAACCGGTATGCCGGACTGCTGTACGAGAGCGAAGTGTTCCGCCCCCTTTCTATGGGAATGCGCACCACCGCCTACGTGAAGCAGGTGCGCGAAGACGGGAAAATAGACCTGACCCTGCAACAGCCGGGACGCAGCGGTGTGGAAGGATTTGCCGAAACGTTGTTAGAACATATCCGCAGACATGGCGGACACACATCGCTGTGTGACAAAACGCCTGCCGAAGAGATTTACGCACTCTTCGGTGTCAGCAAGAAGATTTTCAAGAAAGCGGTGGGAGACTTGTATCGCCGGCGGCTCGTGACGCTGGACGACGGCGGCATCACGCTTCTACAGACATCAGGTCGCTCATGATGTCATCGGATACAAAGATTCCTGCGCGTGTCAGACACAAACGACCATCGCGCAACGCCAGTCGGCCGGCTTTCAGATGAGAGTCGGCCATTTTCATGCAGTAGCCATACAGTTCCTCGCCAAACTTCGCTTTCAGGGTTTCTATGGATACTCCCCACATGGTACGAATGCCCGTCATGATGACTTCGTTGTAGCGGGTGGAGGTGTCGAGTTGCTCAGTCTCGAAACGTCTGTCGCCGGCTTCGATGGAGCGGACGTATTCTTCCAGCGATGAGACGTTCCACTCGCGCGTATCGGTGTCAAACGAGTGCGCCGACGGGCCGCATCCCAGGTAGGGAATGCCCTGCCAGTAGGATGTGTTATGACGGGCGTGAAGTCCCGGCCGGCAGAAGTTGGAAATCTCATAGTGCACATAGCCGGCAGCGGTGAGCGTATCTATCAGGGTGGAGAAGAAGCGCACGCTACTGTCCTCGTCCACCTCGCTGATACGGCGGGCTTGCAGCAAGCGGTAGAGAGGAGTGCCCTCTTCGTAAGTCAGATGATAGGCGGAGATATGCTCCACGTCGAGCGCAAGAGCCTGACGCAGGTCGTACAGCCAACGTTCGTCCGTCTCGCCCGGCAAGCCGTAGATAAGGTCGATACTGATGTTGCGGAAACCTGCGCGGCGGCAATTCTCCACGGCACGGATGGCGCCGGCGGCATTGTGGCGGCGGTTCAGCAGACGCAAAGTGTCGTCATGGAAAGTCTGTATGCCCAGACTGACGCGGTTGAAAGGAAGGGTGGCAAGCATATCGGCGTATTCGTCTGTCAAGTCGTCCGGATTGGCTTCCAGAGTAATCTCACGGCAATGTTGAAGGCCGTACACATCGTCCATGGTGCGAAAAAGGGTGCGAAAGTCAGACTCGGAAAGTTGCGAAGGAGTGCCTCCGCCGAAGTAGATGGTTTCTACCGGCTCGCCCCGCAAATAGTTGCGGCGCATGCGCAGTTCGCCACACAAGGCTTGGACATAGCGCGGCATCCAATCGGACTGTGTCGTGGAATAAAAGTCACAATAGATGCACCGCGTCTTGCAGAAAGGGATGTGAATGTAAATGCCTGCCATAACGGGGCAAAGGTAGCAATTAATCTTTGTAGCAGGCTTACAGATGGTCGCGAATCTCGCTCAGTTCCACCAATTTGTTGACTATGGCATAAATAGTGAGGCCGGCGGGAGAGTGTATTTGCAGTTTGCGGGCGATGTTGCGCCGGTGGGTAATGACGGTGTGAATGGAGAGATAGAGTTTGTCGGCAATGGCCTTGTTGGTCATGCCCTTGACGACGCAGGTGATGATTTCCTTTTCGCGCTGGCTCAGCTGTTCCTGCTCAAACGCTTTATCTTCTTCCTCAGTGTGCAGCAGGTGGTTGATTTTGGCAGCAAGCATATCAACGTCATCGCAAATGGCAAATTGCTCATCGTACTCTTTCAGTGCATTGGCATCGATAACAGAGCAGACCATGGCAATGTATTTGGTCTCGACTGTATCGTTATCGGTTTTAAAGGCTGGCAAATCGAACCATCCACCAAAGATGGGATTGACGACAACAATATCCGGATGGTGCATATGCAGACAGGGTGCAAGGGCGTCCGGCGCACTCACTTCAATGGGATGCACATTCAGGTTAGGAAGGCGCTTCAACACCGTTGCCAATCCGCTCCGCACAATGACGGAAGGCTCAGCAATCACGATTTTCAACAAAGAACTATTGCTCATTTTTCAGTTTCCTTTCTATTTGCGCCACGGCGGGGACAAACATATAATCTTCTACTTGACAGTGAGAAGCAAGGTCTTGCTCGCAATTGAAGATGTCGAACAGGACGGCGTTCAGGAGGTTATTGTTTTCCTTTTCGGGATAGTATTTGATGATGATGTTCTTCAGTTCTTTCAGCTTGGTGTCTATCTGATTGTGCTTGCTGACGAAAGTAGCGATGCTGTATGTGTCGGACAAACGGCCTTGCAGCAATTGTTCCACATAGGTAAAAACAGCTTCGTTCTCATACTCCATGTGACGGCGCACTTCTTTAGCGTATTCATCAAAGTACTTCAGAATGAGGAATGCCACGCCATTAGCTTCTGAGCAATCGATGGCTTCAATAAGCTTACGACGAATAGCAGGCAGATTGAAATCCAGGAAATAGACGTGGGCACGCTTCAGATAGTCCATCAGAGCGGGTATGGAAAGGGAGCTGCCTGCATCATTGTAGCTGTACTGCTCTTCGCTAATAAAGTTTGCCACTGCCAAGAAAGTACGGTAATCCACCCCTTGGGCTTCGCACACATCCTTCACGTTCTTGTCACCAAATCCCAACGAGAGGCCGAAACGACTCATCACCATCAACAGTGAATAGTTGTCGCAAATCAGGTCGCTCATCTTATCCGTAGCGCTATACTTATGTTGTTCCGTCATTGTTGCTTATAATTAAGTGCATCATTATGCGATTGCAAAGTAATAGTTTTTACCGATGATGGTCAATCACCATTTGTAGGTATTTTAAAGGGGAATAAGGGGGAATCGAAAAAATAAAATTGCACACAGATAACACAAATATAACAGATAACCACTGATTATTATATTATTGAATAAATCTGTGGTAGTCCGTTTTGTCTGTGTTATCTGTGTGCAATATATCAATTAAAATGCGTTTCCTTATTTATGGTCGTTCTGACGAATCTCCACCCGACGGATTTTCCCGCTGATGGTCTTGGGAAGCTCATCTACAAACTCGATGACACGCGGATATTTGTAAGGGGCAGTGACACGCTTCACGTGGTTCTGCAACTCTTTGATAAGGGCATCGCCTGCCTTACTCTTATAGTCGCGGGAAAGGACAATGGTTGCCTTTACCACCTGACCGCGGATTTCATCGGGCACACCGGTGATGGCGCATTCCACTACGGCAGGATGGGTCATCAGGGCGCTTTCCACCTCAAAGGGGCCGATGCGGTAACCGGAACTCTTGATGACATCGTCGGCACGGCCTACAAACCAAAGGTAACCGTCTTCATCTTTCCAAGCAACATCGCCCGTGTAATAGACACCGTCGTGCCATGCCTCGCGGGTACGCTCTGCATCGCGGTAATACTCTTTAAACAGACCGAGCGGTTTACCCTTGTCCGTCCGAATGACGATTTGTCCCTGTTCACCGGCCTCTACCGAACGTCCGTCGTTGTCTATCAAGTCTACATCGTATTGCGGATTAGGCAATCCCATGCTGCCGGGTTTTGGTTCCATCCACGGCATAGTGGCAACGGTCAGGGTGGTTTCGGTCTGTCCGAAGCCTTCCATCAACTTGATGCCGGTGAGTTGCTTGAATGTTTCGAACACAGCGGGATTGAGCGCTTCGCCGGCGATAGTACAATATTTCAATGCGCTGAGGTCGTATTTCGTCAAATCTTCGTGGATGAGAAAACGGAAGATGGTGGGCGGTGCACAAAGCGAAGTAACATGATAGTCTTGTATCTTCTGCAAGATGTCGGCAGGTGTAAATTTCTCGTGGTCGTAAACGAAAATATTGGCACCGGCTATCCATTGGCCATATAGTTTGCCCCATACGGCTTTACCCCAACCGGTATCGGCAATGGTAAGGTGCAGGCTCTGTTCCGTCAGATTGTGCCAGAATACACCCGTCACGATATGTCCCAAAGGATAGGTAAAGTCGTGGGCGACCATCTTAGGCTCACCGGTGGTACCGCTGGTGAAATACATCAGCATGATGTCATCATTGGCATTGGGATGCTCCGGCTTAACGAAAGACACAGCCTGCGCAATGCCTTGCTGGAAGTCTTCATAGCCTTGAGGCACTTCCGGACCGACACTGACTAACCGTTTCACGCTGGGTGATTCTGGCATGGCAGCGGTGACATGGTCGGTAATGACAGATTCGCCGGCGCAGACTATCATTTTTATGTCTGCCGCATTACAGCGGTACACAATGTCTTTCTTTGTCAACAGGTGAGTAGCGGGAATAGCCACGGCACCTATCTTATGCAGGGCAATGATGCTGAACCAGAACTCGACACGCCGTTTCAGGATGAGCATTACCATATCACCATGACCGATGCCAAGGCTTTGGAAATAGGATGCTGTCTGATCGGTGTAACGTTTCATCTCGGCAAAGGTGTACTGGCGATGCTCGCCCTTATCGTTGGTCCAAAGCAAAGCCGGTTTGTCGGGTTGTTCAGCCGCCCAGGCATCTACCACGTCGTAGCCGAAATTGAAATTGTCGGGGACATTGATATGCAGGTTCTCTATAAAGTCTTTTTGAGAAGTAAATGTGGTTTGTTTCAGAAATCTTTCTACCATTATCATGAAGATTTAAAAATGATGAATCATTTAAATGATTATTGCCAAGAAACGAACAGTCTTGCCATCCAGCGCCTTCATGCCGTGTGGCAGGGTGGAGTCGAAATAGATGCTGTCGCCTGTGTTCAAGGTCAGTTCCTTACCGGCCACACTTAACAACATGCGTCCTTCGAGTACCAGATTGAACTCTTGCCCGGCATGCGTATTATAGTGCATGGGACGTTCACCCGGCTCTACAGTAACGATAAACGGGTCGGCCTTGCGGTCTTTGAAACCGGCAGCCAATGACTGATATTTGTAAACTTTGGTGCGTTCTACACTGATGCCTTTGCCGGCACGGGTCAGGAAGTAAGTGCTCATCTTCGGTTCTTCCCCGAACATCAAGGCATCCAAAGCAATGTTATAACGCCGGGCAATACATTGCAGCATACTGACACTGATATCGTGTTCGCCGCTTTCGGCACGTTCATATTCTGTCTGGTCTATGCCGCAATCAATGGCGATGTCGGCAGGGGTCAGCTCCATGGCGTCGCGCAATCCGCGCAGACGCTCAGCTATTTGTTTAATCTGTTCGTCCACGTTATCTAAATAAATTAATGATTAATGACTAATGTTTTTTATTCTGCACTGGCTTTAATGGCCCTGATGACGGTGGAAGTAAATCCGCCGTGTTCCAGTTCGTTAATGCCCCGTATGGTGATGCCACCGGGTGTACATACTTTATCAATTTCGAGTGCGGGATGCGAACCGGGATTATTCAACAAGAGTTCCGCAGCTCCTTTCAGACACTGGGCTGCAAGAGTGATGCCGTCAGCAGGACGAATTCCCAATTCTACAGCGGCCTGCATGGCAGCTTGAACATACTTCAGAGCATAAGCGGTGCCACAAGAGGCAACTGATGTGGCTGCGGCAAATTTCTCTTCGGGCAGGAAGAGAGAAAGTCCCATCTCATTGAAGATGTCAAGCATCAGTTGTTCCTGTTCGTGCGTAGCGTTACGGCTAGCTATGAGTGTCATGCTCTGCCGCTCGGAAATGGCCATATTGGGAATGATGCGGAACATAGTCATGTCTTTATCTGCCACATAATGTGCCAACCGTTCGAAAGGCACACCGGCAGCCACACTGGCCAGCACTTGCCGGCTTTTCAGCTTCAGTTCTTTCAAAACGGTAGGAACGAGATAAGGCTTGACAGCCAAGATGACAAGATCTGTACCCGTAGCGGCTGCACGATTATCCGTGGTAGTCACAATGTCGGGGTAATCAGCACGAAGAGAATCTAGTTTGGGAACGGAAGGATTGGACACGATAATGTCGGCGGCGGGAACGATAGTGCCCCGTGCCAAGCCACGGGCAATGGAAGCGCCCATGTTGCCAGCTCCGATGATAGCAACTTTCATGGTTCGGTCTTTATTTTTGGTTTATAGGGCAAAAATAGCGGTTTTCCACGAGAAAATGCAAAAAAGCAGCACTTTTCTACGGATTTCGTCGGCCAGTCAGACATCTGTCAACACCAATGGCCGGCATCGAACACAGTCAGTACCTCTTCTATCTGGCTCAAAGCCTGTTGGGCTTCGTCCTTCATGGCATCAGAGAAAGATTCATTGCGACGGGCTTCCAACGAACGCAGCAGATGTACCAATGCTGTTGCCTCAATAAGCGTAAACAGAGGTATCATCTTATGGGCAATGCCGCTGACGAGCGCAGCATCTTCATCTGCCACTGCCTGCTGCAAGCGGTCGGCATTGTGACGAGTCTCCGTCTGAAAACTGTCAAGAATGGATTTTGCGGCTTCAGGATCATCAGCGGAGAAGGCTGTCAAAGCAGCGAAGTTGAAATGGGCATCATGCGGATGATTCGTCGCCACATCGGATTGTGGCGCAACGGATACCGTTCCCGATTCTGCCACCGTGCCGGAAACAATCGCCAACAATTCCGAAACGTTGAAAGGCTTGTGCAGGCAACCGGCAAACCCATGATCCGTAAACTCTTCCATCTGCATGTCACTACGGGCAGTGACGGCAATCACCGGAATGGTCTGTGCCTGAGAAATATTTGACGCACGAAGCAGATTCAATAAATCGAAGCCGTTAATGGCAGGCATCTGTACATCAGTCAACAGAACATCATAAGTATCCGTACGCAAAGCATCGAGCAGTTCGTCCACCTGCTGACAAGTGGTAGAGACGATACCGCTTTGCCCTAACATAGCAGCAGTCAGAGTCAACTGGATGCGGTCATCATCTATCAAAAGGACCTTCCGCAATGAGGGTACATCATCGTCCGACACATCCCCCTTCGATACGTCTGAAGGCAAAGCGGCACGAGCAGAATCCTCCTCTTTCACACTCAGTTCCTCGCTCTGCACCACCTTGGGCAGCGGCAATGTGACGATAAACGTACTCCCCTCACCCGGTTTACTTTCCACCCGTATAGAACCTTCGAGTAACTGCACCAACATTCGGACAATGGAAAGCCCCAGTCCGAAGCCTTCTTTACCTTGCGCACCGGGCAAACGGGTAAACTCCTGAAATACTCGTTCACAGTCAGCAGGTTCCATACCACGGCCGGTATCGGCTACGGACAAGACCAGTTGACGTTCTTCGTAACTTGCAGAAAGGGTTATACTGCCCTGGTCCGTAAACTTCACAGCATTACTCAGCAGATTTGTCATAATCTCGCGCAGACGCAAAGGGTCACTAATATAAGCACCTTCCAATTCCGGCACGACATGACAATGCAAGGTCAGCCCTTTGGCAGCGGCAAGAGGTTGGAAACTGACATACACTTCCTCCACCAGCCGCGCAGGATGGAAAGTGACACGATTTACCTCCACCTTGTGCAAATCCAGCCGATGAAAGTCCAGCAAATCCACCACCAGTTTCAGTAGATGTTCGGAAGAGGTTTTCATGTTATCAAGGTAGAAACGCTGCCGCTCATCCACCGTCAGTCGGGATAGCAGATCGGCATATCCCATAATGGAACCAAGAGGTGCCTTAAAATCGTGCGTGATAGCCAGCATCAGCTTCTCGCGAGTGGCAAGCAGATCCTCAGCCCGACGGCGTGCTTCCTCCAATTCACGGCGATAACGGTTGTTGCGAGTAATGTCCCGTCCGATAATGACAAGAAAAATGACGGATAACAGCACTGCGCCTATCGTGATATAACTCAACGTCCGTGCAGACTCCAGACGTACAGCCTGCCGCCGCTCCGCCGAAGCCTGTGCCTGTGCCAATGACTCCGTCTCATAATCATGCAACAGGCTATCAATCCGAGCAGAGAGCAAACGATCCATACGCTGGAGGCGGATGTTGCGACGACGCATCAACAAGCTGTCAGCTTTTTTACGTTGGGCCACTTCCTGCAATTTAGCTTGGAGGGAATCGGTAGAAGAATATATCTCGACAATGGTATCGAGGGCATATTCGGTCGACGTCCGTACTTGGATAGAGGTATCAGCCCTTTGCGAGGGATTGAATGCTTCACGCAGACGGCGGAAAAAGCCTCTTTGCTCAGGGTGTGTCATCAGTGTGTCGCGATGCACCACATAGCTGCGCTGGATATGCTGTTCGCGGACAACGGTGTCGCGCCGGTGCAGATAGGCCATCAGGCTGTCCAAATCGTTGTTGGAGAAAAAGCTTTCATTAGCCCGTCCCAACGAACGTAACATGTGGATGGTGTTCTCGTTCTTCTCGCGCAACAGCGACAGGAGACTATCCGTCCATTGCGTGTCGCGCTCATCGCTCTGCAAGAGGGTCTCCATCTCCCGATGCACAAAGAAGAGGGAGAAAAAAAGTACGGCCAGCATCAAGGCATAGCCTAAAGTAACCTTAAATTTGGAGACACTGTTCATATCATTATTCGTCTAAGAAAAGTGGGATGTCTGTCTGCGAAACCTCCACCACAACATCAGTCCGGCACTGGTCAGTCCGAAGGGGAAAGCCATCCACACACCTACCACGCCCCATTCCAGTACGAATCCGCACAGATAGCCTACAGGCAGCGAAATGATGAAATAGGCAATGAAAGCGATGAACATCATTGGCTTCACGTCCGATATACCGCGCAGGGCGTTGGCAAAATTTATCTGAAGCCCGTCGCCAAACTGATATATCAAGAAAGGGAAGAACAAGGCCGAAACCATTGTCACTACTTCCGCATTGTCCGTAAACCAACCGCCGATATGGCCCCTTACAGCAAAGACAATACTGAGCAACACCACCTCCATCAGCAGAATGAGATGAAAGCCGGCATAGGCCGAACGGCGCACATTCACCCAGTCGCCTTGTCCATGAAAATTACTGACACGTACCGCCACCGCTGCCCCCATGCCGTAGAACATCATGAACGTGAACTGCGAAATGGTCAGCATTATCTGATGCGATGCCAATGCAATGGTGCCCAGCCACCCCACCATGATGGTACTCAGGCTGAAAGAAGCTGTCTCCATGCCCATCTGCAAGCCGACCGGCCATCCCAAAGCATTCAAACGACGGAACAACGGCCGCGACCATCCCCGACGGAAGAAGCCTACCCGATAACGGGCAAATTTACGTCCACACAGCACTACCCACGCAAATACCGCCACCATGACGATGCGCGAAAGCAACGTGCTCAGTCCCGCCCCCAGCAATCCCAGCTCGGGTAATCCCAACTTACCGTTAATCAGGATATAATTACCTATTATATTAAGGACGTTTCCGCCCAACAATATCCACATAGCCGTACGCGTATCTGTAATGCCGTCTGTGAATTGTTTAAAGCCATTGAATAGCAGGACGAACAACAACGATGCCAGCAGCACCAGGTAATAAGGTTTAATCAAGGGAATCAGTTCTTCCGGCTGCCCCATGCGTTCCACATTGAAGTAGAGAACCGTCATAATTGACGTCAATATCAGCGCAACCACCGTATTTGCCAACAGGCTGCATCGCAGAGCCTGTCCCGCCTCACTCAAACGACGGTTTCCATAATAGCTGCCCACGATCGGTGTCAACCCATAGCTGAAACCTGTACTGAAAATGATGCACAGATTAAACATATTATTGACGAACGAGGCTGCTCCAAGTTCCTCAGTACTGTGATGTCCTATCATCAGCGTATCGGCAAAGCCCAGAATGATAACTCCCAACTGCCCGATAACGATAGGCAACCCCAGTGTCACCAATGCCTTATAGTGCGAAGCGTATGTCTGTATCAGTTTCGCCATATCATTGCGCCTCCGCTATATCTCTGCCAAACGGTGTCAACGCCAATCCTGCCAGTTTGAAGTGCTGCAACCCGAAAGGAATGCCGATAATCGTTATGCACAACACGGCTCCAAACAGCAGATGGGACAAGCATATCCATATCCCGCCCAGCAGAATCCACACCACATTCATCACAATATACAGACAACCGCCGGCACGTTCACCCGTACGCACTTCCTTGCCAAACGGCCAAAGTGCCAATGCCGCCAACTTCAGCGTCTGCATACCAAACGGTATGCCCACAACGGTAATCATCAGCAGGATACTGGCCACTACATATTCCACTGCCGTGACGATGCCGCCCAGCAGCAACCACAGCAAATTCATGAAACAACCCATACGTTATGTCTATTTTTCTTTATTTATTCAGCTCAAAAACGAATATGTATTTTCACACACGTCCACCTGTTCTATCTTTCCTTTCACCGACAGGAGGTGTATTTCAACGCAAAAATACGGCAAAATCGGAACACTATCAGTATATTTAATCAAATATCTTATCAAAGCCATAGAGAGAGACTTTGATAAAAGCGATAGTGACATTTTAAAAAAGAACGTGTATGAATAATATTTCTACCCGCCAAGGTTTTATAAGCTATTTGACTTATTGCAAGACATCATAAGTCGATTATAAAATTATCACCACTCTTCAAACTCAAAACTCAACTGTTCCCACTCACCACTGCGCCGTTCGTCTTCCTCTTCCACATGCGGACGTGACACCGTGAGCCCCATCAGACGGATGGGATGATGCTCATACTCCACCGGTTGTAACAACTGTTGGGCTAAAGGCAGTATCAGGTCAAGCGATTCCAAGGTTTGGGATTGCGTCACACTGCGCGTAATCTGTGTAAAATCGCCGAATTTAATCTTAAGAGTCAAGGTATTGCCACGAAAATCGGGATGGCGTCCCAAACGTTCTACCAGTTCCACCGCCGTGTCATGCAACGCTTCCAGCACTGCAGACGGTGCACTGATGTCGCGCTCCAACGTACGTTCACACCCCAGCGACTTGCGAATGCGCACCGCCTCTACGGGACGCAAGTCAATGCCCCGGGCAAAGTCGTAATAGATTCTGCCCGCCTTGCCGAAATGATAAGTAAGAAGCTGCAAGGGACGTTCGCGCAACTGCTGTCCGTTATGAATGCCCAACGCATGCATCCGCTTGGCCGTAACCGGCCCCACTCCCCAAAAGCTCTCGATAGGCAAACGGTCGATAAAGGCCAGCGCCCGCGACGGATGTATGGTGCAAAGCCCGTCCGGTTTGCGGAAGTCCGAAGCCACCTTAGCCAGGAACTTATTATAGGAGACACCGGCCGACGCCACCAGATGCAGCTGCGACCGTATCTTCGCCTTAATCTCCTTGGCTATGGTCAGGCCTTGCGGAATGCCCTTCTTGTTCCGGGTGACATCCAGGAAAGCCTCATCCAACGAGATAGGCTCTATTATATCCGTATATTCGTGGAAGATTTCATGTATCTGACCGGAGACCGCCTTATAAACTTCCATCCGCCCCGGCACAAAAATGAGGTCGGGACAAATGCGCTTTGCCTTTGGGGACGACATGGCCGAGTGCACGCCATACCGGCGCGCCTCATAACTGGCAGCCGCCACCACTCCCCGCGCTTCGCTATGCCCCACAGCTACGGGCAACCCGCGCAGGGAGGGATTATCACGCTGCTCAATGGAGGCATAGAATGCATCCATATCAATGTGAATTATCTTACGCTCATCGCGTACTGCATCATCGTCCATCGGAATCCCAGCTTTTATCTGTTACAAAAGTAGGGATTTTTCCGATACACCGGTCTATCACTCCTCGCCTAAGTTCTCGTAGGTCTTGCCGTCCCGTATGTTGTCCGCACCGACCTCTTTGCCGTAATACTCGGAAGCCAAACGGGCATATTTGTCATACAGCCGCGAAGCGACCTCTACTTCATCACCCTGTGTCAGAGGGGTACGCACCTTACCGGAAGTCTCCACGTATTGCAATTCCCAGTCCGCCAGTCCGTCATAAAATTCATTGGCACGGAACGACTCACGACCGTGCGAAAGCGGCAGGCCGGTTTCCGTATAATCACTCCCCTTATCCAGATGTTCCTGAAGCATGGCATAGAACTTCTCCCAACGTTTCAGATAAAAGCCGTCAATCAGCCCCGACCACTCGCGCCACGCATAGTCGAAAATAACCGGGTCGTTTCCACCCCACACCGTCAGCAGCATGGTGGCATCCCGCTCCAGCAGATTCTTCTCGGCTTCCGTCTCTCCCCAACTGCGTGCCTGGGACAGCCAACGGTCAAAATTGAACTCCGGGCGAGTGCGCAACAGTTCGTCCACATCGCGCAACATTTCCAAAAAGCGACCGCTATGCAGGCTGAACGCCGCCTTGTCTTTCCGGCGAAAAGCATCAGCCGCCTGTTTGTGAATGGCCTGTCCCAGATTGGACATCAACTGACGTTGTACATCTACCACATCAAAACGATAGGCCGCAGACTGCTGCAACGAACCCGCATCCTTCAGCAACAGTTCTTCCGCGCGCAGCAACAACAGCGGAGAGTAAGGAATGCCCAAACCGGCATTAGGTCCCGACTTCTTGACATCCAGCGCCGGACGGGCAGCGATGACGGAACTGCGTTCCACCCCGTTTGTTCCCGGCCGGTAAGGGCCTTCCAGCAGACATGTCCATGCCTGGCGGGCGTGTTCCGAGGATTTGCCATAACGGCGGTCTGCATACCGGCTCAACCACTCTTCCACATTCACCTGCCCGTCATGCAGAGGCATCTCGAAAGCCAAATCGTAAGAAACCGGATTCTGCACTATTCCCTCCATGAAAAGACCGGAACCACACACATTGGGATGCTTCCGGCGAATCGTGGCATACTGATTGGAAGCCAGCAGACGCAAGTCGCCGTGCAGATTAATGCGGCCACCGAAGTTATGCAGATTACCGGCCACAAACGGATATTCCCAGAAGCCGTCACATTTCTGATATTTCGTGCCGTTCAAATCCAGAATCAACAACTTATCCTTAGGCACTGCCTTGGCAATAGGTTCACGAAGGCTCCATGCCTGCATAACCCATGTGAACGTAGAATCAAAATCGTTAAATATCTGATGTATGCCACGCCCAACGGCACTTAAATACTCCGGAGTATCTACCGGCGGACGGCTCTCGTGGAACGGGTCGGCCGCATAATAACCGTAAGTGCCGAACAGTTTCTTCTCTTCTTCCAAGAAATCGCGGCCAAAGGCAGCAAACAGCGAATCGGTCGGGTCTAACTGTCCGCCGGCCTTATTCCATACCAATTTTTTTGCGACTGAATCTTGGCATGAGGGAACTTATCTTTCATCTCGCGCGGCACATAGCCCGAAAAGCCCTGCTGAATCGGGGTCATTCCCAGTTCCAATTCCCGTGCGATGATTTGTTTTCCCAACGCGATATGCTTGTCTATCCACGATTTGGGGAGCGGGCCACCGGTGCTTTGCAGGTTCTGCATCCATTGCCAGGCAAAGTGGGCGGGACCTGCCAAGAAGGTTCTCGCTTCCTCGTCCGTAAAGCCGTATTTCAGCAAGGTGTTATACCACACGGCCTCCAGCCCCACCACAGACAGGGGCATGTTGATGGAGTTCATGGCCATATAGTCTATTTCGCGCTGCCAACGCTCCCAGTCCCACCAAGCCGCCGTATAGCTAAGCGTGCAGTAATTCATGTACACCCGATATTTGCCATTGATGGTTCCTTTGGTAGGCGCAGGCAACGGCAACTTATCCGGCAGTTCCAACTGGTTGCCCAGCCAAGAGACGTGGGCGTTACAGGTATATTTCAAATATTGATTGAATGCCGTGGCCAAAGATATGGCGTTATTACCCCGCAGCACGACCTTGCCACCGTCAGAGTCTATTTCGTACGCATCTTGCCCATCTACCGGCGGTATCAGTTCCAACCGAAATTGCCGGCCATAGCCCGGCGTCACGCGTTCTATCAGGTCATAAGCCGCCTGTATCTGAGGCTCATTCTGACAACTTGTACAAATCACGGCAAGTAATGCCCATAGCAACATTGCATTTTTTAAGAGGTTCTTCATCGATACTATTTTAAGAGATGTCTGTTTTATTCCGGTTGTTTCCGTTTGATAAAATCAAAATATATATACAAAAAGTAACTCATCATACAAGGCATTTATTCCGAAGCCTTTTGGCTCTTGTTCCAAGTACGTTCGGAACGCGTTCCAAATTAATTTCGTACGTGTTCCGAAAGGCTTCGGAACAAAGCCCCGTCAGAATACCTTCTGAGGCGGCATTCGGTCATCTTTCCGTAAAGTAATGTATCTATACAAAAAGTAACGTATCTGTACAAACTGCGCCGTATTATTCCAGTGCGGCAATCAATGCATCTACATCTTCCTCACGGGTGCCCCAGTCTGTCACAAAGCGGACGGGTGTCTCGGTCTCGCCGCGAATGCCCCACACTTCGAAGGTAGCCACCTGCTGCAAGCGGTCTAAATCGGCATTGGGCAGCACAAAGAATTGCTGGTTGGTAGACGAATCGACATAAAGCCGATAGCCTTTCGCCACAAATGCCCGCTTCAGCTTCATGGCCATGCGGATGGCATGTTTCCCTATCTCGGCATAGAGTCCGTTTTCAAACAACGTCTCAAACTGAATGCCCAGCAGCCTTCCTTTTGCCAGCAAGGCGCCGTGTTGCTTTATCAACGGAAAGAAATGGGGCAGCAAGTGCGGGCGGGTGACCACCACCGCCTCACCAAACAAAGTGCCGGCTTTAGTGCCACCGATGTAAAAGACATCACACAAGCGCGCAATGTCTCGTAACGTGACGTCGGTGTCCTCGGCAGCAAGACCGTACAGCAGGCGGGCACCGTCCATAAACAGCGGGATATTCCTTTCGCGGCAAACCTTGCTAAGTGCCTGCAACTCCGCCAGGGAGTACAGTGTGCCCAGTTCTGTCGGATGGGAGATGTAAACCATACCCGGTGCCACCATGTGCTCGTACGTCGCGTCGGCGTAAAAGTCAGTGAGATACTTTTCCAGCGTGCAGGCATCCAGTTTCCCGTTTTTAGACGGCAGAACAAGCACTTTATGGCCGGTAGCCTCAACGGCGCCGGACTCATGTATATTAATGTGTCCGGTCTCTGCCGCCACTACCCCTTCGTGAGGACGCAGCAGTCCGTCGATAACGGTGGAATTGGTCTGTGTCCCGCCGACAAGGAAATGTACCCTGCCCTCGTCCAGCCCGCATGCTTCAAGAATACGTTGCTCTGCACGACGTGTATAGTCATCTTGCCCATAGCCTACGGTCTGTTCCAAATTGGTAACTGCCAAACGGTTTATAATCTCCGGATGCGCCCCGCGCATATAATCTGTATCAAAGTGTAGCATAGTTTAAAAGGTTTCAATTTGCAGGGGCAAAGGTAGTCATAAATTTCCATGTGACTTTCCCATAATGATTGGGCTTGCCTTTCTCCGGCTTAGAGATAAAACCTTTTAACTGTCCGTTTTTCTGACGTTCCACTTTGATTTCGCGCCAAGTATATTCCCCTTTTTCATAATCGAAAGTTTCTCCGTCATCATCATACAACCGATATGTTCCGTTTGCCTTGCCGTAATGGCGAATCTCAAGGTTAGAGACTTCACCCGATTGTGGTGTCCGCAGCGGAGCTTGAGACAACATAGGAATGATACCGCCATCCTTCACATACACCGGAATGCGGTCCAAACCGGGATTTGCCGTGATAACTTCACCATTGCCGACATATTCACCTGTGTAGAAGTCATACCAATCTCCTTCAGGCAATACGACTTGACGGCTGGTCTCTCCCGTAAAAAGAGGGGCTACCAACAGATATTCACCTGCCATGTACTGGTCCTTCACCTCTTTCGAGACTTTCTCCAAATAGGGATTCTCTTCCAGGTCTTTCTTCTGCAAGGAGGCGGACACGCTCTAGCGGACATCAAAGCCCGACTCCAGACTCATGCCGTGAAACGGAGGAATGCCGTCGTAGTGGTAACGGGCAAACTCCGTGTACCAATAGGGCATCATGCGCATACGCAGCAAGGCGTACTCCTTGATTTGCTCCGAAACTTCGGGAAAAGACCACGGTTTCAATCCGCTTGACCAAGCATCTATCATGGCCATCGGCGAGAACACCACCGTCTGGAAACGGCGCAACCACTCCTCACCGGTTTTGGCATTGCGTACTTCCGGTGTCCACAACACACCGCAATAACCGGAATTAATCAACGCAGTTATGAAGTCGCGGTGATTATAATAATCATTATAGATGACATAGGGAAAAGAGCTGGCTCCGGCATTGGAGGCACGTACCAGACCGTAAGTACGACGGTTCTGCTTACGATAAGAGTCGGTTGTCAGCCGCTGGAGCCACAGGCCGTATGTCTGTCGCATCATTTCGGCCGGTACACCCGACGGGAAAGTCGCCACATCCGGCCACAGCCAGCGGTCGTAGCCATCGACTTCATCTATCTTGTAACCGCCCACACCAAGGTTTACGTGCTCTTTTTCCCACTTGTCCTACAACAAGGTGCGTGCTTTCTCGTCCGCCAAATCCGGTACAATGCCACACCATACCGTGTGAGAACCGCTCAACGGATACATCGCTTTATATATCCCCGATTCGGGAGACACATACGGATTGGTCCACAGATTCAGGCGAATGCCCCGACCCATCATCTCTTCCACAAAGCCCTTAGGGTCAGGAAAGCGTACTTTATCCCACTCGAACGAACATGGATAGGCTTTGCTCTGCCAGCCCGGCTCCAGCCCGATGAAATCCAGCGGATAGCCGTGACGGTCAAAATCGTCCACCTCTTTTCCTACCTGTTCTGCCGTGTACAGCGTATGCACCCGCTGCGTGATGCCCAGTCCCCAACGGGGCGGCAAAGTTCCTCCACCACACAGCAGATTGTAACGGCGGACAGCATCCATCGGCGTCGGCCCGGCAAACAAATAGATTTCAACTCCTTCCGACGGAACCAAGACTGACACGGCATCCGAATAAGGCGAAGCCGTCCAACTGCGGTCGGTATTTCTATCCTTTGCCACCGGGGCGTTCGGGCTGTCCTTGCGGTTTCCCGAACCGGCATATATCGTCAGATAACGGGCAGAATTGATAAAGACTCCATACCCTAAACTCGACACATAGAATGGTACCGGCGCATGGGTACGTCCGTCATCTTTCCCCGCATAGTGATCTACATGCAAGTTCAGAATACTACCACGGCGATTGACGGACTTGAAATTCAACCCCAGACCATATAACTGTTCGTCCCGCTCCAACGGAAAGGTCAAATAGACTTTACCATCAGTCAACGACGCTTTGACTCCTGACGCCAAAGCGGGCAATTCAACTTCCGGTAAACGGGAAAAGCCCTTTTCGGCAGGAGAAGCCCCACTGACTTGCAGCAGGTCATAATCCTCCGGAGAACCGATGACACCTTTCCACACACCGGGCTGTACTTGCTCCCATTGGATTTGGGCGTGAACAATATTAAAGGTAAACGCTAAAAACAATACAATAGGAATAAGTCTTTTCATAAATGCTTTATTTAGTCCGTTTTACATGATTATTCAGTCCGAAGAAGTTCTGTCCTTCTCCCGATACTTCTGTGGCCAAACATACGTCAACACCTTTCGGAGTCAGCACAACACTTTCGCCTTTCTTCAAGTCCAAACGGTATTCTCCGGGAGCAATTGAATTAAGCACTGCATTACCTAATTTCACTACAGGATTTACCATATCTGTGCGAAGAATGCACGGCTCTCCCGCCAGACTTTCAATGCGGATATTCACAGTCTTACCTCCTTTACGAACAGCAGAGACGAGGAAAGCGCCTTCCGTCCGCAAGTCTTCGTAGCAGACATCCTGCCACACAGATGGAACAGCGGGAAATACCCGAATCTTGCCACCCCAGCTCTGCAATAGCATATCGTGTACACATTGAGCAGCCGAAAGTGGTGTCTCGATGACGGGACCGCTCTCCTTATATAAAGTATTAGGCGTCAAACTGCTCATGGAGAAAATCCGGTTCAGTTTTTCCAAAGCCTTATCTCCTTCACCAAAAGCGGCATACAGCGATGAAGCCCCGGTATAGGAATAGGCCAGGATATTACCGGGGATGCTGTGCCAATGCGTTACGGAACGCTCCATCAGTTCCTTGCTTCCCGGTTGCTCCGCATTCAGCAGATAAAGCGGATAGAACATCAGCAGATGAGAATAATGACGGTGCGAACGTGCATAAGGCATATCCTTACCAATCATGATGCCCGTTTCGTCTTGCGGATAAGCCACCAACTTCTGAAGAATTTCCTTCCACTTAGGAGCCAGTTCGTCGTCCACGCCCAGTATCTCGGTAGTTTTCAGTAACGTTTCGCATCCCCAGCGAAGCAGTGCCAGATCGAAATTACAATCTTCAGCATTGCCATACTCCGGCGAATAGGTTTCGGCCAGATGTAATATACCGTTTTCGTCCTCTTTCAAGAAATGGATATAAAGATTCACGGCACGGCGCAAAGTGGGGTAAACGGCATGACGCAATATCCGCTCGTCCATGCTAAAACGATAGTGCAGCCACAAGTTATGGCAAAGCCAAGGCAAGCAGCCCACTTGCGCGTGTTTCCCGCTGTAAGGTAAATTCACGCAAGGCCCGGCAAGATCGAACGCTGTTGCCACCGGAAGAGCTGCCGAATTATAACGATAAGGTTCGGGAACATTGTTTATCAGGTTACCGAGATTATTCGCCACAGCATCTGCCAACGGAATGCCTAATTCCAACCGGTTGGACGGATAGACTGACCAATAGGCCAATTGCACATTGAGATTCCACCACGTGTTAGGCCACGGTGTATCGACCAGCCAGGGACCACAATTGTCCATCAGTCCGCCACCGATACGGGTAGCCGAAGCCATCTTGTACATCTGCACCCAATAGAAGTTTTCCAACCGCTTGTCCGGCAGGCTGACAAAACTCTGCGGATAAAAGCGGTGCCACCAGTTGCGGTGAGTTGCTTCCACCTCCTGTAAGTCCGCCAGACAAAGGTTCTTCACTGCCGTACTCGCTTTTTCCCGAGCTGCCGTACCGGGGAAAGAGTGTTCACACGTCACGACCAATGTTGTTTTACGCCCGTCATGCATCATGCGCCAAGCCGTGGCGGTACCTCCACCATCCAACAACGGTTGCCAACACCGGCTGATGCCATCGTCCAAAGAAAGTTCGGAAAGAGGATTAGACACATAGCTTTTCTCCAAATGGGCATTCTGGGTTCGCCGGGCTCTTATCTGCCGGGGCGAGTCTGTACATTCGGGATAAAACTGCCAGCGAACGGAATCTTCACCTCCGAAGGCTTCGGCCTCAGCCACAATATAGGGATTGCCGGAAGTAACATAGGCACGCAGACGGATTTCTCCTTTAGTCGTGCGGACAAGAGCCGTTGTCTCAGCATTCCACAAATCAAGCCGCATCTCTCCGTCTACAATCTCACCAACCGGCTGTAACAGAAAGTAGCCAATGAGCAAACGGCAGCGACCATTGATAGCCAAGTCATTAAGGCGATGGTCGTGTACCAGGTTATTCCCTACATCCAAACGAATGGCATTTGTCCCAGGTTCCTTACAAATATAAGTTCCCAAACTTCCGTTTCCCATAAACGGAGCCTCGTACCAAGCTTGCGGCAAGCGATTCCATACCAAGTCCTGTTTGGCAAGAAAACTTTGCCAATCCACCTGACTGCGTCCATTTATTGAGAAAAAAGTAAGAAAATAGGCCAATAAGGCAGTAACGATATATGTTCTTTTCATCTTAGTAAACTATTATATGTTTGTTTGTGGCAGTTACCCATTATTATTTCAAGTGATACTCCAACGTCTTTTTCTTTCCGTCCAAAGAGACTTCCACTTTCAGTCCGTTCTCGTCAAACTGCTCATTCAAGAAGCGTGCCTCCATCTTCGGGGCAGACTGGATGTCTTTCGTGGGATAGATAACAGTAATGTAACGCACTGGCGTATCGTCTTTCTTCTCCGTGTTGAAGGCTACTGCCGTACGTTTCTCGCGCACCAGATACAAAGTAGCCTGCCAGCCCTCTTCTTCTTCCAGTGTAGTACCGGCGGGAGCAAAACATTGCAGTTTGGCATCGCTCTGTGTGCCGTAGTCCGAGGTCAGCGTAAAGGTCTGCGGGTCGATGTTTACCGTACCGGCATTCATCTGATAATGCAGATTGACGGTGCCGGTGGCGCTGCCGATAGCCTCATCCACAATGACAAAATAGGTCTGATCAACAAAGAAAACGGAGCGGCGATGCTTCAGGTTCTCATATTCCTGATTCTCGGTTACCAACATCGGGGTCTTTCCGTCATCTTTCCACAGACGAGTTACAGAAGCGTTTCTCCGGATGTTCTTGTCATCCAACGTCAGTGTCTTGTGCACCATCGTCTGACGGAACCAGTTGCGCAGCTTCATGATGTTGTCATCACCGGCATATACATAGAAACCCGAATCGGGGAAGAGGTTCGTACCGTTGAACCACAGTTCGAACGTGCCGTTGTCCGGCTGATTGTGCCAGCCACCCATCGGACCGGCTTTCAGCACCATGACGGTAGCATCCGGCCCCCAGCCGTTGCGGAACGTAAAAAAGCCGGAAGACAAGAAACCTTTCGACAGGTTCTCGGGCTTCTTGCCCTCGCGGCCCTCTGTCATGAAGTAGCGTATCTGCTCGTTGTCCGGGAAGAGTTGCGCCCAAATGCGATAATTCACCAGTTTGCGGTCCTTGCCACGGCGCTTGGCGTCGCTGAAGCAGGGATTCGTGTAGTCCGGATAGCTGATATTATAATAGAATACAATCATATTCTCCACGGTGTCCAAAAACTCTTGCGGAAATTCATTGCGCAGCCCGTTCATATCGGCCATCTGAATCGCTTTACAGAAGATTTCGATGCAAGCCATGTGGTAAAGCGGGTCTAACTCAAATTGTCCGCCGTCGTCAAACACTTGTTTCTTGCACTCGCGCACCAGCACGTCCACTCCGCTCTTCCGCCACGTGGGGGCATCCTTGAACTCGGGGAAGAACGTACCTGCGTAGAACACCCGCTGTGCCTCGAACAACAGGTGGTTACCTCCGTCCGAATAGTGCTGCATCACATGCTCGGCATGTTTGTGATAGTTCACCAAGAACTCGCTCAGAAACTCCGGCGTGAATGCCGACGAACCGCGGAAAAGCAGGAATTGCGGAATCTGATTCTCCAGACGGGTAGATACCTCCAACGGACGCCACGCAAAGCGGGCATTCTCTGCCACATCTCTCACCTCGCCCGTGCTGGCCAGTTCAAACTCTTCGGCGGTCACCTCCACCAGCGGGTTCTTCCGAATCCAGTCCAGGAAC
>CALUJK010000073.1 GCA_944320945.1 uncultured Bacteroides sp. | reverse complement strand
GAAAGCATTTGGGAAAGTCGGCTTTGGAAATGATTAACGAGAGGGTTGTTTTGGAAGTGAAGCGGATGCTTATACGGACGGAGTATGATATTTCAGAGATAGCCTATAAATTGGGATTTAATGAATTGTCCTATTTTTCACGCTTTTTTAAGCGGCATACAGGCACGACTCCGCTTGGCTTTCGAATATCAATGAATGAAATGTACCAAAGATGAGATGTTTTGTGTAACGGCTTAAGTATCGAAGTTCCATAACTTTGTACACGGATTAAAATAAAAAGATATGGAACACAAGCATGAAAAAGTAAAGCCGGGCAAGTCCCAAAGTGAGAAAAAAACAGCGTTTGTCGTCCTTTTCTCTGCGACAACCATGATATTGGAAATCATCTTCGGCTTGTTCTCCAAGTCGATGGCATTGCTTGCCGATGGCATCCACATGGGGTCACACGTGCTGGCAATCGGTTTGAGCTGGGGAGCATATGTATTGGTGCGCCATCTTGAAAGTAAACGTGCGGAAAATGTAGATAAGGACAAAGTCCTTTCGCTGTCGGCATACACAAGCGGTGTGCTGCTGTTGGTCTTTGCACTGTTCATCATTGTGGAAGCGGTGGAACGCTTCTTTACTCCTGTTGTGGAGATCCGTTATACCGAGGCAATGGTGGTAGCTGCAATTGGCATGGTGGTAAACATCATTTGCGCCATTGTATTGCATGACAAGCACGAACATGAAGATTACAACAGGCATTCCGCTTACCTGCACGTATTAGCGGATGCACTGACAAGCCTCGGTGCCATATTCGGATTGATATGCGCCATGATTTGGAATATTATCTGGATTGACACGCTTGTCGCACTTGTCTGTTCGTTAGTCATCATTCGTTGGGCAAAGAATCTGTTACTCTATACAGGCAAGACTCTGACATCCAAACCGGATATTCACCCATGAGGCTGTCCGATTTGAAAAAGGGAAAGAAAGCGGTTGTTGTCAAGGTGCATGGTTATGGATTGTTACGTAAACGGTTGTCGGAAATAGGTTTCATAAGGGGTAAGGTAATACAAGTTGTCCGTTTAGCCCCTTTAGGCGACCCCGTAGTATATCGGGTATTGAGTTCAGAAATAGCACTCCGGCTCGATGCCGCTTCCATGATTGAGGTTGAACCTTTTCAAGATGACCAACGGGAAATATGACAAGTTCGTTTCGGTTCGTTCGAAATACAAACTCGCTACCATCGAAAGTAACCCCGTTTTTAGCATTAACGCAAGTGGTTCGTGGAGAAAACGCCCTGCCGTTCTTATTATCGAAGTGACGCTGACAAAGAATAAAGCGTAAAAATTCTGTAGAAAAAGAAACTTTTTCCCAATTGTTTCCCAATTTGGACGCTATGTTTGCATCAGAAAAACATGAATAATCAAACTAAAATAAGTGTAAAGATGAGAACAAACAATTGGAAAAATCGAATGAAGAACTCTGCAAACTTCTTACGCAGTTTCTTGGCAGTAGCATTAATGGCAGTAGCGTTGACATCTTGCGACGACGAAAAGAAAATAGACTACAGCGACATGCCCGGTAGTGCACAGTCTTTTGTGGAACAATATTTCAACGGCATAGACATACAGTCTGTCATCCGCGAAAAAGACGACGGCACAACGGAATATCACGTCACGCTGACCAACGGCACGGAATTGGAATTCAACAAGAGTGGCGACTGGACCAGCATCGAGTGTCATTTCTCCACACTGCCCGACGGCATTCTGCTGCCTGCCATCTCGAGCGATATTCGCGAAAGACACACGGATGCCAGAATCCACGGTGTAGATAAAGAGTTAGGCGGTTTCGTAGTAGAAGTAAACGCCGACAGCACAGAGTGGGACATGTACTACACTACCGAAGGTGAATTCTCTCACGAAAGCAAGGATACTCCGGATTACGATTAAAAGATAATACATACCCGTTTAGTTTGAATGCCCAGACAGACTTCGCACGATTGCGGAGGGTTTGTCTGGGCTTTTTTATTGGGGTTAGCGTTACACCCTATGAAAACCTACTGAAAGACATCTATTTCAGTCTTGCAGTTTCATTTGACGGGCAATGAAATATCTGTACAAAAAAACATTTCATTCACAAACGATTTATTCCGAAGCCTTTCGGCTCTTGCTCCGAAGCCTTTCGGAGCGCGTTCCAAACATACTTCGTTCGCGTTCCGAAAGGCTTCGGAACAAAAGCCCGCTACAGTACCTTCTGAGGCGGTATAAGGGGGTTCCTTCATAAAGTAATGTATCTATACAAATAGGAGTGAATGCAATAGAAATAAAGCTGCATTATCGGTAATGAAAGCCTTTAAAACAGGTGAGACATTGACTATACAAGTCTCTTATTATACCAGTGCTTCAAGCTATGATGAATAGTAGAATAACTTTCATAGAGATGCTAAGAATAATACCGAATTTGTGCAGACAGTATCTGCACAAAGTGGAGCAAATCAATCTACATCAGCAATAATAGCATTTGTGCAGCCGTTGGCTGCACAAATCACTCAGCCAAAAATCGGACAGATGTCCCAAATATTGAAATTGGCCACACTGCCGAAAGTGAATTCTCGCACACAAAAATAAATTCTATGACAAAAGTTGTCTGAATCTTTCATTTTCTCATAATAAATACGTAACTTTGACGGTGAAGCGTATAGCGTTGTGCTTCAAACCTTTTATTGGATAAAATTGTAAGAAGCGTTGTGCTTCATTCTTGTTTCTGAAAACCTAGGAAATTTTCAAGACGTACAAGAGTGGCACAGTCGGTTCCTACGCTGGTTTCCGGCGTGGGTCTGCTGTCTATTCATTATGTACGTCAGGTTTTCCTAGGACCTTCAGAAACGATGGATAGCACGCAGTTCCACGCTTGAACCGAATATTGTAGCCCAATTCATTGATTATCAAATATTAATGTCAGGGATTATATAGTTATGATACCATATAGTTCCCGATAATTGTAAGTATTAGCCTATTCTTTTTTGTGCAACC
>CALUJK010000072.1 GCA_944320945.1 uncultured Bacteroides sp. | reverse complement strand
CAGCTGTGTTCATGACTCGTTTGGTTTATGACCACTTCATGAAGAAAGACAAGTGGCAGCACCTGACTTTCGATACCAAATTGTCAAGAGATTTGTTGCAAGATACTCACTTCAACTTCATGGGACGCAACAAAACATGGTTGCTTTCCAGTACTCTTGTAGTGATTGTATGTATCGTATTCCTTGCTACACGCGGATTGAGCCAAAGTATCGACTTTACGGGTGGACGTAACTATCAGGTGAGATTTGAACAACAGGTAGAGCCTGAACAAGTTCGTGAGTTGATGGAAGGACAGTTTGACGATGCCAACGTGAGTGTGATTGCCATTGGTACAGACGGTCAGACAGTGCGTATCAGTACGAACTACCGTATCAATGAAGAGGGCAGCAATGTGGATTCGGAAATCGAAGCAAAACTGTATGAGATTCTGAAGCCGATGTTGACAAAGAATATCTCACTGGAAACGTTTATTGACCGCGATAACCATACAGGCGGCAGTATCATCAGTTCACAGAAAGTGGGCCCGAGTATTGCTGATGACATTAAGGTGGCGGCAGTTTGGTCTGTGATTCTGGCTGTGATTGGTATCGGTTTGTACATCCTGTTCCGTTTCCGTAACATTGCGTACAGTATCGGTTCTATTGCTGCGTTGACGTTCGATACCATCTTGATTTTGGGTGTTTACTCAATTTTCTGGGGTATCCTGCCGTTCTCGTTGGAGATTGACCAGACGTTTATCGGTGCCATCCTGACGGCTATCGGTTACTCTATTAACGATAAGGTGGTGATTTTTGACCGTGTGCGTGAGTATTTCCATCTGTATCCAAAGCGTAATACTTTCCAATTGTTTAATGATTCACTCAACTCGACATTGACACGTACCTTGTACACAGGTTCGTCCACGTTGATTGTGTTGGTTATTATCTTCTTCTTGGGAGGTGACAGCATCCGCAGTTTCTCATTTGCGATGATTCTGGGTGTAGTATTCGGAACATTCTCCTCTTTGTTTGTGGCTTCTCCGATTGCTTATGCATTGCTGAAGAAAAACAAGGGTAATAGTGAAGAACCTGTAGCAGAAGAAAAGAAATAAGCTATCTTTTTTGAAATAGGGATGCCCCCGAAAGTTTGGCGAAAACTTTCGGGGGCATTGTTTTTATGTAAAACTCATGTTCCTTTCTATCTCCTCTATGTATGTGGAAAAGCTTTGTGTAGATGGCGTTTAGACTGTCTATGGATAAAATAAAAGGGAAAATGGACAAAAGCAAAGTGTCTGTGTGCAAATTCATAATTCTTTTCAACGTTTCAGGGGTGTCTTTATCCGTATAATGTATCACCTTTGTAGGTGAATAAACTAACACATGTAAGCCACAGACTGTGGCATAACTAATAAACGATACTTTATGAGACCTTATTCTTTCATGTTATGTTGTTTGTCCATTACCGGATTCTCTTCTTGTAATACAGGGAAATCAGATGCAGGCACGACCTCGCAGAAAGAGGACAAGACACGCAAACCAAACGTAGTCATTATGTTGACGGATGACCAAGGATATTTTGATATGCACTGTTACGGCAATCAGAATATGGTGACTCCTAATTTAGATCGTTTAGCTTCTGAAGGCATTAGAATGACTAATTATTATTCGGGTGCTCCCTCATCGACCCCTTCACGTGCAGCATTGCTTACCGGACGATATGCGGAGCGGGTCGGAATCCCTTTCGTAGTAGATGACTTGTCGGACAATGGCTTGAAAACCTCCGAATTTACAATAGCAGATTATCTCAAGCAGAATGATTATGCCACGGGTATCTTTGGCAAGTGGCATTTGGGATGTAAGCCGGAACACCTTCCTATACAACATGGTTTCAAAGAATTTTTCGGGATTCCATACTCTAATGACATGTGGCCGTTCCACCCACAACCTACTCATGCTTATCGGGCACTACCGTTGTATGACAACGATAAGATTATAGAATATAATCCGACGGTAAACCAAATGACTACCCGCATTACTGAACGTGCCGTGCAATTCATCGAACACCATAAAGACGAGCAGTTCTTCCTTTACGTGCCTTATACGCAGCCGCATGTACCGTTGGGCGTATCCGGAAAGTTTAAAGATAAATCCGGTGAAGGGCTTTATGCAGATGTCATTGAGGAAATAGACTGGTCTGTAGGGCAGATTATGGAGACCCTTCGTAAGTATAATCTTGAACAAAACACGTTAGTGATTTTCACCTCAGATAATGGCCCGTGGTTGAGTTATGGCAATCATGGAGGTTCAACCGGTGGACTGCGTGAGGGTAAGGGTACAACTTTCGAAGGCGGGCAGCGTGTTCCCTTTATAGCCCGCATGACGGGTAAAATTCCGGCAGGCATCGTGTCCGACCAATTTATGTCGGCGCTTGACATCGCTCCTACTGTCTTGGCGTTGACCGATACGCACATGCCCCGTATGAATGCATTCGACGGAGAGGACGTATGGCCTACGTTGACGGGAGGAAAACAGGAACATGCTCCTTTCTTCTTTATAGATAATGGTCATGTAGAAGCTGTGCGCGACGGCCAATGGAAATGCGTGACGGCGCATAAGTATCGTATCGTTCCTACACCGGGGAAAGATGGTATGCCCGGCGTACAATTGCAGAACGGCGGTGAAATCGGCCTCTCTTTGTTCAATCTTACAGAAGACCCGAACGAAACGAGCAATGTGGCCGACCAACATCCGGAAATCACCGAGAGACTGAAACGCATGATAGACCGGATGCAGGAAGACGTAGATGAATGGATAAAGGATGTCCGACCGTAAAATGATATTATAAACAAGAATTAGATAACAATTAAATCTCATTACCATGAAAAGATTTTATAGCATTTTCCTGCTGGCATGTCTTTTTTGCTTATATCCCGGTTACTATGGTATAGCGGCAGAAACGGTTTTTGCCAATTATTTTGATATTCTCGTTAATAGCGGAGAAGGAACAGAAGTGACCGGCCGTATTCATCTGGAGAGAAACAAGGATGTCTTGACTAATCCGATTCCCAAAGGATACCGGTTTGAGATACTGAAGCAATCAGATGAGCAGTTGTTCGACCTTGAAACACGTTACGACCTTTCAAACCGTATTATGGGTGTGTTGACTGTGGGAAAGAATAAGAATACAGGTGCTGAAAAAAGAAGTTATCCCATGACCATCGCACTGAAAGATGGAGACAAACTTTTGAAAAAGTTCAAAATCAATGTGCGGATTGTGAAGAAAACCTTGTGGGAAGTGTTCTACGACCGCTATACACCTGCCACATTGCAGAATAAACGTTTGTATGGGCGCATCAAGTACACTGATGCAGAGGTGGCTGCTCTCATCAAAGAACTGAAAGAGAACAACGGACGCTTCAAGGGATATAAATGCTACACAGCCCGTCCGCAGGATTATAAAGGCCATTTTAACTCAAAAGATGAATTCACGTATACCGGTACCATTGAATATGATTGGGAAAAGGTCGTTAATCAGATTGGGGGATTGGGATATGCTTATGCCACTTCTAAAGTTTATGGACCTAAAGGCTCTCCGGAAAAGCGAAAGGAATTAAGAGAAGCATTGTATCAGGCCATTTTGGCACATACGACTTCTGTGCCAGTAGAAGGTACCGATATTCTGATAGATGGAAAACCAATAGGAAATTGTACCGGTGACGGTTTCAGCCTGCTGCAAGCACATAGACTATCAGGCATACAAATACCCACTCACCAATGGACGCTGACAGACGGACTGGTCGTGCCGATACTTCATCTGATGCCCGACTTGCTGAAAGGTATGGAGCAAGGCGATGAGAACTGTCTGAAAGTCCATGATACATTGATACGCTACATGCAGTTATTTTTTTCTGAGATTGAAAGCCGCCGTCCGATTGACAACCCCGATGGCCGGTGGGGTGAACTTCAAGACACACTTTACTCGTCCGGCGCATGGGCAGATGCCAATTTGGGACATCGTTCACGCACCATGCTGGCATTGCCCATCATTTGGGCTGATTATAACCGCCCGATGACCTATGTGCAATATTGGTATAAAGACTTCTATAAAGATAAACCATTTAAAGGTTTTAGCTTTCAGCCGGGGTGGAGTCCGCATGGTGTGGTAGCCGATTTGCAATTTTGGATGACTAAATATGATATTCCTGCGCATCATTATATTCAGTCGGGATTCCAGCCGGACGGTACTGTTTCTCATCACACCGGTCATGGTACGGATATAGTTATGGTAGCTTATGGCTTTGAATGGCTGACTGATTGTACAAAAGGCTATAATTATTTGAAGAATACCAAATTCAAAATACCTGATGAATATTATCAGTTCCAAGCAGATCGTTTGCTGAATATTTACCCGAAGATGTTTTATAAGCAGCGGATGGATTTTTTAGCTACCGGGCGTTCGTTTCGAGATGATTTGAAGGTTTTTGTGACACATACATATACTCAGGCCGTTGAGGAATTGCTACAGGCAAGAAGTAGGCATACGCAAATAGAAGGAGCAGAGGACTTGCAAGAGGTTTGCCGAAAGATTAAAAACAACACGTTGGAATATTCGGGTACGGATGCTTATTGGGTACAGGAATATTTGGTACATCGGCGTGGAGCACACGAATCTCCTTTCTTTGCGTCCTTGAAACTGAAGTCTGAACGCACAGTCGGTGCAGAAGATTTCAGTAAGAAAGTGCGTAAATCATGGCACATGGGATATGGCATACTGCCGGTGAAGGTAACGGGTGACGAATATTCCGACCATGTATTGGCTAATTATGACTGGCACGCTTTGCCTGGACTGACGGAAGAATGGCGCACGGACGCCATGCCGTTAGGTCATTCGCAGGCTTCTCTGCCGGGACTGAATAAGGTATCGGGTGTGTTGGCTGATGGTAAGGCCGGAATGGGTATCTATCACCACCTGCCTCAAGAAACATACAGTTCTGCAACTGCTTATAAAAGCTATCATTTTATTGACGACTGTATTCTCTCTACCGGAAGCGCCATTTCCCGTCTTCGTCCCGGACAGCAGAAAGAGATTACGACCTTTATAGATCAGACTTCGTTCAAAGCTCCGCTGACTATCTGTATTAATGGAAAGAATCGGATTATACAGCCGAATGAAACCGTAGATATCGTAGAAACAATCACCGCTCCCTGTTGGCTACATTGCGGTCAAAAGGGGTATCTCATTCTGCCGACACAGAAAGTACAACTGCGCATACAGACCGGAGGAAATATCAATGTGACAGATAAGGAAATTGCTGACGGTACGCCGGGATTTATCATTGCTTTGAATCACGGTGTAACGCCCGGTCAGCTTTGGGACGACAGCTACACGTATATCCAGTTGCCCAATGTCACTCAAAAAGATATGCCCGCCCGCTTCAGAGCTGTATTGGCTGATTTGGAAATCGAACGGCAACCGGCCAACATACATGCCGTATATTCCGCTGCCGGCAAAACATGGCAATATGCATTCTTCAAGCCGGGTAGCAGTACGGTGGGAAACTATCGGGTGACATCGGATGATACCGCGGAGATTATGTTGCGCGATAATGGCAATGAATGGGTACTTTCCGTCAACAACCCCATGCCTGACGGTATAAAGCAGACACTCACTTTCCATACAGATGCTCCGTTGGCAGCCGGAACCTATACTTATCGCACCAAAGGCATCTATCCGCTGGACGGCGAAACAGTAACTGTTACTGTCACTCCGCAAGGTGAACGCAAAGTGGTGGTGGAACTACCCGATATCCGTGATGCTCAAAAGTACAATTATCAGTCTGATTTGTACGCAGCCACCCCTATTTGTGTCAATATTCCTAAATAACGTAAAACGTTTTCAGTATGAAAAAGTACACAATTCTTATATGTTTGCTGTTTCTGTTGACTTGTTTTCATATTCCTGCTGAGGCTGGAAGCAAATATGATAATCTGCCTGCTCCGCAGTGGGTCGCTCATGCCATGTTTGTTGCCATGAAGCAGGCCGAGCGGATGTATGCCGATGTTGAGGATTCGGCACGTCTGCCCCGCTCCATCCAGAAAGGACTGGTCTCGCCGGCCGATTGGACAAGCGGTTTCTTTCCCGGTCTTTTGTGGTATCTGTATGAATATACCGGTGACGGTGTATGGCAGGAACGGGCAGCATACGCTACCGGTCTGCTGAAGCAAGAACGGTTTAATGCTTTCGACCATGACATTGGCTTTAAGATGTATTGCAGTTATGGAAACGGATTGAGGCTGACCGGTAACCGGCAGTACGAACAAATCATTTTCCGGTCGGCCAAGACACTCACTTCGCGTTATTCTTATAAAACGGGACTTATCATGTCGTGGGAGCCCAACGAGGCGCGCGACTGGCAATTCCCTGTCATCATTGACAACATGATGAATCTGGAGTTGCTGATGGAAGCTTATAAACTTTCCGGAGACACGACCTTGAATTATATTGCACGCCAACATGCAGACAAGACGATGAAGTGTCAGTATCGTCCGGATATGTCATGCCCTCATGTGGTGGACTATGATGCGGAGACCGGCGCAGTACGGAAATTTGATTGGAACAACGGTTCTGATGATGTTACCAATTCCACTTGGGCGCGTGGCCAGTCATGGGGGCTTTATGGTTACACCATGATGTATCGTGAGACGGGTGACGAAGATTATCTGAGACATGCGGAAAAGATTGCGGAATTTCTGCTGAACCATCCGGGACTTCCACAGGATCTGATTCCTTATTGGGACTATACGGGTGCAGACCGTTCAACAATGCGCGATGCCTCTGCTGCGGCATTAATGGCCTCTGCCCTGTTGGAACTGAGTACTTATTCCGGTCAGGGAAAACGCTATTTTGCTGCTGCCGAAAAAATCTTGCAGACCCTTTCTGCACCTGAATATTTGGCTGAACCGGGTACTCATCATAATTTTATTCTGAAGCATGCCACAGGAAACTATCTGCGTCACAGTGAGCTGGATGGCGCTCTGTCCTATGCAGATTATTATTATGTGGAAAGTCTGATGAGATATATCAAATTGCTCAATCATCAGGAACTGTTCTGATGACAAAAAATGCGAAAAATGTAATCGTGCTTGTAAATGAACACTTTATATGTCCCGACCGCGATGTTAACTTCGTTCGACTGCGATATATATTTGGTGCCCGGACGAAGTTAACATCGCAGGCGGACGAAATACATCTCTCCCGAAAACGCTATAAAATGTATAAAGATCAGAAAGCTTGAGCATTCAAATCAATATTCGATACGGAATATTTTGTATATTTACCCCTGTGTTATGGAGACAATGAGAATACCATGAATAGACTGTTGTTTTTTCTCTTCAGTTTCTTACAGATAATGATAGGAGGAATCTGTCGGGCCAATCTTACGGATGAAAGCCATTCGCTATTTCCCCGGCATTTTAAGCAACTGTCAGTGGATGACGGACTCTCGCACAACACGATAATGGCACTCAGTCAGGACCGTTTGGGACGAATGTGGGTAGGTACGATAGACGGACTGAATCGTTATGATGGTTATGATTTTACTACCTTTTATAGCATTCAAGGAGACAGTTCCACACTGGCCAACGACCATATCTTTTCGTTATTGACCGATAATAAGGGAACGGTGTGGGTAGGAACGTTGACCGGTTTGTCGCGTTACAACGTTGTAGATGATAATTTCACCAATTATGCGTTGCCTGATAATCTTCCGGATAAAGTCCATGCCATTAAGGAGATAGGGGAAGACAGATTACTGTTGGGAACGGAGCGGGGACTGATGTACTTTGATAAACAAATTGAGCAGATCATACAGCCGGATTCGTATCGGTCGGATCTGTCTGTCTTTTCTATCTGTCAAGTCAAAGGAAGGATTTTGTTAGGTACATCGAAAGGGCTGTTTCTGCACGATACAGACAGTCAAAGGCAAGTGCCTATCGTAGCCGAACTGAGGAATGAGGTTATTTCTACGATTATCCATGATAGTGGACGGCAATGCTACTGGGTTGGTTCGTTGAGTAGCGGACTCTATTACATGGATGATGACTTTCGGATAAAAAGGCACTATACGCATCAAAGTAAGGAATGCCGGTTGCCGACTGATGCTGTGCGTAAGTTGGCGGTGGACAACGATGGTAAGTTGTGGATAGGTACGATGGGCGAATTGTTCACACTTGACCCGACTGCCGGGAAGATTGAAAAACTATCCTTGCATAGCGACAAGATGAGTCCTTACCGGGCTAATTCGATACGTTCCATCTTGCAGGATAATCAGGGCGGAATGTGGATAGGAACCTATTATGGAGGATTGTATTATTATCATCCGTTGGCACCGACATTCGAGACATGGCGGCATTCCGATTATGTCAATTCTATCAGTGACAATACGGTCAGTTGCATTGTGGAAACCCCGGGTAGTGGGAACATTTGGCTGGGTACTAACAATGGAGGTTTGAATGAATATGACAGGAAGCGTAAACGTTTTACTGCTTATCGCAGCCATTTAAAGAATCCCCATTCGTTACAGTCGGACAATATCAAATGTCTGTTGCCTGATGAGCAGGGCATTTATATCGGGACACATGGCGGCGGATTGAGCTATCTTTCGTTTGCTACCCGTTCCATTCGGAATTACAATTTACCTGATGCCGTAGCCGTGCAAAACAGTTGCTATTCGTTGTTGGATAGTGGTGACGGAACTCTTTGGGTAGGCACAATGGTGGGGCTGTATCAATTTGATAAACAAAGCCGAAGATTGCAGAAACATCCTGTTGCCTGGCGTTTCCCCGCATTGGATAGGTGTTTGATAAATGTTCTGTATAAGGATTCTAAAAACCGGATTTGGATAGGAACGGAACAAAGTCTGTTTTGTTATGCAGCAGGTAAACTGACCGAAGTCAAGGATGCTTCTATATCATATGCTCCTTCATTGATACAAGCCTTTTGCATCTACGAAGACCGACAGAAACGTATCTGGATAGGTTCTTCCAACGGACTGTATCGATATGTGGAAGAGACTCCATATACCCCTGTCCGCTATTCTGTTCAGGATGGTTTGCCGAATGAATTTATATACTGCATTTTGGAAGATGAGCAAGGGCGGTTATGGATTACTACCAATCGCGGGCTTTCCTGTTTTAGCCCGTTGAAAGAGACTTTTCAGAATTATACGAAACATGACGGGCTAAGTCATGAACAGTTTAATCATTATGGAGCTTGTCGGACTGGTGACGGTATCTTTTTCTTGGGTACTTTTGACGGTGTGACTTATTTCAATCCCCGTCATTTCGTTCCTAATCTGTTCGTGTCTGCTGCCGTGATTACAGGTGTCAGTGTGCAAAATACCAGATTGAAAGGTGCGGGCGATGGTGCTGTCCGACTTCATCAGACGAAAGACGGCAGATTGACAAAATTGTCTTTACCTTTTATACAGAAGCAGTTTAGCATTCATTTTTCTACCATTAATTATCTTGCAGACAAGCGGAATTTATTCGCTTATCGGTTGAAAGGATTTGATGATAATTGGATATATCTTTCTCAGGCTGCTATGCCGCGTATGGCAACTTATTCCAATTTGTCTCCCGGCACATATCTGTTTCAGGTGAAAGCGTGTAATAACAGTGGAGAGTGGAGTAGTGAGGTTACCGGTTTTGAGGTGGAAATACTCCCGATGTGGTATCAGACATGGTGGGCTAAATCTATCTATGTGTTGTTGGCGCTTGCTTTGCTGATGGGCATTATTTACTTTTATGTCGCCCGTGCCCGAATGCGGATGCGTATCCAGTGGGAACAGCTTGAGAAGAAGAATACAGAAGAAATGGCGCAGGAGAAAATTCGTTTCTATATAAATATGTCTCACGAATTGCGTACCCCTTTGAGTCTGATTCTTGCTCCTATTGAAGAATTGAATGATGAGAAAAGCAACTTCACCTTGCATGTACAGCAGAAACTGGAGTATATCTATAAGAATAGTCATAGATTGTTGCATACTATCAATCAACTGCTTGAATTCAGAAAAGCGGAATCAGGAGCATTGCCTATCCATGTCAGGTTGGGACATATCGAAAGAGCGGTGCAAAATATTTTCGATATGTTCGTAGATACTGCCAAGAAACGTAATATCAATTATTGCTATCACGCGACATTGCCAGACGAAGTGCCATTTGACCCGGTATATCTGGAGATTATGCTGACAAATCTGTTATCCAATGCTTTTAAATATACGTTGGATGGTGGTGAGATAATTCTTTCTCTAACCCGACAGGATAACAATTACTGTTTGAGTGTTACAGACAACGGTGTAGGGATTGCTCCGGATAAGTTACCGCATATTTTTGAGCGTTTCTATCAGGCTGATAACAACCAAAAGGGAACGGGAATAGGGCTTTCTTTGGTGAAATGCCTTGTGGAAAAACATCACGGAACCATTGAGGTGGAAAGCATTCAAGGGGAAGGAACGTCTTTTTGCATTTATCTGCCGATGGATATAACAGTATTTGCTCCGGAAGAATGTGCTTTGGAACAGGGCGATGAAGGTACTTCATTGCCTGCCTCATGGGCAGAACAAGGGAAGGTAGGAAGGGAGTTTGTGCAGGAAAGCGCAGACAGCATATCTGATGAAGTACCGGCAGGAGAGGGGAGTGAACTTGCTTATACGTTACTGTTTGTAGATGACAATCGTGATATGACAGAATACCTGAAAAGTAATTTCGGGCAGCAATATGTCACGCTTACGGCTTCTAATGGTAAAGAGGCATTGGCTATCTTGAAAGCACAAAAAGTGGATTTAGTCGTGTCTGATGTAATGATGCCTGTGATGGACGGAATTCAGCTGTGTGAACAAATGAAGAGAAATTTGCAGATTTGTCATATACCGATAATCTTATTATCTGCTAAAGGGAGCGTGGAAGCCCAGACTTCAGGCATACAAACCGGGGCAGATGATTATATTCCTAAACCATTTTCTATTCATTTATTAAAAGCGAAGGTTGCTGGCATTCTGAAAAGTAGAGAACGGATGAAGAACTATTTTTTGAGTACGATTACTCCGGAAGTTACTCGTATGACGACTAATACGCTGGATGCAGAATTTATGGAAAAGGTGATAGCTGTCGTAAAGGAAAATCTGAATAGCGAAGACTTTACGGCGGATAATTTGGCAGAACAGCTTTGTTTGAGCAGGTCCTCGCTGTATCTTAAAATGAATGCCATATCGGGTGAACCACCGGCTAATTTCATTCGCCGCATACGTTTCAATGAAGCTTGTCGGTTACTACGCGAAAAGCGCTATACGGTGGCGGAGATCAGTAATCGGGTCGGATATAGTAATCCTGCCAATTTCTCAACGGCATTTAAGAAGTATGTGGGCTGTTTACCTACTGAATATGTAAAAAATAAATGTAGCCCCGAGGGGAATCGAACCCCTATCTAAAGTTTAGGAAACTCTTGTTCTATCCGTTGAACTACAAGGCCGTTCTGCTTCTCAGAAAAACGTTGCAAAGATAGTATATTCTATTGATTTTCCGAAAAAAGTTTTGCTATTCCAATAAACTTTCCGACATTTGCGCTCAAAGTAAGTTAAAAGCAATCTTTTGCTTACATTTTTTTTGAATTCACGATATTTTGATAAATAAATTGTAAGTATGGCAAACGACATGATAGTTAAAAACTTGGAAGAAGCAGTGGTTCGTTTCTCCGGCGATTCCGGTGATGGCATGCAGCTGGCCGGTAACATCTTCTCTACAGTTTCGGCTACGGTGGGAAATGATATTTCGACTTTTCCCGATTATCCGGCAGATATCCGTGCCCCGCAAGGCTCGTTGACCGGTGTGTCTGGTTTTCAGGTACATATCGGTGCAAAGAAGGTCTATACTCCGGGCGACAAGTGTGATGTGCTGGTGGCCATGAATGCTGCTGCCTTGAAAACTCAGTATAAGTTTACAAAGGCCAATGGTACTATCATTATAGACACGGATGCATTCCAGAAATCCGACCTTGATAAAGCGGCTTTCAATACTGATAATCCTATTGAAGAGATGGGTATTAAGCAGGAAGTCATTGCCGCGCCTATTACTCAAATGGTGAAAGATTGTCTGGCAGATACCGGTATGGACAATAAATCTATCTTGAAATGCCGCAACATGTTTGCCGTAGGATTGGTGTGCTGGTTGTTCGACCGTGATTTGAAGATTGCAGAGGAATTTATCCGCGAAAAGTTTGCCAAGAAACCGGCAATTGCAGAGGCTAATATTAAGGTGGTACATGCCGGATGGGACTATGGACATAACACCCATGCAAGCATTGCTCATGCCACTTGCCGCATTGAAAGTAAGGAAAAAGTTCCCGGTCGTTATATGGATATTACGGGTAATAAGGCCACGGCTTATGGCTTTATTGCTGCTGCCGAGAAGGCTGGTTTGAAACTTTTCTTGGGCTCTTATCCTATCACTCCGGCTACTGATGTGTTGCACGAACTTTCCAAGCATAAGTCGTTAGGTGTGATGACTGTGCAGTGCGAAGATGAAATTTCCGGTTGTGCTACTGCTATTGGTGCTTCGTTTGCCGGTGCGTTGGCGGTTACTTCCACTTCGGGACCGGGTGTTTGCTTGAAGTCTGAAGCCATGAATCTCGCCGTTATTACCGAACTTCCTTTGGTGGTACTGGATGTGCAGCGTGGCGGGCCGTCTACGGGTCTGCCAACTAAGTCAGAACAGACGGACTTGCTTCAGGCACTCTTTGGCCGTAATGGTGAAAGCCCGATGCCGGTTATCGCCGCTACATCTCCGACTAACTGTTTTGATGCCGCTTACATGGCTTGTAAGATAGCTTTGGAACACATGACACCGGTAGTCTTGTTGACGGATGGTTATGTTGCCAATGGGTCGGGTGCTTGGAAGTTGCCGAAGTTAGCGGAATATCCTGCTATCAATCCCCCTTATGTCACGCCGGCGATGAAAGGACATTATGCTCCTTATCAACGTAACATGGAGACTGGAGTCCGTTACTGGGCTATCCCCGGGCAAGAAGGATTTACACATATCTTGGGTGGTTTGGAGAAAGACAGTTGGACTGGCGCTATCTCTACGGAGCCGGAAAATCATAATCTGATGTGCCATTTGCGTGCGGAAAAGGTTGCGAAAATCCCTGTGCCGAATGTTGAAGTTAAAGGCTGTGTAGATGATGCCGATTTGCTCATTGTTGGCTTTGGTGGAACTTACGGTCATCTCTATTCTGCTATGGAGGAGATGATAAAAGCCGGTCAGAAAGTGGCTCTTGCTCATTTCTCTTATTTGAATCCATTGCCTAAGAATACAGCAAAAGTGCTGAAACACTATAAGAAAGTGGTTGTGGCAGAACAGAATCTCGGGCAGTTTGCATCCTATTTGCGTATGAAAGTGGATAACTTCACTCCCTACCAGTTTAATGAAGTCAAAGGTCAGCCATTCGTGGTATCCGAATTGGTAGCCGCCTTCACCGAAATCATCAACCGATAAAAGAACGAGGAGGAAACATTATGAACGAATATACAGCAAAAGATTTTAAGAAAGGACAACCCCGTTGGTGTCCGGGTTGTGGCGACCACTTCTTTTTGGCTTCGCTACACAAGGCAATGGCTGAAATTGGTGTTGCTCCGTGGGAGACAGCCGTTATTTCCGGTATTGGTTGTTCCAGTCGTTTGCCCTATTATATGAATACGTATGCCATGCAGACCATTCACGGTCGTGCAGCGGCTATATCTACGGGTGCGAAAGTGGCTAATCCTAATCTTACCGTTTGGCAGATTTCAGGTGACGGTGACGGCTTGGCTATCGGTGGTAACCATTTCATTCACGCCATTCGCCGCAATATAGACTTGAATATGATTCTGTTGAACAATCGCATTTACGGTCTGACTAAAGGACAGTATTCTCCGACTTCTCCCCGTGGATTTGTAAGTAAGTCATCACCGTATGGTACAGTGGAAGACCCTTTCCATCCTGCTGAATTGTGCTTTGGAGCCCGCGGACGTTTCTTTGCTCGTGCCGTGGCTACAGATGCTGCCGGAACGGTAGAGGTACTGAAAGCCGCTTATCATCATAAAGGTGCCGCCGTGTGCGAGATTCTTCAGAACTGCGTTATTTTCAATGACGGAACACATAGTAGTGTATACAATAAGGAAGGCCGTGCCAAGAACGCCATTTATTTGGAGCATGGCAAACCGATGCTTTTCGGTGAGAACAAGGAGTATGGCCTCATGCAGGAAGGTTTCGGCTTAAAGGTGGTGAAACTGGGCGAGAACGGTATCACGGAAAAAGACATTCTGGTGCACGATGCCCACTGCATGGATAACACGTTGCAGTTGAAGCTGGCCTTGATGGAAGGCCCTGACTTCCCGATTGCACTCGGTGTGATTCGCGATGTGGAAGCACCCACTTATGAGGAAGCCGTACATGCTCAGATTGAGGAAATCAGTGCTAAGAAGAATTACCACAACTTTGAAGAATTGTTGCTGACGAATGATACTTGGGAAGTGAAATAAGTTGCACGAGTCACATAGCTTTACTATCATCCCTGCTATAACTTCTGCCTTGATGGAAGTTGTAGCAGGGATTTTTCTTTCTTCCATTAATATATTGGTCAAAGGTTTGACTAATTCTGCGGAAAACTATACCTTTGCAGCCCAAATACAAAAACGAAGTACCCCTATGAACGAAAATGAGCGCATGATTTCAAGGGAATGCATCCGACAACTGATATGTACGCGCATGGCATCGCGACAAGCCATGCAACGGATGCTGAAAAACTGCGAAGCAGGCATTACTTTCGAGATGCTGCAAATAATGAGTTGCTTATGGAACGAACAAGGCATCAGCCAGCAGACCTTGGCCGAACGTACTGCCAAAGACAAAGCCTGTCTTACCAACTTAATGAATAATTTAGAGAAGAAAGGATATGTATGCCGTCACGCCGATCCTGACGACCGTCGTAATAAACTGGTATTCCTGACCGAGGAAGGGAAGCGCTTCAGCCAATGGCTTGCTCCCCGCTTGGAGGAATATTACCACCGGTTGGACCAGCAAGCCGGCATTGATACCTTAAAACAACTGACTTGTCAACTTAAAGCATTACAAGATGTTCTGGAGTCTTATTAAATCGCTGTCTCTGTCAGCAGTCATAGCCGTAGTTTCTCCTTGTAGTGCCCGGCAGGCAGATGCCCCATCTACCGATGTCCCGTCCGATTCTCTTCATTTGGGACTTGAACAACTTTTCTCTTTAGGCATGAAAGAGAACCTTCAGCTGGCCGCCGACCGTTTGCGGGAACAGGCTGCGCACGATCGTACCCGTACAGCCCGTACCGACCGTCTGCCCAACATTACCTTGGGACTCCGCGCCGGCGTGTTGGGCCAACCGGTCGTATTCCAGCGCGGATTGTCACACGCTACCCGTCCGGATGCACCCGACTGGCAGCAAAACTATGCACTCGACCTCGAACAACCCCTTTATCAAGGTGGACGCATCCGATATGCCATCCGTCGGACAGACATTGAGAAGGAGATTGCCCACCTACAGACACTCACCGACGAAGCCGACGTAAAGGTGGCCTTGTTACGCCAGTACCTTGACCTCTTTGCCCTCTATAAACAGCATGATGTACTGACCCGGAACATTGCAGAGTCCGAACGCCGTTTGCAAGATATCCGCCGCCTGAAGCGCGAAGGACTTATCACCAATAACGACGTGTTGCGCAGCGAGATGCAGTTGACCGATGACCGTCTCAGCCTGTTGGAGACCGAGAACAATATCTGTCTCACCTCCCAGCATCTCGACATGCTGTTGGGACTGGACGAGGGATTGCTGCTCTGTCCGGACACCACCCTGCTACATACAGACTATACTGTCGATACGTATAGCGACTATATCCACCAAGCCTATCTGGGTGACCCCTTTATGCTACTGCTGCAACAGCAGACAAAACTGGCGCAAAACAACATCCGGCAAGTGCGTGCCGACCAGTTACCGCGCCTGTCGCTCTTTGCTTCGAACACACTGGCCCGTCCGGTGTCGCGCACGCTGGCAGATATGTATAATAATGCATGGAATGTCGGTCTTTCCCTTTCCTATTCACTTGATGCCCTGTATAGCCGTCGCCACCGGTTGAACGAAGCAAACCGGCAACTGGACTTGCAGCGCAATGCAGAGGCCCAGCAGCAGCAAACCCTGCGTCAGACGGTGCGCACCGCTTATCTGAAGCACGAAGAGGCATTACGCCGTGTGGATGCCCTGCGCCTGTCCGTCCGTCAGGCAGAGGAGAACTACCGAATCATGCGCAACCGGTATCTCAATCAACTGGCCATTCTTACCGACCTGCTGGATGCCGACCGTTTGCGGCTGAATGCCGAACTGCAACTGACCACGGCACGTACCGATGTCATCTATACCTATTACCAATTACAGCGCGCCATCGGCAAGATATAAAAGCAGGGGAGCGAAAAGATTCTTTTACTGTAAATGATTTGATTGAGCGAGAAATATATGAGTACACTGGAACAAAAATACCGTCGGTTGCGACACCGTAAACGTCGCAATATCGTGTTGAATACCGTTTGCCTGCTGATAGCTCTTTCCGGCGTGACGTGGACAGCGCATTACTTTTGGCGTTACATCAGTTATGAAATTACGAACGATGCTTTTGTAGACCAATACATCGCTCCTGTCAACGTGCGCGTAGCCGGTTACATACAGAAGGTGCGTTTCCGTGAGCATCAGTTTGTCCATCAGGGCGACACGCTTGTCGTGCTGGATAATCGTGAATATCTGATTCGTCAGAAAGAAGCCCGTGCTGCCCTGCTCGATGCCCAAGGCTCGCGCGGAGTGTTGCATTCCGGCATCCGCAACTCGGAAACCCGCATTGCCGAACAAGACGCCAATCTGGCCGAAGCCCGTGTCCGCATGGAGCAAGCCGAGAAAGACTATCGTCGTTATGAACGGCTGATGAAAGAGGAGTCCGTACCGGCTCAGCAGTACGAGCAGATGAAGTCTGCCTACGATGCCGCCCTTGCCCGTTACGAGGCTCTGCTTAGTCAGAAAGAGGCCGCCCATTCGCAATATACGGAGACAAGCCGCCGGCAGGTCAATGTGGAAGCCGGCATCTTGCGTGCTGAGGCTGCACTGGATTTGGCCAACCTGAACTTGTCATATACAGTGGTTACCGCGCCCTATGACGGCTATATGGGACGCCGTACGCTGGAGGTGGGGCAATATGTCTCGGCAGGTCAGACCCTGTCTTATCTGGTTCGTCAGGATGGCAAGTGGATAACAGCCAATTATCGCGAGACACAGATAACTCATATTTATATTGGTCAACCCGTACGTATTCGTGTGGACGGTGTACCGGGACGCGTGTTCAAGGGGCACGTCACAGCCATCTCCGAAGCAACCGGGTCAAAATACTCGCTGGTTCCCACGGATAATTCGGCCGGCAATTTCGTGAAGGTGCAACAACGCATTCCCGTGCGTATTGATTTGGATGACGTCACCGCCGACGACATGGCACTGCTGCGTGCCGGCATGATGGTAGAAACCGAGGCCTTGCGTCCATGATTACTGCGCGTACATTGGACTTGCCCATGCGTCAGTGGGTGCCGGACTGGTTGTCAGTGACCGCCTTGTTCCTCATTTTGTTGCCACTGACCATGTTGAACGGTGCCTATACCGGAAGTATGGTACATGTCAGTAACACACTGGGTGCCTATACGGAGGACATTACTATCGGTTATTATGCCACGGCAGCCGGCATGGCTATTGCCTATCCCATTGTGCCTAAGGTCTTGGCGGCTATTTCCAGCAAGTCGTTGCTGTTGACCGATCTTACTTTGCAGTTCCTGCTGAGTTGGGCCTGTGCCCGCTCCGGCAGTACGGATTTGATAATCTGTTTCAGTTTCGTCATCGGTTTCTTGAAGGGTTTTCTCATGCTGTGGTGCATTCGTCGGATAAAGCTGATTTTCAGTCCGGCAGATGTGCGAAGTGAGTTTTATGCCTATTTCTATCCGCTGGTGTTCGGTGGCGGACAACTTTCCATGGTGGTGACGGCACTGCTGGCAGACAAGTACGACTGGAAGTACATGTATTACTTCATGATGTTGCTGCTGTTGCTGGCCATTCTGTCTGTTATCATTTTGATGCGTCACGACCGTCCTTCACGCTCCATTCCGATGCAGGAACTACACCCGCGCGAGATGCTCATTATTTCCATCGGCTTGCTGATGCTGGTCTATCTTATCACTTATGGCAGAATCCTGGACTGGATGGCATCTGCCAAGATATGTCTCTACATCGTGATAGCCCCGTTGCTCATAGCCCTGTTCCTGTGGGAACAATTCCATTCCCCGCGCCCCTTTGTCAGTCTGAAGCCCCTGTTTCAGTGGAAAGCCATTTTGGGCTATTTCTACATGATGATGGTGATGTTCTTCAGCACCAGTACCACGCTGCTCAGCAATTACATGACGACAGTGTTAGGCGTAGATACCACGCACACCTATACCTTATATATATGGCTCATCCCCGGCTATGTGCTGGGGGCATTCATTTGCTTTTGGTGGTTCCGGTGGCAGCGGTGGCGTTTTCGTTTCCTCATAGCCGGTGGTATGGCCTGTTTTGCGCTGTTCTTTGGCATACTTTATTTCACTGTTTCGCCGGAGAGCACGTATGAGATGCTTTTCTTTCCCCTTTTTCTGCGTGGACTGGGTATGTTGACGCTTATCATCGCCTTCGCCCTTTTTGCTGTGGAGGATTTGAATCCTAAGTTGTTAATCTATAACGCTTTCTTTCTCATAGCCTGCCGTTCGGTATTGGCACCGGTCATTGCTTCGGCTTTCTACAGCAATGTGCTCTATCGCTTGCAGCAGAAGTACATGGTGCAATTGTCAGAGAATCTGACGATGGTAGATCCTGTTGCCGCTTCACGCTACACCTCTTCTCTTAATAGCAGTCTGGCGCAGGGGCACGGCATTGATGAGGCTATGCAGATGGCTACGCAAAGTCTGTACAACGTGTTGCAACAGCAGAGCACCCTGCTTGCTTTGAAGCATATTTTGGGATGGCTGTTTGTCGTGACGCTGGTCATAGCGGTGATTTCGCGCTTTATTCCTTTCCATAAGACGGTACGTGTACCGGTTATCCGCACGGGTGAGGATATGGTGTAATTGTGTGCAGTTAAAAGGCTGAAATTTCTGTTTTAAGCCGATAGTTTCGCTTTGCGAAAAATAAAATATGTATACAAGATAGAGCTATATAGTGACGCCGTTTGCTTCAAAGCCCTTCGGCTCGTACTCCGAAGCCCTTGCGAGCGCGCTCCGAAGGCCTTTCGTACGTGCTCCGAAGGGCTTCGGAGCAATCCCCTGTCAGAATGCCTTCTGAGGTGGGATTAACACATCTTTCCGTAAGGTAATGTATTTATACAAAATAGGGCCCAAAAGGTAATTTACACGATACATGTAAATTGAAGGCGAATTTTATTGCAGGAGTAAAGAATTTTATTCAGTGATAGGAGATTATCGAAGAAATTGGTTACTTTTGTAAATGGATGGGGGTAACTCTTTCCAAGGTATATTGAAAATAAGAGGCGTTATGTCTTCTCCTGCGTGTACAAAGCCTGAGAACCTTTAAATAAGGAAAACAAGAGATGATATAATGGTCTTCACGCATATGTGTGGGGCTGTTATTCTCACATCTGTTTACATAGGTTTTCCTAGCACCTGTACACAATGACGTGGTCATACAGTTCCACGCTTTGTGGTTAATTGCAAACATCGATAAGGACTGATTGATATAATGATGGGTCAGATGAGAAAAATTTTCATTGTTATTTTAAGTTGTTTTTGTACGGCAAATGTAATTATAGGGCAAACGACACTAGATACGTTGTACTATGACAGAGATTGGAAGGGTTGCGAGAAAGTCTTTGCTACTTATTATCGTATATATACATTACCGACTGACAATAATTTTAAAAAGAAATTTAGAAGTTATTATATTACAGGAGAACTTCAATCTGAAGGTGAATATATCAGCATTGATAAATATGATGATTCTAAATCTGTTTTTGATGGAAAATTTGTAAACTATTATAAGTCGGGGAAAATAGAACAAAAAGGGTATCGGATAAAAGGCAAGCAAGAAGGAGAATATATAAAATATAAAGAAGATGGTTTGATTTTACTTCATGCCAATTTTAAAGATGATAAATTGCACGGTATATATACTGAATTCTTCGGAGATGGCGATCTATGTATGCAAATAGAATATACCAATGGCGTACCTCTTTATGATTATTGTACAATATCAAATAAAGATGGATATTGTAGTAAAGTAAGTTTGTCTAGTAAACAACCTATTTATGAGACTCCATTATTAAATGAAAAACAAACAATATATGAGAATGGAGAAGCATGGCCTTATTATAATAAAAATGGTATAGTGATAAGTATGACTAATAAAAAGGTTCATGATTATGGAAAATACTTTCAGATTCCGATAGTTATAGCTAACAATTCTATGTTTCCAATTGAATTTGAACCAAACAACATAAATGCTAAGCTAATTGATAAGAAAGGGAATGAAAAAGTTCTTAAAGTATATTCAGCAGAAGAATATATGAAAAAGGTTCGTCGGCAACAGAATTGGGCTATAGCATTAACCGCTATTGGAGAAGGTTTAGCTGCTGCTGGTGCTGGATATTCAACAAGTACGACCAACTCTTCTTATATCGGTTCTTCTTATGGTACAGGCTATAATATTGGAAGTTTCTCATCAACAACAATTACCTATGATGCCGCAGCTGCATATCAAGCGCAAGTAATAGCAAGTGAAAGAGTTGCTTCATATAGTAGTTCCTTATTATCGGATAGAGCAATTAAGGAAGAAGGTTATTTAAAACGTACGACTATTTATCCTGGAGAAGCTATTTCGGGATACATTAATATAGAGCGTAAAAAAGGAACTTTTATGACTGTTAATATAAATATCGGTGGAGCAATTTATTCATTTCCATGGAATATAAGAAAATAACTTTGTAGAGTGTAGGGATATCTATTAAATACTATAATAACATTTGTCGTACACATGCGTCTTTTGTAGAAACTTGATTTTTAATTATAACATCAGATTCTTTATCGGTAACTTATTTTATTTCCGACTTACCGATAAAAACGAGTCATATCTTTTACCGTAGCAAACGTGGAATTTATACCGCTTCACTGTGGAAATATTTCCCAAATCCACAATGGGAAGATTTGCTAATTTTTTCTTTCTCAAACTCTTTTTTATCGACTAAGTTGCAAATTATCAGGATGTTCGGTGGATTATCCTCTTTTTAAGTGTTCGCTTTGGAACAAGTATTGCACGTAGAATTGATTAGTAATAAACTTTTCAATATGAGAAACTACGTGAAGAAATCACAAAGAAAAAGATGGGGGTTGGGCATTTTGCTGATGCTGATGCTTCCATTTCCGTTGGCTGCACAGATGGCAGTTCCTTTAACGGATGAGCCGGTGGAGCCTGTGACGACTGTCGAACCGGTGAATGAGGTGTTGCCTAACGGTAATTTGCGGATACGAGGCATTGTGACCGACGAGCACGGCGAAAGCATCATTGGTGCAACTATCGTAGTAGAGGAACATCCTGAAATAGGAACAACCAGCGATGTGGACGGCAAATTCGTATTGGAAGTGCCGCCGCGCACGCATCTGATAGTTTCATTCATTGGTTATCACACGCAGGAGATACGTGTACACCGCCGCTTGGCGAACTATCCGGTGGTGTTGAAGGAAGATAATCAGATGCTGGATGAAGTCGTTGTAATTGGCTATGGAACGGTTAAGAAGAGTGACCTGACCGGTTCTGTCTCCGGGGTATCGACGCGTCAGTTCAAGAATCAGCCTGTGAAGCGTGTGGAAGATATTCTGCAAGGTCGTACAGCCGGTGTGGAGGTGACGGCCTCCAGTGGTTTGCCGGGTGCAGGCATGAAGGTGCGTGTGCGTGGTACCACTTCTATTAATAAGAGCAGTGACCCGCTGTATGTGGTGGACGGTCTGATATCGCCCAGCGGATTGGCGGGAATCAACCCCTCGGATATACAGTCGATGGAGGTACTGAAAGATGCTTCTTCCACGGCTATTTACGGTTCGCGTGGTGCCAACGGCGTTATTCTGATTACCACGAAGCAGGGTACAGAAGGCAAAGCGCGTGTCTCCTTTGACGCTAATATCGGAATCTCTACTTTGCGCAAGAAATACGATTTGCTGAATGCTTATGAATATGCGCAGGCGTTGAACGAGATTCGGGGTGCGAATACCATTTCTGTCAGCGACCTTGAAGCCTATCGTAACGGGACGAAGGGCATCGACTGGATAGACCTGATGACGCAAACCGCCTTGACGCAAGACTATCGGCTCAGCATTACGGGCGGTAGTGAGAAAGTGAAATATCTTATATCCGGTAATGTGCTCGACCAGGAAGCCATTACAATCAATTCCAAATATCAAAGCTTCGGCCTGCGTGCCAACATCGATGCGGATGTGAAGCCGTGGCTGACCGTTTCTGCCAAAGTAAACGGCAGTCGCATCAAGCAGCATAATGGTGCGCCCAATTGGAGCAATGTCATCTCATTCTCACCCACTATGGAATTGATAGACCCGGAAACCGGTGTCTATAACCGTGACCCTTATAACGTGGCCAATGCTTCGAATCCATACGCAGAGATGGTGGCCAACAAAAACGACTCTTATGCGTATAACATGAATGCCAATGTAACGTTATTGTTCAAAATCATCGACGGGTTGACATTCTCTGTGCAGGGTGGATATGATTATAAGCACAGTCCGTCATACTCCTTTGCTTCGGCCAATGTGCAGCCGGGAGCCATCAGCAGTGTGAATAACACCAGCAGTATGCACAACTATTGGCAGAACACCAACAATCTGACTTGGCAGAAGCAGTTTGGTGACCATAACATATCTGCTATGGCCGTGTGGGAGGTAAGCCGTTCTACGGATACAGGACTGACGGGCACCGGCTCGAATCTGAATAATGAAAGCGTAGGCTATTGGAACATCGGTAACGCATCCATCCGCAATGCCAGCAATTCATATTCGGAATATTCACTGGCATCGGGCATTATCCGTGCCAATTATGATTATAAGAAGCGTTATTTCATTACGGCGGCCTTACGTGCCGATGGTTCGTCTAAGTTCCAAGACGGTAATCGGTGGGGATATTTCCCGTCGGCAGCCGTGGCATGGGATATCGCTAAGGAAGGTTTCATGAAAGACCAAAATCTGGTTACTCAATTGAAGTTGCGCGGTAGTTTCGGTATCACCGGTAACCAGGATATTGCCGCTTATTCCACGTTGGGTATGCTTTCCGGCGCTAACTACGGTTGGGGCACTTCTACGGCCTATACCGGTTATTGGGGGAATCAGTTTGCCACCCCTGACATTACGTGGGAGAAAACGTATCAGTATGATGTTGGTTTGGACTTGAGTATCGGTGAGATTGATTTCACTTTTGACTGGTTCAAGAAGCATACTACCGACTTGCTTTTCCAGAAGCAGGTACCCCGCTACAACGGCGGCGGAACTTACTGGGTGAACGAGGGCAAGCTGGACAATACCGGTGTGGAATTCTCACTCAGTGCTTTCCCCGTAAAAGGTTCTGTGACATGGGAAACGACATTCAATGCGACGTATGTAAAGAACAATATCGTGGATTTGGCCGGTAATGACTTTGTGCTGACCGCTAATTACAGTGATTTGGGCGGTGCCATGCAGATTATGAAACCGGGTTATCCTATGGGCTCGTTCTACGTCTATCAGTGGAAAGGGTTTGACGAGAACGGTGCCAACCTCTACCTGGGTGCCGATGGTGAACTGACAACGAACCCGACATCGGAAGACCTTGTCATCAAAGGGCAGGCAAGCCCCAAATGGACGTTAGGATGGAACAACAACATCACTTGGCGCAATTGGACACTTAATATCTTCTTTAATGCGGCAACGGGGTACGACCGTCTGAACATCAGTCGTTTCCGGATATCGTCCATGACGGGAAACACGCGTTTCGTCACGCTGCGCGATACCTATTTCAACGGATGGGATAAGGTGGCCAACAAGGCAGATGCCTTATATCCCAGTCTGACAAACAGCGACAACAAAGTGTATGCGAATTCAGATTTCTGGTTGGAGAATGCTTCTTTCCTGAAGTTGAAAAACATCAGTTTGTCCTATCGCATTCCGCGTCGGGTGGCTAAGATAGCCAGTATCGAACTGTCAGTCAGCGCACAGGATGTGTTTACCATCACCGGTTACAAGGGTATGGACCCTGAAGTATATGCCGGTTACGACGGTCTGGACTATGGAGCCTATCCGGTGCCCCGCACAGTGACATTCGGAGCCAAATTCTCTTTTTAACCTAACTAATTTGTAGGAGGAAATGAACATGAAAACAAGAACTATATATTATGGCAAAAGATGCTGTCTGGCTCTTGCTGCACTGCTGTGTTTGAGCGCTTGTTCTGATTTCTTAACGGAAGATCCCAAAGGACAGCTCACTACGGGCGGATTCTTTGGCAGTAAGGCGGATCTGGATGCGTCTGTTACGGCGCTTTATTCCGTCATCGCTTTATCGCAGCAGGCTAACAACTGCATCGGTACCAATTTCTTGGCGGGTGATGACATCTCGACACATCCGGCCAGTAACAAGCAGCCGTTGCGCGAGTATGACCAGTATGACGTGAAAGACAACAACTCGTGGATGAGTACCATGTGGGAACACCGTTACAAGGTGATAAAGGCGGCCAATTTCATTATAAACAATGCCGGCCGTACGCCGGATGTGACTGCTGAGGAACTGAACATGGCATTGGGGCAGGCTTATTATTGGCGGGCTTATTCCTATTTCTATCTGGTGACGACATGGGGGCCTGTGCCGGTGATGCTGGAGGAAGAGATTAATTACGACGCTCCGCTGGAGAGTGAAGAGAAGGTGTACGAGCTCATCCTTTCTGACTTGGCACTTGCCGAAGAATACTGCCCCGTGATGTATACGGAAGAACCGTATGCCCGCAATGGCGTAAATGTAGCTGTCAGCAAAGGGGCTGTCAAGGCAACGATGGCTTACGTCTATATGTGTATGGCCGGATGGCCGCTTAACAAGGGTGCCGAATACTACCAGTTGGCTGCTGATAAAGCTGCGGAGGTGATAGACGGGGTGGAAAATGGTACGTATTACTACCGTTTGCTGGATAACTACAGCGATGTCTATTCCTGGCGCTATAACTACAACAATCCGGAAGTGCTGCTGGGCATCTATTACAACCGCGACCAGTTGGGACAGTCGGCTCCCCTGACAGACTTCCTGCAAGACATGGCCCAGGCAGGATGGGGCGATACGAATGGTGAAATAAAATTCTGGAAAGAGTTTCCCGAAGGTCCTCGGAAAGATGCGACCTACTTCCCGCAGATATTGTTGTCGGACGGTCAGCTACATGATTGGTGGTATGATACCGACCCGCCTTCGCGTGAGGTGGTTGCTCCGGTCTTTATGAAAACGGCAGAAGGAGCTATCCGCGGAACGGAATTTGATTATACCGACCCGGCCATGCCCAATTCGGCAGGTGAAAAGACTTTTCAGATTATTCGTCTTTCGCAAGTGTACTGTTGGTATGCTGAGGCTACGGCACGTGCCGGACAGGTGACACAGCGTGCAGTCGATGTACTGAACCAGGTGCGCAACCGTGCGGACGGCCAGCAGACAAATCTGTATTCTTTGTCCATGACTCCCGAAGAATTGGCCGAAGCAGCCTATAATGAACATGGTTGGGAAATAGCCGGTTATTATTGGGCAAGTCTTGCTACCCGTGCTCGCGACATGTTCCGGATGTATCGCTATAAAGAGCATTTCGAGTATCGTAAACAGAATCCGGAAATTGAAGTTGCTCCGGGTGTTTTCCGCAAGGAAGCGGTGGAGGTTACCGGTACGTGGGACGACAATAAGATGTATGCACCTTATCCTTATGAAGATGCTATCTTGAATCCAAACTTGAAAAGATAAGTCGGAAAAAGGTAAAATCGTGGAATTGTCGATGGACGATACTGTGGAATTTTTACCCATTTCCACGCTTTTGCACATGGAAGAGTAAAGGTGTGTTGTCAGCCTTGAAGGATACATATGTCTTTTATACATAATTATTTATGCGGTCTCTTGATGCGAATGTCAAGAGACCGCTTCGTATTGGTACACTCCTTGCTCAGATGTAGAGCGAAGAATAAATAAGCGTTTTTCAATAGAATCAACATGCAACGTATTTTGAAGTCAATAGGTTTGTTTCTCGTCTTTTTAGGAGTATCTGATGTGACGGGAGCCACTGCCCTTGCACCGGAAGTGACCGGAATTCATGCCGTACAACAGGACGGAGTGTGTACAGGTGTAGTGACAGACGTGAACGGAGAGAGTCTTATAGGTGCCACCGCTATGGTGAAAGGCACTTCGAATGGAACGATCACTGACATGGACGGGCATTTTACACTGAACGGTGTCCGTCAGGGAGATGTCATTGAGATTGCCTTTATGGGGTATGTCACGCAGGAGGTCAAATGGAACGGAACATCGCTGCGTATTCTGTTAAAGGAAGATACACAGAAACTGGATGAAGTGGTAGTCGTGGGTTACGGCATCAAGCAGAAACGTTCCACCATGACTACTGCCGTTTCGAAAATGGATAACAAGGTGTTGGAGAGTGCAGCTATCAGTAATGCGGCGCAAGCGCTGCAAGGTTCGGTCAGCGGTCTGCGGGTTATTAACACCAGCGGTGCACCGGGCAGTGCGCCCACTATCGTGTTACGCGGTGGGGCGGGCATTCAGTCGTCCAGTCAGCCGTTGGTGGTAGTAGATGGGGTAGTCCGTTCGATGGATGATATTAACCCTTCGGACATCGAGTCTATACAAGTGCTGAAGGATGCGGCCTCAACGGCCATCTATGGCGCTCGTGCCAACAGTGGTGTCATATTGGTACAGACCAAGAAAGGGTCGGCAGGTGCAGCTCATGTGACATACAAGTTTAAGGCCGGTTTAAATTTCGCCCGTAAGGGGTATGAATATATGAATGCGGAGAATTATATCCGCTATGGCCGTATGGGTTATGTATATAGTAACGGAGAGGATTTGACAGGGTTGGATAACATGCGCGGTTATGGGGCCGTGTATGGTGCCAATAATCCGGAACAATTCTCTATCCGCTATTTGGATGGCAATGAGAATCTGTTGCAACAGGGATGGCAGCAGATGACAGACCCGGTGACCGGCCGACAAATCGTTTTCAAGGACTATGGTACTACGTTGCGTGATGAAGTGTATAAAGATCCGGCCTTTGCGCAAGACCATTACCTGAGCTTCACCGGTGGCAATGAACGAGGCGCATTTGCTTCTTCTTTGGGATATTATTCAGAGGATGGTACGGTGAAAGGCACGAAATATCGCCGCTTCAGTGCAACGTTGAATGCCAATTACAAAGTGTTGCCCATACTGAACGTCAAAGGTGGTGTGAGCTTCACTACTTCCGAATCTCCGGAACTGTATTATGATGACCCGGCCGACCTGTTTGAACGTATGCAGAGCATTGAGCCTACGTGGAATCCTTTCTTGCCGGATGGAACTCCCAACTATGGTTATGGCAAACGTGACGGTAATCCCCTCTATTGGTTGGACAAACTGACGAATCAGAACAATACACGCCGTACTACCGTGAATGTCGGTTTTGATTTGGAGATATTGAAAGATAAACTCTATCTGCGTGAGAGCAGTTCGCTCTATTATCAGGATTATACCAAAGAAACCTTTGATAAGGAATACCGAGACTATTGGAGTGTCAACTCCACACGTGCCGCTTCTTATGACTATCAGCGTACCATTCAGCAGCAACATAGTGCCCAGTTGGAGTACACTGATACCTTTGCTGATAAGCATAACTTCACCGCATTGTTGGGGGGCGAATATTTCGAGAATCAGTTCTTGGAATACAGTGGTACGGGTGACGGAGCACCTTTTGACGATATTCCCACGCTGAACGGTTCGAGTCAGGATAATATGACAGCTTACTCTTTCCGTGAGGGTTATCGGATCGCTTCCGGCTTTGCCCGCATCACTTACGATTATCAGCGCCGTTACCTCTTTACTGCCGTAGCGCGTTACGATGGTATCTCTAAATTGTCGGACAACCGTTGGGGCTTCTTCCCTGGTGTGTCGGCGGGATGGAACGTTCACGAAGAGCCGTTCTTTAAAGACAGTAAGGTGGCAGACGTTATCTCCACACTGAAGCCCCGTATCTCTTACGGTATCAATGGTAATGTGAACGGCATCGGCAATTATGACGTATATGGCGTTTACGGCCAATGGGAGAATACACACCAATATAACGGTCACACCGGAATGCTGAATACAGGAGTGATAAACTCCAATCTGCGTTGGGAGAAGAGCAAATCTTTTGAGGTCGGTCTTGATTTAGGCTTCCTGAATAACCGCTTCAATTTGATATTGGACTACTACAATCGTACCACTTCGGACTTGCTGACCAATGTCAACTTGCCGTCCTATACCGGTTTCTCCTCTTTCATGACCAATTTGGGAACGTTGCGTAACAGCGGTTTCGAAGTAGAAGGCGACCTGCATCTGTTGGCCAATCCTAAAGGCTTCAGTTGGGATTTCTCGTTTAATGCTTCCTATGTTTACAACAAAATCATCAAACTTCCCTATAACGGCAATGAGAACAACCGCCAAGGTGGTTTCCAAGTATGGGACCCTGCACAGGGCAAAGCTGTTTGGGTAGGCGGCTATCAGGAAGGACACACGCTGGGCGACATGTATGCCTATAAGCAGGTAAAAGTGTTGCGTGACCAAGCAGAGGTTGAAGCATTGGCAGGCAATTATATTGATCTGATTGCCGGTCTTTACGGCCCTAATGTGAGCGAAGCCGACAGACAGAAATACGGACTGACCAAACCTATAGAGGAGGGTGATGTGTTGTGGGCCGATTTGAATGGAGACAACATCATAGACGAATTGGACCGTGTGAAAGTAGGAAACATGTATCCTAAGTGGACAGGCGGTTTTTCCACCACACTGTCTTATAAGAATGTATCACTTTACGGCCGTTTCGATTTTGCAGTAGGACACACCATCCTGAATATGGTGGCAATGCGCTCGCTGGGACAATCGGTCGGTTTCAAGAACATCATTAGTGAAGGTCTGAAAAGCTGGACGCCGGATAATCGCGACACCGACATTCCTAAACTCTACTACGACGATTCTACCGCCAAAAAGAATATCTACCGCAATTCTACGGGTGCCGACATGACCGACCCTAACAACCGCAGTTCCCGTTTTTACGAGCGTGGAGATTATCTGGCATTGCGCGAATTGACTTTGAGTTGGAAATTACCTTCCCAATGGATTGCGAAAGCACGTCTGAGTGCAGCTTCGCTCTACGTCACCGGTCAGAACCTGTTTTACATCACCGGCTATTCAGGTACTTCGCCCGAAGCCCCGCTGACCTATAACGGAGGTGTGGACATGGGACGTTATCCCACGCCACGTACGGTACTGGTAGGCGTTAACCTCTCTTTCTGATGCTTTGTGAGATGTTTGTGTAATTGTAAACAAGAAATTGAATCATCATGAACAGATATTTATCATTTACGTTGGCGACAGCTTTGTCTGCTTCGTTGACCGGTTGTTTGGACATGGACCCTGTGAGCAGCATAACTGACCGCGACATGTGGACCAACGAGGGGCAATTTACCTCTTTCGTTTACGGAGTCCACAGCCTGCTGCGCGACCAGGATAGCGAGAACCTTTTCATCTTAGGCGAACTCCGTTCGGACATTTACAGTGCGGCTTCTACTGGATGGACGTCGGAAAGCAACCAGGCACAGGAAATTACCGGAAACCTGCTCAGTGAGCAACGTCCCGGATTGACGAACTATGCCGATCTTTATACCAATATCAACCAGATTAATCTTTTCATCAGCCGTGCCACTGACACCCGATTGCTGACCGACTCGGACAAGAGATATTATCTGGGCACTATGTACGGCCTGCGTGCCTTCTATTATTTCCACTTGTTGCGCTCGTGGGGCAATGTCGTTTGGCAGGACGAACCCAGTACCGGCTTCCAAGTCGGTGACTTGCAGAAAGCCGCCACCCCTGCCGCACAAATCATGGAAAACATCAAGGCCGATATCACTTCCTCTGAAGAACAGTTTGGCAGCGACTACTCTTTCCGCGACGACCGTACCTTGTGGAGCAAGTCGGCCACACTGATGTTGAAAGCCGAAGTCTATTTGTGGTCAGCTCGTCAGATGGATGGAGGGGAAGCTGATGCCCGTACTGCACTCAGCGCATTGGAAGATATCCGCTCCAATGTCTCCGATATAGGCTTGCTGGATAATTTTGCCGATGTCTTTGCTTATGACAATAAAGGTAACCGTGAGATTATCTTTGCCTTGCACAACGATTATAACGAGTCACAGCTCTTCAATGGGCAGTGGCGTAACCGCATGGTTCCCCAGCAGAACACACTGAACAGTTTTTACGCTTCTGCTACGGGCGCTCGGTTCGACCTTAACTTCAATGGTAACATCTACTACCCGTTGGCCACCGATTTATTCAGTTGTTACAACAGCCTTGACATGCGTCGCGATGCCACGCTGCGTGCTGCTTACGAACAACAATCCGACGGCAGCACCTACATCTATCGGGGCTGTTTCGCCTACAAATATCTGGGCACAACGCAGTCGGGCGATTCTTATCGTACCTTTGCCGACGATTATCCCATTTACCGTTACGCCGATTTGTTACTGATGAAGGCCGAAGCCGAAGCCTTGATCGGTGGAGATCCGTCGGATGAAATCAACGACATCCGTCGCCGTGCGTATGGCAGCAATTACGACGCCGCAACGATGGCATATGGTCGTATGGCTGGCGATGACGAAGGCATTGAAGAAGTCTTGCTGCGCGAACGTCTCAAGGAATTTGTATTCGAAGGCAAGCGCTGGTACGACCTCCGTCGCTTTGGTTCTCAATACGTGTTGAAATACACTTCGCTGACCAATGCCGACCATCTGTTGTGGCCGCTTGATGCTGATACCATGACCAATAATCCTGCACTGGAGCAGACAGAAGGATATTGATTCCCGTTCTTTGAAGTCTTACTAAACCGACCTTTATAAAAAACTTTGTTTTGCTTACCCGGATGGATGTCGCCAGGTTTACGATGTCTGTCCGGGTATTATTTTTATTTTTCTTCAAAAAAAACAGAAAGGCGTGCAACAATTTCCGGCTTTCTCCCGTCTTTGAAGTAAAACCCGGGATTAAAACAGATTATAAACTAAAAAAATAACCATCGTATGAAACGAATACTGACATGCTTATTGCTGTTACTGGCCGTCCAACTGACATGGGCAAGCAGCGTTAACTCCATTTTTCATGAGTTTAAGGAAGAACGTAACGCCGAATACGTCTCCGTCTCCCCCTTCCTGTTGTGGATAGGCCGTCTTGCCATGGGCAATGAGGATGAAGCCACCAAAGATATAATGAAGAAAGTGAAAAGCCTCCGCGTACTCGACTTGGAAGATTGCAGTACAGCCGTGAAAGAACGTTTTGCCAAACGTATCGGACAGTTGAAGGAAGACAAGTTCGAATCCTTGGTGCGCATCAACGAAGATGGCGAGAAGGTCAACATCCTTGTACAACAGAAAGGCGATGAAATCCGCGAACTGCTTATTGTCTGTTGCAGTCCGGATGATTGCGCCCTCGTTGATATTCGTGGCAACTTCAAGGAGAGTGACCTGAACAGGTTGATAGAAATGAACAACTGACATTTGCTCATGCAATGAATGCCGATGAATTCAAGGCTCTCTTTCTGCCCCTGCATGCCCGGCTTTACCGCACTGCTTACGCTTTGTTGTGGAATGCGCAGGATGCTGAAGACATAGTGCAGGATGCCTATCTGAAGCTGTGGCGCAAGCGCGATGAACTGGACATACGCACCAACCCCGAGGCCTACTGCGTCAGTCTGATTCGCCGCCTCTGCCTCGATCAGTTGCGCAGCAGTCGCCACGAGGCCGAAGAGACACTGGAAGATACTCTTCCGCTGCCCGCAGACGATGACCCCGGTCAACGCTTGGAGCAACGCGACGAGACCGTCCGACTGAAGCAGCTCATTGCTGCCCTGCCTCCCACCCAGCGACGGGTATTGTGGCTGCGCGATGTGGACGAACGTTCCTTTGACGAAATAGAAGAAACCACGGGACTGAATGCCGTGAACATCCGCGCAACGCTGTCCCGTGCCCGTAAGAAGATACGTGAACAATTCAAACGAATCACAGAACGATGATGAAGAACGAAGAAATCAAGCAACTGTTGTCCCGCTACTATCAGGGCGAGACTACTATAGACGAGGAGCGTCGTCTCCGCGAATATTTCCTTCACAACGACGTGGTGCCGGAGTGGCAGGCCGACAAGGAACTGTTCCTCCGTATGGCTGACGTGGACTCTATCTCCGTGCCCAAAGGGCTGGGACAACGCCTGTCTGACCACATCGACCGCTGGGAGGCGGAAGAACAGTGCCCGGAGAGGAGTGCCAAACCCTCTGCCCGCCGTTTTCTCATCCGTCGTCCGCTGTGGGGCATTGCCGCCACACTGTTGTTACTGGCAGGTATCGGACTCTATTTTCAGGAAGCGAAGTACACGCCCCGCGACACTTTCGACAATCCCGCATCGGCGCAAGCCGAGGCCGAACGTGCGCTGAGGCTCTTTGCCTCTGCCCTCAACAAAGGACAGCAAAGCATGCAGAAAGCCGAAGAAGCTGCCCAAAAGTTACAAGACCAAATTAATAACCTTCAAAACCCCAAGAAATGAAACGATACATGTTCCTGCTGTTCTGTGCGCTGATAAGCACAACAGCCCTGTTTGCACAAGAAAGCTTGGTTGATAAGTATGCCGACCGCAAAGGTGTCGCTACTGTCTATATTTCCCCAAAAATGTTCAGTTTAATGAAAGATGCCAACCCTACCGGGGATGTACATCTGGACAAAGTGATTCACAAGCTTACCGGTCTTCAGATTCTTACCTGCGAGGACAAGGCGGTTGCCGCCGACATCCGTAAAGAATTGCCGAACAACTGGTCTCACAACGGTTACGAGGTGCTGATGCGTGTCAAGGAGGAGAACGAGCATATCATCATCTGCGTCAAGGAAGGAAAAGAGCAGAATGAATACGTACTGTGGGTGGACAGTCCGGACGAAGTGACCCTCATCGTGATGAACGGCACGTTGACTCTTGAAGAACTTCAGCAGGTAATCAACCAGTGAAAACGGGATAGGGAATAACGGATTGTTCAATAAAAGTCGTATATTTGTGGCATATGACCGTTAATTTGCTTACAAAATGAAAATACTTGTTGTCAATCCCGGCTCCACTTCCACCAAGATGGCCGTCTATGAAGACGAACGCCCGGTGCTGGTGCGCACCCTGCGTCACTCGGTGGAAGAACTGATGAAATATCCCCGTATCATTGACCAGTTTGAATTTCGTAAGAATCTGGTGCTTGCCGAACTGGCAGGCGCCGGCATCCCGATGGCTTTCGATGCCGTGGTGGGACGCGGCGGACTGCTGAAACCGATTCCCGGCGGCGTGTACGAGGTGAACGACGCCATGCTGAACGATATTGTCCATGCCATGCGTTCCCACGCCTGCAACTTAGGATGCCTGATTGCGGTGGAACTGGCAGTGACCATGCCCCATTGCCGTGCCTTTATAGCCGACCCCGGTGTGGTGGACGAACTGGACGAGGTAGCCCGCATCACCGGTTCGCCATTGATGCCGCGCATCACCATCTGGCACGCTTTGAATCAACGGGCCATTGCCCGTCGTTTTGCCACCGAGCAGACGGCACTCCATCCCGACTGTCCTGTACGTTACGAAGACCTGAATCTGATTATTTGCCATTTAGGTGGTGGCATTTCCATCGGCACCCATCGACACGGGCGTTGTGTCGATGTCAACAATGCCTTGGATGGCGAAGGCCCGTTTTCCCCCGAACGTGCCGGAACATTGCCCGCCGGCAGTCTGATAGACCTCTGCTTTTCGGGGCAGTTTTCCCAAAGTGATTTAAAGAAGCGCATTTCCGGTCGTGCCGGACTGGCCGCCCATTTGGGCACTACGGATGTGCAGGCTATCATCAAGCGTATTGACGAGGGCGACGCACATGCTGCTTTGGTGCTGGATGCCATGATATATCAGGTGGCGAAGAGTATCGGTGCCGCTGCCACAGTGCTGTGCGGGCAGGTAGATGCCATCCTGTTGACAGGCGGTATGGCGCATGCCGACTACATCGTTTCTCGTTTGCGCAGACGTGTAGAGTTCCTGGCGTCCGTCTATGTATATCCGGGTGAGGATGAAATGGAAGCGTTGGCGCTGAATGCTTTGGGTGCCTTGCGGGGAGAGCTGCCGGTGCAGGTTTACGAATGAGGAAAATGTAGACTCTTTCCTACTTTTTAGGGTGAAAGACAGTGAATTCCGAAAAAAAACGTTTATCTTTGCCGCGTGTTAGGTTAATAATTGATTAAGGTCGATTTTGACTGCATTGGCCGGAAAGTATGGGGGTACTTTCCGGTTTTTTTGTGCCTGTTTTGTTCGTTTCTCCGGTTTGTTTCTCGGTTAATAAAGTGCGGATAATAAAATATGTGTACAAGAAGGATGCCGTATAGCAGGCCGTTTGCTCCGAAGCCTTTCGGGTCGTGTTTCCAAGCCTTTGCGAGCGTGCTCCAAGTTAATTTCGTTCGTGCTCCGAAAGGCTTCGGAACAAAGCCCCGTCACAGCACCTTCTGAGCGGGCTTGAGGCTCTGTTTCCGCGAAGTAATGTATCTATACAAATGGGTGAAGGAGAGGTCGATTTTCGAAAATATATTGAAAATCCTCATGTATTTGTGCTTAGTTTAGATGTTTAGAAAGAGCAGTATCCCCTCCTCAAAAGCCGTTGAAAGCCACTTTGTATCTCTTTTCTAATAATATTATATTGAATTTCGATAATTTTTTCATGTTTCCTTTGGCGGTTTCAAAAAAAGTTCTTTTCTTTGCATATCGAAAAACGGTAAATGAATATCGAGTTTCAAACAAGAGAAAGAATTAACCATAAAAAGAATAAAGGTATGAATACAATGAAACAATCTCGCACGAAGAACACGCTGAAAAGCTGTGCGAAAAACGTGGTAAAAGGCGCTGTTATCTTTATAGCCGTTTACGTCATGGTACTTTTGTTAAATGATGCGTATATCGATATGAAGCACGCCATAGCAGATGCTTGGATGGGCAGATAATTCTCATTTAAAAACTATTGTCAACAATGAAAAATGCATTAATGAGCGTTGCGCTCCTGGTTCTTTCTCTTGCTACTGCCGTTTTGATGTTGGTGGGCATGGCGGTTCCCGCCTGTTAAGGGAAAGTTTAGATTACATGAATGTAAATGAACAGATGATATGTGGAAAGCGATAAAGACAATCTTGATAAGCTGCCTGTTGCTACTGGTGGGTAATCTGTTTGCCGGTATTTTTGTGGCGGCCTATTATCTGGTGGTTCACGGTGCTGAGGGGCTGGAAAAAGTACCCATGAGCAGTGCGGCTGCGGTACTTAGCATATGGCTGGGGTTTGCACTGGTGGCGCTTTATCTGTGGCAGGGCAAATATCTGTCGGGGGACAGCCGACTGTATGCGCCTACATCGGTGCGCTGTTTGGGGTGGACATGTGTGGCGGGCGTGACGGCCATCATGCTGATAGACGCCGTGATGTCACTGCTTACTTTCCTGCCGGACTGGACGGAATCGACGTTTGATATGTTGCAGGGTAGTTGGGTCGGTATTTTGGGAATTTGTATCTTTGGCCCCATTGTGGAAGAACTGCTTTTCCGGGGCACGGTGACGAAGCTGCTGTTGTCGCGCTACAAACCGTGGGTGGCCATTGTGTTGTCCGGATTGTTGTTTGGCATTTACCACATGAATCCGGTACAGATAGTTGCCGCCAGTTTTTCGGGCTTCTTCTTAGGATGGTTGTACTATCGGACTCGCAGTCTAGTGCCGTGCATCGTGGTACATATCTTGAATAACAGTCTGTCTGTGTGGGGAAGTTTGCAGTTTCCCGATGCGGAACTGACGGTGGATATTATGGGGACTACGGCTTATGCCATTTGTGTGGGAGTGTCGATACCGCTTTTCCTGCTGGCCGTATGGCAGTTGCAACGGCTTTCGTTGAATGATGAATAAAAATAAGAAAAGGATATGAAAAAGAGATTGAACATTTTGTGCGTCATCATCTTGTTGGTGATGGGCTACTCGGTGGTAGAGGCGGGCTACTACCTGACGATGGGTGCCTGGATAGGCGCCAAAACCGGTTATGAACATGCCCGTCAGTTGGACGAGGCGGGGTCGCCGGTCGATTCTGTGATGGCTGCCCGTCAAATCAGTCGAATGACGAATATGGAAGCCATCAGCTTGGTGCCTCGTGCAATGAAGGGAGAAGATACGTCTTTGTTTCTCGATTCGGTGTACAATGTGAAAAGCAAGGCGTATGTGCCGGTGGTCTATGGGGCTGTCGTCGTCAGTGTGGAGAAGCCTGAGAATGTTTTTTATTCGGCTGTTTCCGGTCTGACGGGTATCTTGGCGGCGGTGAGCACCGTTTGGGCGCTGATTCTTTTTATCCGGCTGATAGTGGCCATCAACCGTTCGGACATCTTTAACTGGCGTAACGTCCGCCGGTTGCGGCGTTTGGGCATTCTGTTGCTGGTAGTCTATGGCTGTTCGTTCCTGCTGGCCTATCTGACCTGCATCCGCGTGGAAGAGGTGTTTGCAATGGACGGGTACGATTTGTCACTCAGCGATATGTGTTCGACGACTTCGCTCTTGTTGGGACTCTGTGCACTGATTGTGGGCGAGGTGTTTGCCATCGGCCTGCGCATGAAGGAGGAGCAGGATTTGACCATTTAACGGTGTCGGAAAGGAGAAAACGATATGAAACCTATGACGGAAAAAGACGAAAAACGCGAACTGGAGTTCGTAATGATGTGTCTGGCAATAGTGTGTGGCTGCGGCGTACTGACTGAGATGCTGCGTACCATCTTGTCGGTGGTGGACTGGATGGAAGGTACGATGGATGCGTGGATGCTGGTGACGCGTGGTGTGAATCTGGCTGTGGCGCTGGTGTGTGGTGTGACGGTCATCGTTATCATGCGGGAAGTGAAACACCGTCGTGTGTTTACCCATAAGAATGCCAACCTGGTGACGGTTATCGGCTGTGTCACCGTGTTTGGCGGCATTGCGCAGAATGTTATTAATAATCTTGTGTATGAGAATATTACGAAAGCCTATAGCGATATCATGTTTATGATTATAGGGGTATTCATCCTGTTTATCGCTTGCTTGTTCAAGATAGGCATCCGTATGAAGGAAGAGCAGGATTTGACCGTATGAAAAGGAGGAGGCAGGAAGACTAAACTAACCAATTAAAACCTGAATTGCAATGAAAAAAGATACGAAACGAAAATTGAAAGCCGTTCTTTACCTGATAGGGGGCTTTATGTTGACTTTGATACTGTCGGAAGTGATATTCTTGCTCGGCTTTTACCCTTTGTTTGATGAAGGACAGAAAGGATTGAGAACCACTCTCTTCGTGTTGTGGATGTACGGCTGGATGTATGCTTTCTATCGTCTGAGCCGTAGCAAAACATCGTGGTGGAAGATTTTGGATGCACAGAAAGGAGGGGACGAGTAATATGGCTATTATCGTAAATCTGGACGTCATGATGGCGCGCCGCAAAGTTGCTTTGGGCGATTTGGCCGAACGTATCGGCATCACTCCTGCTAATCTTTCTATCTTAAAGACGGGGAAAGCGCGTGCCGTCCGCTTCTCTACACTGGAGGCTATCTGCAAGGAACTGGATTGTCAGCCGGGGGATATTCTGGAGTATCGGGCGGATTGAGTTTTAGTTGACGAGGGGACGAGTGGACGAGGTCACAAGGATTTTGTTCTTATGTCTCACCCCCCCCTTGTGGCCTCGTCCACTCGTCCCCTCGTCAACTAATTCTTCGCCTTGAACGCCAACGCATACATCCGCATCTGCTTCACCATAGAGAGCAGTCCGTTGCTGCGTGTGGGTGACAGATGTTCACGCAATCCGATGCGGTCAATAAAATAGAGGTCGGCATTCAGAATCTCGTCCGGTGTATGTCCGGACAATACCTTGATGAGGAGGGCGATGATGCCTTTCACGATGAGGGCGTCACTCTCAGCTTGGAACACGAGGCGTCCGTCCACTTCGTCGGCTTGCAGCCACACACGGCTTTGGCAGCCCTCTATCAGGTTCTGGTCGGTTTTATACTGTTCGTCGAGCGGAAGTTGCTCATTACCTAAATCAATGAGAAGTTGGTAACGGTCCATCCAGTCTTCAAAATCGCTGAATTCGGCGATAATTTCATCTTGTGCTTCGTCAATGCTCATAATGATTTGATGCTTTTAATTATTTTTCTCTGTAAATGACCTCCATCACCGTCTGGCCTACGGCTTTCAGTGTGTTGCGGTCTATGCCATCCATGTCGTCCTTTACGGTGTGCCAGTAACGGTAGAAACCACCGTCGGCATCGGTGGAGATGATGTCAATGGTGGGAATGCGTGCATAACGGTTGACAAACACATGGTCATCGGTCACCGTTGTTCCTTGCTCTTGGATGAAGTAACTGCCGAAGCCGGCATTGTGGGCGGCATTCCACACTTTACGGTTGATGCCCTTGGCATAGCTTTCGGAATATCCTTCGTAGAAGAAAGAACTGTTTTCCCCTCCTACCATGTCTAGCAGGATGCCGAAACGGGCATTGTAACCCTGTACGTGGGGATTCTTGGCCCAATACTGTGCACCAAGTGCCCAAAACTCTTCCTTGTGTGCCCCTTTGTAGGATTGGTGCGGTCCGTAGTCTTCGGCATCCAGCAAGATGATGTCAATACCCAGTTCCGGCTGTTGCTGTTGCAGGTTGCGGGCGATTTCTAACAGAACACCTACACCGCTGGCACCGTCGTTGGCACCGGGCACGGGAGTATAACGGTTTTTCTTTTTGGGGTCATCGTCCGCCCAAGGACGGCTGTCCCAATGGGCAAAGAGGGCGATACGTCGTTTGGTATCTGGCTTGTAAACGCCGATGATGTTACGTGCTTTGAGCAGTGTGCCGTCGTATGCTACGAGGTCCATGTCCTGTGTGTGCACTTGTGCACCTAGTTGGGTCAGTTTCTTCACTAAGTAGTCTCCACAGGCACGATGGGCGGTACTGTTAGGCACGCGGGGACCGAATGCTACCTGTTCGGCCACATATCGGTAGGCGCTGTCGGCATGGAATGCCGGTACGCTGACCGCTAGTTCTTCTTCAGTCCACGGTGTAGAGGCGCTTTTGCTTTCGGCACTTTTGTTACTATTGCATGAACCTCCTGTCAAGAGCAGGATGAACAGCGAAATGAGAGCGTTTGTTTTCTTCATAATGTATCTGTATATTTTCCTTTTCGTGCGCATAATGCTTTATACATGTATCGTTTCAGAATCGTCAGGCATGGATAAGGTGAGTCGGACCTCCCTCTTTGCCACTTCGAGCACAGTCTCCGCCCCGTTGATAAGCGGCAGGTTACGGGTGACATGTCCCACGGGGAAGTCGAAGCAGACGGGATAATCGTACTCCTTTACCAAGTCGGCTATGGCGCCGTACAAGTCCTTGCCCAGCGAATAATTTTCTTCGTATTCGGTGAATTGTCCTACGATGAGACCGGATAAACGTTTCAACACACCGCCCAGTTTCAGGTTGTAGAGCATACGCTCTACAGCATGTGGCCGTTCGCCTACATCTTCGATGAAGAGGATGGTACCTTCGGCGGGAATATCCCACGGCGTGCCCCTCAGCCCGTAGAATACGGCCAAATTACCACCGCGCAGAATACCGCTTGCTGTTCCTTGTCTGTTCAGCTTGTGTGCAGAAGCCGTATAGCGATAGCCTTGGTCCATATTGGCACGGCCGAATAGGATGTTTCTCAAGGCACAGGTGCAGAAGTCATCCTCAGGTTCTACCGTCAGATGGCGTGCCATAGGAGCATGAAGTGAGGCAAACCCGTTTGCCTGCAATAAATTATGCAACACTGTGATGTCGCTGAACCCAACCAGCCATTTGGGATGTTCGCGAAAGCGGGTGAAGTCTAATTTTTCAGCCAGATGCACGGCACCATAGCCGCCCCGGCTGCAAAGGATAAGTTTGACTTGTTCATCATCCAGCGCCTGCTGCAAGTCTCCCAACCGTTGACGGATGGTGCCGGCATAATTGCCATGCTCACTGCCCGCATGGCGTGCGAGGGTCACTTGCAGTCCCCATGATTTCAGACGTGCCGCAGCACCCGTCAGGAAATGCTTGTCTATTTTGCCGGAAGGAGACAAAATCACCGCTTGGTCGCCTTCGTGCAAATACGGAGGATAGATGAGGCTGTTCATGTGTCTTATATTACGTAATATTTCCCACAAAAGTACATAAATATGGTAGATTCTCAGCATTTTTTCGGATATTTGCTAAAAACAAGTCATATATGCAACCTATTAGAACCTTTCAACAACTTACCGACCATTTGCAATCATTAAACCGACGGCAGCGCATCGCCGTGGTTTGTGCCAACGATCCGAATACGGAGTATGCCATAGCACGTGCCTTGGAAGAGGGGATTGCCGAATTCCTGATGATAGGCAATTCTGCTATTCTGGAAAAGTATTCCACCTTGAAACGTTATCCCGACTATGTGCGTACCATCCATGTGGAAGACCCGGACGAAGCTGCCCGACAGGCTGTGCGCATTGTGCGCGAAGGTGGGGCGGACATCCTGATGAAAGGCATCATCAATACGGATAATCTGCTGCATGCCATCCTGGATAAGGAGAAAGGGCTGTTGCCGCGAGGCAAGGTGTTGACTCATCTGGCAGTGATGCAGATTCCAACGTACCACAAACTACTGTTTTTTTCGGATGCTGCTGTCATTCCCCGTCCCACGTTACAGCAGCGCATCGAAATGATATGGTATGCCATCCACACCTGTCGCCGTTTCGGCATTGAGCATCCGCGCATCGCTTTGATACACTGTACGGAAAAGGTCAGTGCCAAATTTCCTCACTCACTGGACTATGTGAACATTGTGGAACTGGCAGAGGCAGGCGAGTTTGGAGACGTGATTATCGACGGTCCGCTGGACGTGAAAACTGCTTGCGAAAAGACGAGCGGCGATATTAAGGGCATTGCTTCGCCCATTGGCGGGGATGCCGATGTGTTGATTTTCCCTAATATAGAGTCCGGTAATGCTTTCTACAAGGCAGTATCGCTTTTCAGTCACGCCGACATGGCAGGATTGTTGCAAGGGCCGACATGTCCGGTCATTCTGCCTTCGCGTAGTGATAGCGGTTTGTCAAAATATTATAACATTGCTATGGCGTGTCTGATGGCTTCGGATAAGTGCTAATCGGAATATTTTGCATGACAACACTTATGGAGAAGAGTGTCCGACGTATTGATCAGTTGGACTACTTGAAATGTATTTTTATCACCCTGATGGTGATATTTCATTTGGTATATATCGGAGATAAATACCCGTATGCCAAGCAGGTGGTTTATACGTTCCACATGCCTGCTTTCCTCGTTTTGTCCGGCTACTTGCTGAATGTGCGGAAAGAGGTGCGTCCCTTTCTGCGCAACATGGGGTGGATATTCATTCCTTATGCGGTGATGGAGGCTGCCTATGTGCTGGGGGCTTCCTTATTGCCCGTCAGGGAACATATCGGACACTTGACGTTTCCGCTGCTGATGGAGAAGGTGTTGCTGTCACCTATCGGCCCTTATTGGTATCTGCATACGCTGGTGCTGTGTAGCTTGTTGTACTATGCGGTTCACCGATTAGGAACGCGGTTGCATCTGTTGCCGTTTATTGTTGTGCTGGGTGTTGTATTGGCGGGCGTTTCTTATGGGCTGCATCTGTGTTCGCCGGCGAATGCTTTCTATTTTCTGGTGGGAGCGGCGGTACGACGGAGCGGACGGTCGTTTCTCGATTGTTTCCCACCGTTGGTATGGGCCATTGTGCCGGCGGTGGTGCTATGCTGCTTTCCGGTGAATTTGAACCGTTTTACACCCGGCGGGATGGTGATAACGTATTGTGTCATTTGCTTCCTGCTGTGGACGTATCAGCGTTTGCCCCAACGGATATTATCTTCTTTCTTGATGATAGGGCGTAATACGTTGCCGATTTTGCTGTTCTCTCCCTTGTTTACGATTCTTTCCAAAAGCTTCTTGCCTTTTCTGGCATTTGACCCGACGGGGATGCTGTTTCTTTGTCTGGCTACGGCGTTTACGCTGGCGGGCAGTCTGGGCATAGCGTGGGTGATGGACAGATGTCGGGTGTCACGTTGGTTCTGCGGGAAAGAAAAAATGTTGCAGTGAGAGGAGGTTGTGGCATGTTTTTTGTTTATAGTTTCAGAAATTGAAATCAATAGTTAGAACGGTATGAAAGTGGTATTATTGAACGGTAGTCCACGCAAAAGCGGGAATACCTATTTGGCATTGTCGGAAGTAGCTAAAACATTGGAATCGGAAGGTATCGATACCGAAATTTTGCATATAGGAGTCAAACCGATACCGGGTTGCATTGCGTGCGGCAAGTGTGTGGAACTGGGACACTGTGTGTTCAACGATGAAGTTTACACAACGGTTTTAGAGAAAATGTCGGAAGCAGATGGTATTGTTATTGGTTCTCCGGTATATTATGCAGGGCCTAACGGCTCACTTTGCGCCTTGCTGGACCGTGTGTTTTATTCCGGTTCGAAACGTTTGGCCTATAAACCGGCTGCGGCGGTTGCTGTGTGCCGCCGTGGTGGGGCTACGGCTACCATAGACCGCTTGAATAAGTATTTTACTATTAATAATATGCCCGTTGTTCCTTCTCAATATTGGAACTTGGCTTATGGCGCTGTTCCCGGTGAAGTGTCGCAGGATTTGGAGGGATTACAGACCATGCGTACATTGGGTAGAAATATGGCATGGATACTGAAAAGTCTGAAGGAAAGTCAAGTCTCAGTGCCGGAGAAAGAGGTGCCGATTCGTACGAATTTTATTCGATAACGTGTGTTTGGTTATTATCTGAAACTTCGTTGTAGGCAGTTAGGCCGTTTGCTGGTAAGTATCGGTTTGTTGCGATGCTTGTTTTTGCTGCTGCTAGTTGCCGTTGCATGCGCTGTGCTGGTGAAGGTTGATGACGTATGGATAGTGCCGGCGGTGGTCTGTATGGGTTTGCTGCTCTATCACAATGAGCGGAAGGATAAACAGTTTCTGATGCAACATGTTGGGCATTTGACACGTTTCTTGCGGAAAGAGTATCTGCTTATCGGATTTCCTTTCTTACTGCTGGAAGGGTGGAAAGGAAATGGGATAGGGGCTGTTGTTATTTTATTGGCTTGTATGCTGATACCAGGTTTGAAACCGGTGCGCCGGAAGTCGTTGGTGGTGCCGTTACCTTTTCTATATAGGGGTGGCATGGAGTATCTCCGTTTGTTCCGCCGATATGGGTGGGTATATTTCTTACTGTTGATAGTGGCGGTTGTGGGTGTGTGGCATGGCAATGTGCGTGTAGCCAAAGTGAGCCTGTTGGTGTGGGGAGTAGTACAGACTGCGGCATTTGCCTACGTGCCACGGCTGGAAGATTTGGTCCATTTCCGTAATTATGGGGAACTGGAACAATATATATGTTTGTCCGCTCTTTGGAACGGGACTGTGACCGGTGTGCTGTTGATGGCAGTGATTTTGGCCGCTTCTCCAGTTTGGAAAGAAGTGATATTTGTTCTGTCTGCATGGATGGGAGGTGTGCTTGCCTTGTGGAATATCGGCTTGTTCAGATACGTTTGCCGTTCTACGTGGGGGATAGTGCTGTATCAGATGATTGTAGTGATACCTTTGTTTCTATATGCTTGTGTTGTACCTTTGCTGTTTGTCCCCTTTATCGTACTGGACGTAATGTTGTCTTTGGTCGTAAAAAATAAGTTGAAGCAGATATGGAAGTAATAGTAATAGAACAGCTGTCGAAAAACTACGGAGAAACTCGGGTGTTAGATGCGTTGTCATTGACTTACGAGTCAGGAAAAATATATGGTCTGGTGGGAGAGAACGGTGCGGGCAAGACTACGTTATTTAATTGTATCATGGGGCTGACTCCGTATGAGGGGAATATACGTCGTTTGTCCGGCCTCTCCATTGGCTATTTACCGGCAGAGACTTACTTTTATCCTTTGATAACCGGATATGAATATCTGGAATTTTGTCTCCGTGCTAAAGGGAAGCGGGTGGATGAGGCGCAAGTGAAAGCCCTTAATGAGAGTTTGCATCTTCCTCTGCATCGGTATGCATCGGTATGCATCGGACTATTCGACGGGCATGAAAAAGAAACTGGCTCTGATGGCACTTCTCTTGCAAGATAATGATCTGTATATTTTGGATGAGCCTTTTAATGGGGTGGATTTGTATGGTTGCATCCGGCTGAAGGTGTTGATTCGTGCGTTAAAGGAAGATGGGAAAACCGTATTGCTGTCTTCTCATCTTTTATCCGTATTGCATGAATTATGCGATGACATTGATTATCTGAATAATCATACCCTTGTTAAGCGGTTTATGAACGAGTCGGTGGAGGAGATAGAGAAGGAGATTATGAAATCATAAAAATAGATATAGCCAATAGCGTAAATAGAGGATTCTAGAAATATAGTTTTTCGCTGAAAAACGTTACCTTTGCGCCCGTTTTTAAAGCATATATTCTATTTTCTATTATGATTCGTCAATGTGCCATCCTCTTCGGGTGCTTGGCTTTAGGTGAGCTGGTAGTTTGGCTGACTGGAGTGAAACTGCCGTCGAGCATCATCGGGATGCTGTTGCTCACGTTGTTCCTCAAATTGGGATGGATTAAGTTGCACTGGGTGCAAGGAATGTCCGATTTCTTGGTGGCTAACCTTGGTTTTTTCTTCGTTCCTCCAGGCGTGGCATTGATGCTCTATTTCGATATTATTGCTGCGCAGTTCTGGCCGATTGCCATTGCCACATTAGTTAGTACCCTGCTGGTGATAGTCGTCACAGGGTGGGTTCATCAATTAGCACGCCGATGGAAATGAGTTTTTTAGAGAATGAATTTTTCTTGCTGGCCGTTACGTTCGGGATATTCTTCTTTGCCAAATTGTTGCAAAAGAAGACCGGCATCATGCTGCTGAATCCCATTTTGCTGACCATTGCCCTGCTCATCATTCTGCTGAAGACAGCAGGCATCAGTTATGAGACTTATAATGAGGGCGGCCATCTGATAGAGTTCTGGTTGAAGCCGGCTGTGGTGGCACTGGGCGTGCCGCTCTATCTGCAATTGGAGACTATAAAGAAACAGTTACTTCCTATTTTCCTTTCCCAATTGGCGGGATGCGTGGTCGGCGTAGTTAGTGTGGTGTTGATAGCCAAACTGATGGGCGCCTCGCAGGAGATTATCTATTCACTGGCGCCGAAGTCTGTCACTACTCCCATTGCCATGGAGGTGACGAAGTCGTTGGGCGGCATTCCCTCGCTGACGGCAGCGGTAGTGGTGTGCGTCGGTCTGCTGGGAGGAATGTTGGGATTCAAGGCCATGAAACTGACCCACATTGGCAGTCCCATCGCGCAGGGCTTATCCATGGGGACGGCGGCACACGCCGTGGGTACGTCAGCAGCGATGGACGTCAGCCGTAAGTATGGCGCCTTCGCCAGTCTCGGCCTGACGCTGAACGGCATTCTGACGGCCTTGCTGACACCTGCCATCCTGCACTGGCTGGGACTGTGACTGGAGAGACTTCTTATGAATGTAAATATATAACACGGACATGATTACCTTTAAAGACATTGAAATAAGCGACCGTGAGTTGATAACCAGTTACACGCTGCATACGCCACGCCGCAATTGCGACTTATCGTTCTCCAACCTGTGCAGCTGGCGTTTCCTGTATAATACGAAGTTTGCCGTGCAAGACGGTTATCTGCTGTTGAAGTTCTGGGCAGACGGGCAGTTGGTCTATATGATGCCCATCGGGCAGGGAGACCTGCGCCGTGCCCTTCGTACGCTGTATGACGATGCCCATGCCGAGGGAAAACCGTTCTGTCTGTTGGGTATCTGTGCCGACATGTGTTCTGAGATAGAGGCATTCATGCCCGGACGTTTCCACTTTATGGCCGACCGCGATTATGCCGATTACTTGTATCTGCGTACTGACCTTGCCACGCTGGCAGGCAAGAAGTTTCAGGCGAAGCGTAACCACGTAAACCGCTTCAAGAAGACATACGCCTACGAGTATACCCCCATCACTCCTGACCGTATCGACGAGTGTCTGGAACTGGAGGCCAAGTGGTGCGCGGCTAATGACTGCGACCAACAGGAAGGTACCGGTAACGAGCGCCGTGCCTTGGTATATGCCCTGCGCCACTTTGACGAACTGGGACTGATGGGAGGTATCTTGCACGTGGATGGTCGCATCGTCGCTTTCACGTTCGGTATGCCCATCAATCAAGACACTTTCGGTGTGCATGTGGAAAAGGCTGATACGAGCGTTGATGGTGCTTACGCCATGATAAACTATGAGTTTGCCAACCACGTACCCGAGCAATACATCTACCTGAACCGCGAGGAAGACTTGGGCATTGAGGGACTCCGTAAGGCAAAACTTTCCTATCAGCCCGCCATTATCTTGGAGAAATACACAGCCTGCCTGCGCGAGGAGCCGGTAGAGGCCATCAAGTGGTAGTGCTTGTTTTTGTGAACCCTTTCGTCCGCACCCCGAACAAGAAGAACCTAAATCCTTTTCACAATGAAAGAACAAGTAAGAAAACTTTGGCAGCTCTGCTTCAATGATAGTGAAGCATTCATCGACCTTTATTTTCGCCTGCGTTATAGCAATGATGTGAACATTGCCATCAGCAGCGGTGATGAGGTGATTGCCGCTCTCCAGCTATTGTCCTATCCCATGACGTGTGACGGTGAGGTCGTTCCCACCGCCTATGTCTCCGGAGCCTGTACCCATCCCGATTATCGCAATCGTGGCGTGATGCGCGAGCTGCTGTCGCAAGCCTTTGCCCGTATGGATCGTAGCGGCGTGGTACTTTCCACGTTGATACCGGCCGAGCCGTGGCTGTTCGATTACTATGCCCGCAGTGGTTATGCATCGCTTTTCCACACGGCCTGCACACCGTTTACTGATGCGGGAGGGACACTTCCCGCCGATGCCCCTGCCTTTGTCCGATCGTGCGACTATAGACCGGAGGAGTATGCGTATCTGAACCGGAAGCTGCGCGAGCGTGATTGTTGCATTCAGCATACGAAGGAAGATTACCGCGTCTTGCTGGCCGACTTGCAGTTGGGTGGCGGTTTCATCGGCACGCTTCGTCGTGGGAGCAATGTGTTGGCATTGGCTTTCCTCTATCCGGACGAGGATGGAGGGTGGCAAGTGGGAGAGGTGGTGGCTGATGCGCCCGTATGGCGGGAATGGCTGCTACGTTGCGTCTGTCGCCATGTACGGCAAACTACTATTCAGGTGTTAGGTCCTGTCGATGAGACTGCACGTACGGCGGTGCGTCCCTTGGGTATGATGCGCATTATCAAGGTTCATCAGTTGCTGCGCCTGTATGCTGCGGCACACCCTGAGGTTGACATTAACATTGCTCTGACCGATGAACAGCTTTCCGCCAACAGCGGTTATTATTATATGACGGGTGGCAAATGCACGTTCAGCACGGAACCGCTGCTGGGCAGTCATCGCCAATTTACCCCCGCCACGTTGGCGGAATGGCTCTTTGCGGGGCGGCATCCTTATATGAGTCTGATGATGAATTGATTCTTTGATTTTCTTCGTAAATTTCCTTGATTTATCGTATCTTTGTCCCCAAAGTATAGAAATATGACATTCAAAGAGTTTTTCTCCTTCCGGAAGAATCGTTTCTTTTGGCTCAATATAGCCGGCATGGTGCTGGCAGTGGTGCTGGCGGTGTTTGGCACGCTCAAGTGGATTGATATCTATACGCATCATGGCGAAGCCATATTGGTGCCCGACGTCAAGGGTATGTCCGTGGCCGATGCTGCCCGTGTGTTTGATAACCGCCGGCTGACGTTTGCCGTGTCCGACTCCACATACGTCAAGGATAAACCGGCAGGCTGCATTCTCGACTATAATCCCTCTGCCGGACAGAAGGTGAAGGAGGGACGTACCATCTATCTTACTATCAATACATTGAACATTCCTTTGCAGGCGATTCCCGATGTAGCGGACAACAGTTCATTACGTCAGGCAGAGGCCAGTATGCTGGCTTCTGGTTTCAAACTTGACTCGGTGGAATATATTCCCGGCGAAAGGGACTGGGTGTATGGTGTGAAGTATCGGGGACGTATGTTGTCGCTTGGCGAAGGCGTTCCTATGGGCGCTACGCTGACGCTGGTGGCTGGTAACGGCAAAGACAGTCTGGACTTGCTGAACGATTCGCTGATGATGATGCGCGATTCGCTCATCGTGCCGCAACAGCCCGCAACGGAGGAAGAGCCTATAATAGATGACTCTTGGTTCTGACAAAACAAACCTGTATCATGGAAGATTTATCTGACCATATCGTAGAGATAGATAACGACGACCTCGATGACATAGAACCGGTGGGCGATGAGGCGCAACTCTATGAGCACTTCCGGGTTGTGGTGGACAAGGGACAGGAGATGGTGCGCGTGGACAAGTATCTGTTTGACCGCATCACCAACGCTTCGCGCAACCGGATACAGAAGGCAGCCGACGCAGGCTTTGTCATGGCCAATGGCAAGCCGGTGAAGTGCAGCTATCGGGTGAAACCGATGGACGTCATCACGGTGATGATGGACCGTCCCCGCTATGATAACGAAGTGGTGCCCGAAGACATTCCGCTGAACATAGTTTACGAAGACGACTATGTGATGGTGGTGGATAAGCCTGCCGGGCTGGTGGTGCATCCCGGTCATGGTAATTGGCACGGGACGCTGGTCAACGCCATAGCTTGGCATTTGAAAGACACGAAGGGGTATGACGCCAACGACCCTCATCTGGGGTTGGTGCACCGCATTGATAAAGATACCTCCGGCCTGCTCGTCATCGCCAAGACGGCTGATGCCAAGACGAATCTGGGGCTGCAATTCTACAATAAAACGACGAAACGGCGTTATCGCGCACTGGTGTGGGGCATCGTGGAACAGGACGAAGGCACCATTGTGGGCAATATCGGGCGTAATCCTAAAGACCGTCTTCAGATGACTGTCTTGCCAGAAGGGGAAGGCAAGTATGCCGTCACCCATTATCGGGTACTCGAACGGCTGGGCTATGTCACGCTGGTAGAATGTATTCTGGAGACGGGACGTACCCATCAGATACGTGTCCACATGAAACACATCGGGCACGTGCTCTTCAATGACGAACGCTACGGCGGGCACGAGATATTGAAAGGAACTCATTTTTCAAAATACAAACAGTTTGTAAACAATTGCTTCGACACCTGTCCCCGACAGGCGTTGCATGCCATGACATTGGGATTCGTACATCCAGTGACGGGCGAGGAAATGTATTTCTCCTCCGAGTTGCCGGAAGACATGACACGTCTGATAGAGAAGTGGCGGGGCTATATTAGTAACAGAGAAACAGAATGAAACGTATAATAGCCATCGTGGCCGGGGGCGATACCTCGGAGTTTGAAGTCTCCTTGCGCAGCGCGCAGGGCATTTACTCTTTCATCGACAAAGAGAAGTATACATTGTATATTGTGGAAATGCACGGGCTGGACTGGCATGTGCAGTTGCCTGACGGCAGTAAGGCGCCGGTGGATCGTAACGACTTCAGTTTCCGGTTGGACGGACAGAAGGTGACGTTCGACTTTGCCTATATCACCATTCATGGTACACCGGGTGAGGACGGCAAGTTACAAGGGTACTTTGACATGCTGCATATCCCTTATTCTTGTTGTGGTGTGCTGGCGGCTTCACTTACGTATGATAAGTTTGCTTGCAATCAGTATCTGCATGCCTATGGGGTGCGCATTGCCGATTCATTGTTGCTGCGGTCTGGACAGAGTATTACGGACGAGGAGGTTGTCGAGAAGATAGGCTTACCCTGCTTTATTAAACCTAGTCTGGGCGGTTCCAGCTTTGGAGTAACCAAAGTGAAGACCCGTGAGCAGATACAGCCTGCTATCGCCAAGGCTTTTGAGGAGGCGCAGGAAGTGTTGGTGGAAGCCTTTATGGATGGCACGGAAATCACCTGCGGATGCTATAAGACTCGCGATAAGTCTGTCGTTTTTCCTATTACGGAGGTGGTATCCCATAATGAATACTTTGACTACAATGCCAAGTATTGCGGCGACTCCGACGAGATTACTCCTGCCCGCATCTCAGACGAACTGACGGAGCGTGTGCAGAAACTTACTTCTGCCATTTATGACATACTAGGAGCGCAGGGCATCATCCGCGTAGACTACATCATCACCGAGGGCGATAAAATCAACCTGCTGGAGGTGAATACTACGCCCGGTATGACTGCTACCAGCTTTATCCCTCAGCAGGTGCGTGCCGCCGGCATGGAAATGAAAGAGGTGATGACTGATATTATCGAGAACAAATTTTGAGACTTACCAATGATGGCCATGAATAATGCAAGCGAATTTGACGAGATTCGTCCGTATTACGACGATGAACTTCCGGTAGTATTTGAAGAGCTGATTGCCGACCCGGCTTTTCAGAAAGTGGCAACAGCGGCATTGCCGGAGGTGCCTTTTGAAACACTGGCGCAACAGATACGCGGCTGTAAAACAAAGAGAGATTTTCAGGTAACGTGTTGCTATCCTTTTTTGTGGAAGATTATAAATGCGGTTACGGACGGGGTAACGTTAGATATTTCTGCCTTGTCGGAATGGCAGCAGCCTTATACCTATGTATCCAATCATCGGGATATTGTACTGGATTCCGGTTTCTTGTCGCTTATGTTGGTGGAGAAGGGTTTGGATACTGTAGAAATCGCTATTGGTGACAATCTGCTGATTTATCCTTGGATAAAGAAATTGGTACGGATAAACAAATCGTTTATTGTACAACGGACTCTCACTATGCGGCAGATGCTGGAAGCTTCAGGACGTATGTCTCGCTATATGCACCATACGATTCGTGACAAGCATCAATCCATTTGGATAGCCCAACGTGAGGGACGTGCCAAGGACGCAGATGACCTTACACAGGACAGCGTATTGAAGATGCTGGCTATGGGTGGTGAAGGAGATAGCATTAATCGCCTGATGGAAATGAATATTGCTCCTCTCTCTATCTCTTATGAATATGACCCTTGTGATTTCCTTAAAGCGAAAGAGTTCCAGTTGAAGCGAGATAATGCCGATTACAAGAAAACAACAGCCGATGACTTGCTGAATATGCAGACCGGGATTATCGGTTATAAAGGTCGGGTTCATTTTCAGACAGCTCCCTGCATTAATGCCGAATTGCAGCACATGGATCGTTCATTGCCCCGACAGGAACTGTTTGCCCGTATATCGGCACTTATCGACAAGGGAATTCATTCCAATTATCGGTTGTATCCCAACAATTACATCGCCCATGATATGTTGTCTGGTACGGCAACCTTTGTTTCTCATTATACAGAAGAAGATAAACAGCGTTTCATGACCTATGTGGAACGACAGCTATCCCGTATAGACTTGCCGAATAAAGACGAAGCTTTTTTGCGTGGGAAGTTATTGCTGATGTATGCCAATCCGTTGAGGAACTATTTAGCTGCAATGGAGAAATGATTGCATTATGAAGAAGATAATAACTTTCTTATTCCCCCTTTGTCTGGCACTACTCTTGTTGGTGGCATGTGGCGAAGATTATGAATATCCTTCTGTCAAACTGGAGTTTCTTACAGCCCATTCTGGTACCGACGGGACGTTGCAATCTGTATTAACTGATGACGGAGACTATTTGACAGTATTGGAGGATGGTGCTGGTGTGCGTACATCGCCTGATACTACTTTGCGTATCATCAGTAATTATGAATTGCTGGAGAACGAGGGTCAGACAGGGGTGAAATTGTGGGCTGTATCTTCTGTTGTCTCTCCATTACCGCAACCGGCCTCCATGTTTCAGGAAGGTGTAAAGACCGATCCCGTAGAACTGACAAGCATGTGGATGGGACGCAACTATCTGAATATGCTGTTAGGCGTTAAAGCTCAAAATGGTGGGCATCTGTTCCATTTTGTAGAAGACAGTATCGCGAAGGATGAGATAACCGGTAGTACCACTGTTTACCTCACTCTTTATCATGATGATGTCGATGATGTTCCTGCTTATACCATGCGTGCATATCTTTCCGTGCCTTTGTGGCAGTATGCCAATGGTATAGATAACCAATTACTTACCGTTCATTTTAGCCTGCATAATTATGATGGCGAGATAGAAACTCGCACTTTTGAAACACAAATTAACATAGACGACGTGCAGTAAATCTGCTATATGCTCATTTTTCATATTGTAATTGAAAATAATTAATAACTAAAACCTCAACTTTAACAGTATGAAGAATGAAATGAAAACCACTCGCTGGTTCGTACCCTCGCTGGTACTGGGATGTGTTTTTGCCTTTACGGCTTGTGACAACGATGATGATGTAACTCCTCCGGGCGGAAATGTTACTACGGAAACTGTATATGGTAACTATACGGGTACTATGCAGGCTTTGTCTGTTTCTACTAACGCTGACGAAAATGAAGGTGCTACAGAAGGCACATTGAATGTTTCCGCAGAAGTTGCTAATGATACCGTTCATTTCGCAGCATTTCCTATCAAAGACATTGTACGTTCTATCGTAAATGATGATGCAATGGCTGATCAGATTGTAGAGGCTGTAGGTGATGTTCCTTACAAAGTAGGTTACGAAGCCACTCTTACCGCTGCTTCTGACAGCATCATGATGGATATGAATCCGCAGTCATTGGCACTGGATGTAACGATTCCATCTGCTACTGAAGGTGAAGAAGCACAACCGCTTCACATCGAAGTAAAAGTATCCAGTGTAGAAAATGGTACTTATGCCGTTGAGTCATCTGACTTGAAGTTCCAACTTTATGTAGAAGAAGTGTTGATGGGCGAAGGAGATGCTCAGACAGCTGTTCCCGGATTCAATCCTACTACTCTTGACTTTGTAATGCAGAAAGAAAGCAAATAACCCCTATATTTTTACTAAACCTTTTCTATGAATGTAGCGGTGGCATGTCAGGAATCCAACCGGGATTCCCGCCATGCCACCGCTCTTTTTATATCCTTTTCTTTATAACAACGCGTGATACATTGCTTCTTGTATCCGTCCGCGTATATTCAGTTTTATTAGTTTGCTGTTCCAAGCATGAGGGTAAGTGCGATTGCTCAAGAATACGTACACCAGCTTATTATCCGGGTCTACCCAAGCACAGGTACCGGTAAAGCCGATATGCCCGAATACCGATGCCGGCGCTTCCGGTGCACAGGGACTTTTCTTGGGATTGCGCATATCAGGCTTATCAAACCCCAATGCACGTCGGCTCAGTCGGGAGATGGTAGAGGTAAAAGTGCGGCAAGTCTTTTCACTGAGATACCGTTTGCCATCCAGTTCCCCGCCATTCAGCAACATTTGGTAGATGCGTGCCACCTCCTCGGCAGTGGAGAAAAGTCCGGCATTACCCGATACACCTCCCTGAAAGGCTGCCGATTCATCGTGTACAAATCCCTGCAATTTACTCTTGCGCAGGAATGAGTCATTAGTCGAAGGGATAATTTCCTCTTTAGGTAAAAAACGTAAGGGCAGATACCCCGTCCGTTTCAGCCCCATCGGACGATAGAATTCCTGCGCTACATACTCATCCAGTCCCATTCCCGTCCGTGTTTCCACCAGTTGTTGCAGCAGGATGAATCCCACACAGCTATACCGATACCGCCGACTTAACAAAGGCGCATCGGCAATCTTCTGAAGATACTCCTTTTTGAATTTGGCATTCAGCCACAGATTATCACAGATTTGAAGCGTGCACGAATCTGTACGTGTCGGCGATGTCAGCCCCTTGCGAAACTGAAAGTGGGGAGTGCCCCACGTCTGTGACCCGATACGCACCGTGTGCTCCTGGTCTTTCCGGCTTTTGAACAGAGTTGTCTTATAACTTTCTTTGTCGATAGCATCCAGATAGAATAAGATAGTAGAAGGCAAGCCCGACTCATGAAACAACACGTCGCGTACGGTGATGTTCTGTTTATTCGTTCCTTGCAGAAAAGGCAGATACTCCGACAGACGGGTCGTAAGGTTGATTTTCCCCGTTTCATACAGTTTCATCACAGCCAGTAGTGTGGCACTGGTCTTGGTAAGCGATGCCAAGTCATATACATCTGTCGGGCGTACCGATGTGGACCCCGTTCCTGTGTGAGTACCGAATGCCTTGTCATAAATAGGTTTCCCATTCTTCAGTATCACCACCTGACAGCCCGGATAAGCCGCTTTCCGGATGCCTTCCATCGCAATGGAGTCGATACGTGCCAAACTGTCTGAGTTCATGCCATATTCTTCGGGCACAAATCGCGGTGGTGTCATCGGGCCGATGGTTACCCCCGCTCCCGTGGCAAACAGATTGCCGATAGAAGCCGATAACCGTCCGTCCGCCGTTGCCCCGCCATATAAAACCTGTGCTACGTGCTTCTGCACTTCATCCGCCGTACTATGTCCCAATATCACAGCATCGGCAGCCGATACCGCCTGTTGCAGACGAGGCATCTCTTTCCCCGTAGTGAAGAACGCGTACACAGTCGGCGCTTTGGGACGGAAGTCACTAAAGAAATTCTGATAAGCACTCAGCCGTTCTTCCGACACACACACTACGATGCGCTTATAGGCAGCCAATTTCTTTTTCAAGTCTGCACATTGGGCGGCAGTGGCATTCTTGGGCAACTCAAACTCAACGGGATTAGCATAAACCGACATTTGTTCGATAAATGCTTTGGCTCGTCCCGCAGTCCCCACATGCAATACAGCTACATGCTTGATGACGCGGTCCAACGGTAACACCTCCGCCCGATTCTGCAATACCGTCACGGCCGCTCGGTTCAGGCGGGCTATCAGGTCATGCAGTTCCGGCGTATTGATGCGCTGCTCCAGTCCGGATAGCTGGATGGGAGATCGCTTGGCCAATCCTAAAGCATATTTGTAAGCCAATACCTTACGGCATTTCTGATTGATTTCCTCTTGGCTGAGTTCGCCTCGTTTCACCGCCTTGTGGATGGCCTCTACCTCTTCCTTGATGCGGCTGGGTACCAGTAACATGTCATTTCCTGCCTGCAAGGCACGCAGACAGAGGGTACCGCTGACGCCTACCCCCTTCATGTTGAGTGCATCGGTAAATACCATCCCTTGGAATCCCATTTCTTTCTTCAGTACATCGGTAATGATGTCACGTGACAGGGAAGCCGGCGTGTTAGGTTTGCTTTCCAATGCAGGTACATTCAGATGTCCCACCATAATGCCGTTCAGTCCGGCACGAATCACCTCTTTAAACGGATAAAGTTCGGTGCTCTCCAGCCTCTCCCGTGTAAAAGACAGGGTAGGGAGCGCCTTGTGTGAATCCACCTCGGTGTCACCGTGTCCGGGAAAGTGTTTGGCAACAGATAGAATCCCGTTTTCTTCCAATCCTTTGGAGTAAGCCACCACCTTGCGTGCCACGTTACCGGGGTCTGCCCCGAACGAACGTACATTGATAACCGGATTCTTGGGATTGATGTTGACATCAGCCACCGGTGCGAAGTTCACCTGAACTCCCATCTCGTGCATCTGGTGAGCCACTTCACACCCATATTCATAGAGCAAACCGTTGTTCTGTATACAACCCAGTGTCATGTTTTTGGGGAAAGCAGGAAACTCTTTCAGCCGCATGGCCACTCCCCATTCGCCATCGAAAGTGATGAGCAACGGTACTTCCGCCATCTTTTGTGCGCGGTTGGTCAGTACTGCCTGATTGTGTGCCTTGCCGCCGGAAAAGAGCAGACCTCCTACCTTATAATCTTCCACCACCTTGCGCAGCAACTCCAGGTTCTGTTTGTCCTGCTGTGGAGCAATGGTGTACACAAAGAGTTGCCCGATGCGCTCTTTCAGGCTCAGGGTGGAGAACACAGAGTCTACCCAATGCCGGCAATCGGCGCTTTGCAACCGCTCGTTAATCGGTGTCGGCGCTGCGTTGGCACATAACACACTGCCGACCAGCGATAAGATGAACAACAATCTTTTCATAGCTTATTTCTCCTTTTCCAATGTCAAGTGACTTTCGCTGACAAATACCCCGTTTTTGCCGATGTGCATCACGGGTACCTGTTGTCCTGCGGCGTTTTCATAGAAAATCGGTTTTTCCATGAATGTATGTGTGTGTCCACCCAGAATGAGGTCGATACCTTCGGTCTCGGCAGCCAGCCGTTCGTCGTCTCCCTCAATGCCGGTGCGGATGCCCAGATGCGAAAGGCAGATAACAACGTCACACTTCTCCTGTTCGCGCAGCTGTTTTACCACTTTTTGTGCGGCCGGCACCGGGTCGCTGTAAGTCACCCCTTCGCATTTGTCTGCCTGTACCAACCCTTCCAGTTGGGGCGAAAGGCCGAATACGCCGATGCGCAGGCCGTTGCGGGTCAATACAACGTAAGGCTTTACAAGGTCCTGCAACACGGTTCCCGTCACATCATAGTTGGCACATACTACGGGGAATTCTGCCATGCGGTAAAGGCGTGCCATGTTGTCCAATCCGAAGTCGAATTCATGATTGCCGATAGTCATGGCGTCATAGTGCATCCGGTTCATCATCTTGATTTCCACTTCGCCTTGGAACACGTTGTAATACGGTGTCCCTTGCGAGAAGTCCCCGCAGTCAAACAACAGCATGTCGGGATGCTGCTCCCGATATTGCTTCACCAACGTGGCACGGCGCACGGCACCGCCCATACCGGCATTCGGGTCGGCCGCTTGGGGACTGACCGGCTCAATGCGGCTGTGCGTGTCGCTGGAGTGCAGGATGAACAATTCCTTTGTCTGTGCCGATGCGGTCAGTACGCACACCAGCAGAAATATACCTAAGTAAAAAGCGCGTTTCATATATCTAAAACTCCTGTTTTGCATGATGATACATTATAATATATAGATATTATTTCATGGTGATGCGCCCGTCCATTTTCGATGAAACGGATTCACCCTTTGCCGCCAGTCTCTTGACGTAGTTCAGGAAGAGGCTGCGCAGCGTGGCACCGGGCGGACAGGTGCGTGTCTCTGCCAGTTGACAGGAGGTCATTCCATCGTTGCCGTCTGCCAAGTAGTCGATGGTGGATAACGTATAGGTGTGGTCGTCGGCTATCGGTTTCCCGCCGATGGTAGCTTTCAGCAGTTTTCGCTCTTTGGATATTTCCAGCCGGATGCCGCTGATGCCCTCGCCGCCTTTGGCAGCAATATCCGCGCAGAGTTGTTTCAAGGCACTGCCCTTCATCGTAAGCACGCAGAGTGAATTTTCAAACGGCAGAATCTCGAAAATGTTTTCCATCGTGATAGGGCCTTTTGTCAGCACGTTTCGTATGCCTCCCATGTTTACCAGTCCGGCGTCAGCGGGGTGGCCCAGTACGTCGGTGGCCGCTTCGCGCAGCACGTCGGCAATGAGGTTGGACAGCAGGCTCTCCGGCCGCTTGACGTCCATAGATTGTGCGGCGTTGCCTACCACCTCTTGCATAATGCTGTCCACCTGTGCTTTATAAGCCACCAGCATGGCGGCTGTTTCGGCATCCGGCTGCGCGTCCAGTGTACTGTCTATGGGGATTCGTGTCACTTCGGCATTCGTGACTTTGTAAGCCGGACGGCAGGATGCCAATAGGGCGGCTGTTAGTGCCGCGGCGATGAATGTAGGATAAAGTCGTCTCATTTTTTGTGAATTTATATTGCACAAATATACTTCTTTTTTAGGTGCGGTTTGTGTGGAACCGCAGACTATTTTGAAAAAACGTACTGAATGCAAAGTAAACACGTGTACGGCGGCGGCCTAACGCTATCAGCATGCAGAACAACGAACAGAAAGCGCAGACAACAAAGATAATGCCGGTGGACGAAAGGATGTTCCCTAAGCCTACCAACGGGGAAACGACACCACCTGCAGCAAAACAGATGGCTCCCAGCAAGGCCGAAGCCGTTCCTGCATTTTCGCGCTGGCAGTCCATGGCCAATGCCGTGGTAGAGGTAAAGGTCAGTCCCATGAAGAACAGCAAGAACAGCATCAGCCCCTCATATACCCAAAAGCTGCATCCCAACATCAAGGCCAGGCATTGGCTTACAGCTATTACCACCATGCCGCAACAGCCTGCCAATGTACTGCTCTCCTGCCGGTGAAACTTGACGGATAACGCCGCACCCACGCCTATCATCAGGGCATTGACACCGAAACAGAGGCTGAACGCAAAGGCCGAGAAACCGTAGTGCTGCTGCACGATAAAAGGCGAGGAAGCGATGTTGGCAAACAGAACGCCTTGCGCAAAAGCCATCTGAAGAACGTAGCACACGTACTGACGGTCGCGTAACACGACGGAGAAGCTGCGGAACGTATCACTCCACCGTGACGCCAGCCGGTGTTCGCGCGGCAACGATTCCTGAAAATGGAAGCAGGCTGCCAGCAGCACGACACCTAATCCGAACAGAATCCAGAAGATGCCCTGCCAGCCTATCAAGTCTGTAAACACACCGCCTACAATCGGTGCTGCCACCGGAGCTATTCCGTTAATCGCACCGATGACTGCCAGCATCTTGGCCAGCTCGCGTCCGGAGAATTTGTCCGTAGCTACCGAACGGGAAATAACGATTCCTCCCGCACCGGCAATGCCCTGTAACAGACGGAACGCTACGAACTGATGGATGTCCTGCGCATACAGGCACAGTAGAGTAGAAGCAAGAAACAACCACATGGCTGCCAACAGGGGCAGGCGTCGTCCGTAGCGGTCGCTCAACGGGCCAAAAAACACCTGACCGATAGCCAGTCCTATCATGCTGGTGGTCAGGCCTAACTGCACCATTGATGAAGTGGTGCCGAAATATTCGCCCATAGAGGGCAGACTGGGCAGATACATATCCGTGACAAACGGGCCGAAAGCTGTGAGCATGCCCAATAGTATCAATAAAAAGAGTTTTGAATTCTTATCAGACATAATGATTCCTTTTAAAAAAATGCGTGCAAATTACGCGGAAATCTTTCAGTCGGCGAAATCTTTCCAATCCCTTCCTTATCTTTTTCAAAAAGATTTTCAAAACTTAACGGCTTCGGCTGACTAAGTTTATGTCTGCCTTGTAACTGCTTAATCACAAAAGTTTTCCTATTTTTGCGCAAGTGATGTCAGCATTCTGTGAATCAGTCGTTGAACGTTCATATTATTAACCCAAACTATAATTCTAACCATTAACAATGAAAACACTGCTACTACTGGTTTTCAGTCTCCTGATGGGAACTGTAAACGTTTTTGGACAACGTTCCGATGAATTTGAGATACTTATGCAAAAGATTCGTCAGGACTTTGTAAAACATCCCTCCATAGAGGAGGCACTGGCGAAGTATGACGATAAAAACGGGTCGTTTGCCGATGTGGACTACAACAGCATTCAGCGTACCTACTGGCCACCGCTGGTACATGTGGAACGCATTTCGGATTTCGTCTATGCTTATACAGACCCGAAAAGCAAGTATTACCGTTCCTCTGCCCTGTATGACAAGATTGAACAAGGATTGGAGTTTTGGCACGAGCGTAATCCGTGGTGTCATAACTGGTGGTATAACCAGATAGCCGAACCGCAGGCATTGGGAGTACTCCTTATCCAGATGCGTGCCGGCGAAAAACAACTGCCTGCCGAACTGGAAAACAAACTGCTGGCCCGCATAAAGGCCGACGGCGGCGACCCGGCCAAATGGACGGGAGCCAACCGTACCGATATTGCCCTGCACTGGATTTACCGCGCCTGCCTTAGTCGCAATGCGGAAGATTTGTCGTATGCGTTGGAGAATGTCTATAATCCGGTCGTCTATACCACCGGCGAAGGCTTCCAGCACGATAATAGTAATTTTCAGCACGGTACCCAACTGTATATCGGCGGTTATGGCGATGAAATCCTGAAAGGGGTTACCCAAGTGGCCATGTACACGAAAGGTACCCGTTATGCCATGCCCGAAGAGAAGATTGCACTTATCAGCAAATTCATGCGGGAGACATACTATCCCACCATCCGCGGCCATTATATGTTGTTCGACGTGATGGGGCGCAGCGTAAGCCGGCCGGGGGTACCCGACAAATCGGGAATGGCACTCTTTGCCAAGCGCATGGTGGAACTGGATCCGGCTCATGCCGATGAGTTCCGTAACATCATTGCCCGTTTGGAGGGCAGACAGCCTGCCGATTATGCCATACGTCCGTTCCATACGCACTACTTCCGGGGTGACTATACGCTTCATGTGCGTCCCGCCTATACGTTTGATGTCCGTATGGTGTCCACACGCACTTCCCGGTTGGAGTATGGCAACGGGGAGAACCTCAAAACTTATTTTTTGTCTGACGGATGTACCAACATCGTGCGTCGGGGAGACGAATATAAAGACATCTTCCCGGCTTGGAATTGGAGCCGGATTCCCGGTACGACTGCTCCCCAGTTGGATACGATTCCCTTGGCTAAGAGTGACTGGCAGACGCCCGGCACCTCTACGTTTGCCGGTGGCGTGTCAGACAGCTTGTATGGGGTGACGGCGTATGCGTATCAGGATGACTATCGGAATATACGGACGGGAGCGCATAAGGCGTGGTTCTTCTTTGACAATGAAGTGGTCTGCTTGGGAGCGGGCATTCATTCCGGTGCCGATGCAGAGGTGCTGACCACGGTGAACCAGTCTTTGGCGTCGGTTTCGGGCATTGTGGCGTCGGTGGATGGTAAACAGGTGTCTGTGTCCGGTCAGCCTGCTGTCTATCAGTCACCGGAGTGGGTGTTGCATGACAGCATCGGTTATTATTTCCCTGCCGGTGGAAAGGTGTTGGTGGGTTGTGCCCGTCAGTCAGGCAGTTGGTATGACATCAATAATAGTATTTCTCGGAAAGAGCCGATTGAGAAAGATGTCTTTACGTTGGGGCTGGCGCATGGCATGCGTCCGGTGGCAGGCACATACGCGTATGTTGTAGTGCCGGGCAAGGCTACGGCAGCGGATATGCAGAAGTATGCGGAGAATGTGCCCGTGGAGATTGTAGCCAATGTGCCCGACGTGCAGGCCGTGCGGCATCGTGCTTTGAATCAGCTGCAAGTGGTGTTCTATGCGCCCGGTAAAGTGACTTGCGGTGACTTTACGGTGAAAGTAGACCACCCCTGCGCATTGCTGCTCAAAGGCCTGGGAACGGAACGTCCTACGTTGCATGTCGCAGACCCCGGTCAGACGATGCAGCCTGTCCAAGTAGATATATTGAAGAAAGGTAATGCGTATTGGTCAGTCCATCATCAACCGTCGGAAGACCCGATTTATGCGGGGGCGACGCGGGGGTATTGCTTCTCACGGTGATAAGGATGATTTTTGAAAATTTGCCAAGTGTTCCTTTTGTTTTGCCGGAGAAAAATATTTTGGGTGCACTGCTAAAGATGAGTATTTTGATGGGGAAAAGAAACACTTATAAAGGTGTTGAACTTTTATTTTTAACATATTAAAAAGATAATCATGAATTCTGAAAGGTATGATGCGCTACTCAAGCGTTATAAAAATTGGTGTGTTGCCAATAGCGAGAGATTGAAGCAGGACATACAAGAGCGTAGGCTATATTGTGAAAAAGTCCAATCTTATACAGAAGGAAGGCTGTCTTCATTGACAGAAGAGGATTTTTATAATCTGATGTCTTCTCTTTGGGCAATGAGTATGTGGGGGAATAAGCATTATAAGATAGACCAAATCATAGAAAATAATGGGATGACCTTGATTCGTAAGGAATTGAAAAATCTGCTTTATGGTAAGGATGGTGTAGAGAAACGTTGGGATAGTTTTAGGGATAATATAAAAGGAGTTGGACCTGCTGCAATGAGTGAAATTCTGACAAAATTTGCTCCAGATAAATATATTCTTTGGAATGCAAAGGCGCAGACAGGTTTTAATTTACTTGAAATAGAGAATGTGCCCAAAACGTCAAGTCTCATTGATGGTAAAAGGTATGCTTATTTGTGTAAAAAAGGATGTGAATTGGTTCAGTATGCTAAAAAAAATGGAGTGGGGGAAGTGGATGATTTATTGGCGCTCGATTATTTTATATGGCAAGAAATGCAGGATGTTAATCCTGATACACTTGTTGAGACAACAGTATTGCCTAAGACAGCCAAAGAATCTATGTTTGTTCATAATGATGTGAGAGACCGTATTCGGGACATAGGGGAACTCCTTGGCTTCAAAGCTGGTGTAGAAAAGAAAATTGCAGAAGGTGCTGTGGTGGATGCCATTTGGGAAGTTTCGGTCAGTAATATGGGACGTATTACTTATGTGTTTGAAGTTCAAACAAAAGGCAGTATAGATTCTCTCATCCTCAATTTGTTGAAATCGAAAAACAATCCTTCTGTGCAGGGGATTGTTGCAGTGTCTGATGCCGCCCAACTTGAAAAAATCAAGAAAGAAGCTGCTGCTGTAAAAGGTATCCAAGACTTAAAACTTTGGGATTATAATGATGTCTTGAAAGTCTATGAGAATCTTTCGAATGCTTTTGAGTCTATCAATTCTTTAGGACTTGTGCCTAATGGATTGTTTTAAAGTTGGATTTTGTATAAATACATTACTTTCCGAAAAACTCCTCTTATCCCCGCTCAGAAGGTGTTCTGGCGGGGATTTGTTCCGAAGCCTTTCGGAACGCGAACGAAATATATACGGAGCGCGCTCGCAAAGGCTTCGGAGCACGTTCGGAAAGGCTTCGGAACAAACGGCCTATGTATGGGGCGTTCTTTTGTCTGCATATTTTATTATTTTAGGAATAAGTCTGCAAACCGGAAACGGATGTTTCCGATTTTTGGGAAAGAATCGTTGCCTTCCCGGTAAAAAACTGAAAAACATTTGTGTATCTGACAAATAATTCGTTCCTTTGCATCCGCTTTCGCGCAATCGCTGTCAGGAAAAACAGAGAGAAGCCTGGTATGTTGCGTTGTAACGATAACAATTTAATAAATAAACACAATGGATTTAATTAAAATTGCAGAAGAAGCATTTGCCACCGGCAAGCAACATCCGAAATTCAAGGCTGGTGATACCGTGACAGTGGCATATCGTATCGTGGAAGGTAGCAAAGAGCGCGTACAGTTGTATCGTGGCGTTGTTATCAAGATTTCCGGTCATGGTGAAAAGAAGCGTTTCACCGTTCGTAAAATGTCCGGTACAGTAGGTGTAGAACGTATTTTCCCGATTGAATCTCCGGCTATCGACAGCATCGAGGTGAACAAGATTGGTAAGGTACGTCGCGCTAAATTGTACTACTTGCGTGCACTGACCGGTAAGAAGGCAAGAATTAAAGAAAAAAGAGCGAACGGATAAGTTTCGCCTCTTGTTTCGCAATAAAAAATGGGAATCGAATTGTTCGGTTCCCATTTTTTATGGTATTGTGTGCGGGCGTTTAGCTCAATTCTTTGGTTTCCCAGCCCAATGCACTGGCACCTAATACGGCTGCGTCAGAGTCTTTTAATTCAGACATTAGCAATTTGGTCTTTCCTTTGTAGATAGCCAATACATTCTCGTCAATGGCTTTCTGGATGGGCTTGAAAATGTATTCGCCCGACTTGGCAAGACCGCCGAACAGAATGATAGCCTCAGGGCTGGAGAATGCGATGAAGTCTGCCAATGCTTCACCCAAAATTTTTCCTGTAAAGTCGAAAATCTCTTGAGCCAATTTATCTCCCTTAACGGCTGCGTCATATACATCTTTAGATGTGATTTGTTCTGCCGGAATGGCGCGAAGCAGACTCTCGTCTGTGCGGGCTGTCAGGACCTCGCGTGCTGTGCGTGCTACGCCCGTGGCCGAACAGTAAGTTTCCAAACATCCGTGGCGACCGCATCCGCAAAGACGACCGTTTTCACGGCGGACAATGACATGCCCCAATTCACCGGCAAAGCCATCGTGGCCATATACCATTTGTCCGTTGACAACGATGCCGCTACCTACTCCCGTGCCGAGCGTAATCATGATGAAATCTTTCATGCCGCGTGCCGCACCATAAGTCATTTCGCCGATGGCAGCCGCATTGGCGTCGTTAGTCAGAGTGGTTGGGATGCCCAGTCGTTCTTCGAACATGGCAGCCAGAGGAATAAGTCCCTTCCACGGCAGATTGGGGGCAAACTCGATCGTACCGTTATAGTAATTACCGTTAGGCGCACCGATACCGATGCCCTTTATCTTGTCCGCTCCTCCGTATGTGTTGATGAGAGGGAGCAGGTGCTTGCATACTTCGTCTACATATTCATCGGCCTTTTCGTAAGCAGCCGTTTTGATGGAGTCACTTGCAATGATGGTGCCACGTGCATCTACAATGCCGAAGACGGTGTTCGTTCCGCCTATGTCTATGCCTACTACGTAAGGCTTTTCCATGTTTGAGTTCATGATATAAATAGTTGTTTAAAAGGTTAGTTATGTATTTCGTTGGCCTCAAAGATAATATAAAAAAATGAGAAGTGAATCATTTCTTGTTTTTGTTCAAAATTTCTATCTATTTTGGTGTCTTTGTGATGCTTTTCTTGTCTTTTATGAAAGCAGACATCTGGCGGATAACTTCCTGGTACCGGCTTTCGTCTGCTTGATTCTCGTTTTCCTGCGGGTCTGTATCATGGTCGAACAACATGCGTGCATGGTTTTTCGATTGTGGCCATTCGGCATAGTTGTAGCGGCTGTCTACGGCATTATCACCGCCTTCCCACTGAATATAGACACAATCTTTCACCTCCTCTTTCGGATCCTTTAGAATAGGAACCAAGCTGGTTCCATCCAATTGTCCTTGGGGTACTGGTAAATTGCAAAGCTCACACAGGGTGGGATAGAGGTCTACAAATTCTGCCATGGATTGCGTTTTTCCTTCCGTCATGCCCGGCACACGGATAATGAGCGGCGCATGTGTGGAATGCTCCATCAGATTATGTTTGCCGAGGAAGTTATGCTCCCCTAAGTGCCAGCCGTGGTCGCCCAGCAGTACGACAATGGTGTTCTGTGACAGTCCCAGCGTGTCGAGAGCATCGAGTATCTTGCCTATCTGGGCGTCGATGTAACTCAGACAGGCATAATATCCATGCTTGACTTCTTTTTGAAAATAGATGTCATCGGGTTCGGTCGTGCGGGCATACGCATAGATTTCGTTTGAGTTCTTAACCTGTTTGGGTAATCCTTTGGGACGGAAGCGGTTGGGCGCAACCGGAATCTTTTCGCGGTCATATAAGTCCCAGTATTTCTTCGGTGCATTGAATGGCAGATGAGGCTTCCAAAAACCGCATGCCAAAAAGAACGGCTTACCTTGTTCCTTCAACCGTCGTAAATCTGCAATGGTCTTTGCTGCCAGTTTTCCGTCTTCGTATGCCGTGTCCGGCACCTCTGCCCATTCACAGAAAGGGCCGCGCAGCGTCTTGGGATTGATGCTGCGGGCAGAAGTCTTGTTCATCCAAAGCTCCCACCGGTTGTATTCGGCCCAGTAGACATCATAACCTTCGGGATGCAGACGGTAAGGGGGCTCGCTCCACGAATCGGCATGATCTTTTATGTGGTGGAAGATTTTTCCGTTGGACACCGTGTGATAGCCGTGTGCCGTAAACCAGCCGGACAGCGGAATCGCTTCCGGACAATCTTTGCTGGCGTAGGCTGAAAAGTTGATAAACCGGTCCGGATAATGCGGATAGATACCTGTCAACAGACTGGCTCGCGAGGCACCGCTGACCGGAATATTGCAATAGGCATTCTGAAACAGCATACCCGTATCGGCCAAGCGGTCGATGTGGGGCGTCTTTACGACATCTATGCCATAGCAACCCAATTCGGGACGCATATCGTCAGCCATCAGGAAGAGTACATTCATCGGTTTCGCTTCATCTTGTGCAGACAGAGAAAACGGAAGTAACGAGAGGCCGGACAGCGTAAAAACAGATATTTTCATAGCGTGTTTAAAGATGAACTTTCGAAGAACAAAGGTAAGGAAAGAATACAAGTTGACAAATGGATGAAATATGTTTTGCAGCGAGGTTTACGAAAAATTTTCTATAAAAAAAGTGTATCAGGCTTGCAACTTTTTACTACATTCGTACGTCTAATATGTGAAATTGCTAACAATAACTTATCATAAACAAGAAAAACGTGATAAAACTTCGAGACATCAATAAAACCTACAATAACGGTGCACCGCTGCATGTATTGAAAGGTATTAACCTCGATATAGAAAAGGGAGAGTTCGTTTCCATCATGGGTGCATCGGGTTCCGGGAAATCGACGTTGCTTAATATATTAGGTATATTGGATAACTACGACACAGGAGATTATTATCTGAACGGGACGTTAATCAAGAATCTCAGTGAGAACCGGGCGGCGGAGTATCGCAACCGCATGATAGGGTTTATCTTCCAGTCGTTCAATCTTATCTCTTTCAAGAATGCGGTGGAAAATGTGGCGTTGCCTCTCTTCTATCAGGGGGTGAGCCGTAAGAAACGCAATGCCTTGGCGTTGGAATACCTCGACCGGCTGGGGCTGAAAGAGTGGGCGCACCACATGCCCAACGAAATGAGTGGCGGACAGAAACAGCGTGTGGCCATAGCCCGTGCCCTGATTACGCAGCCGCAAATCATCCTGGCCGACGAGCCGACAGGAGCCTTGGATAGCAAGACTTCCGTGGAAGTGATGCAGATTCTGAAAGACCTGCACGCCACGGGCATGACTATCGTGGTGGTGACTCACGAAAGCGGTGTGGCCAATCGGACGGATAAAATTATCCACATTAAGGATGGTGTGATTGGCAGCATTGAGGAGAACCTGAATCACGACGCATCGCCTTTCGGCCGGGACGGTTTCATGAAATAATTTCTGCGTTTTTTATTCTTAATTCTTCATTGCACAATGATTGACCTTTGGCAAGAAATATACGGCACCATCCGCCGTAATAAGCTGCGCACGTTCCTCACGGGCTTTGCCGTGGCATGGGGCATCTTTATGCTCATCGTGTTGCTGGGAGCGGGTAACGGCATTATCCATGCCTTTGAGCAGAACACGTCGGAACGGGCGCTGAACTCTATCCGCATCTTTCCGGGATGGACTACCAAGTCGTATGACGGACTGAAAGAGGGACGTCGCATCCAATTGGATAACCGTGACATCAGTGACACGGAACAGCGCTTCACGGATCATGTCATCAGTGCCGGAGCTACCGTCAGACAGAGCAGTGTCAACGTGAGCTACGGACAGGAGTATGTCAACCTTTCGCTGATGGGCGTCTATCCCAACTATACGGAAGTGGAGCCGGTAAAGACAGCCAGTGGACGTTTCATCAATCAGACGGACCAAAAAGAACGCCGTAAGGTGATTGTGCTGCACAAGAAGTCGGCCGAAGTGCTTTTCGGAAAGACACACACCGAACCGTTAGGGAAGTTTGTCAATGCCGGAGGGGTGACCTACCAGGTGGTAGGATTGTACAACGACCAAGGCGACCGCGAACCCAGTGAGGCTTATATCCCGTTTTCTACCTTGCAGACTATCTATAATAAAGGTGACAAGCTGAACAGTATTATCTTTACAACCAAGAACCTGAACAGCATTGAAAGCAATGAGGAGTTTGAAGCCGATTATCGAAAGGTCATCGGGCAAAATCACCGTTTTGACCCGACGGATGACAGTGCCATTTGGATTTGGAACCGTTTTACCGACTATATGCGTACCATGAATGCGATGGGTATGCTACGTACCGCCATTTGGGTGATAGGCATCTTTACGCTGCTGAGCGGTATCGTCGGGGTAAGTAACATTATGTTGATAACCGTCAGAGAACGGACGCATGAATTTGGTATCCGTAAGGCATTAGGAGCAAAGCCCCGCAGCATCTTGTGGCTGATTATTGTAGAGAGTGTGACGATTACCACGCTGTTCGGCTATATCGGTATGGTGGCAGGCATCGGGGTGACGGAATGGATGAATGTGGAGTTTGGCAGTCAGGTGGCAGATGCCGGCATGTTCCAGGCAAAAATGTTCAGCGACCCGACGGTGGATCTGCATATAGCCATACAGGCGACGGTGACGCTTATCATTGCCGGCACGTTGGCGGGCTTCTTCCCGGCAAGAAAGGCTACGAAGATACGTCCCATCGAGGCGCTGAGGGCAGACTGATGAAATGAAGAATTGAGAATGACGAATGATTAATGAAGGATTTTCCGGCTTATGAGAATAGATAGAGATACTTGCGAAGAAATTCTGGTGACTATCACCCGCAACAAAACGCGTAGTCTGTTGACAGCCTTTGGCGTATTTTGGGGGATATTCATGCTGGTAGCACTGATTGGTGCCGGCAATGGGTGGCAGGAGGCTTTGCGCAATGAGTTCGAAGGCTTTGCAACCAATTCCGGATTCGTGGTGGCCGATAAGACGAGCCAACCCTATAAAGGTTTCCGCAAGGGACGCCGTTGGGACTTGGAACTGGCGGACATTGAACGCATCCGTGCCATAGAGGGAGTAGACATTGTGACCCCCAGTGTGACGGAGTGGGGTAAACTGGCCGTATATGAAGGAAATAAGTATGATAACACCATTGTGAAAGGTCTTTTCCCTGACTACGAGCAGCTGGAACATCAGGAAATGGCGTACGGGCGCTTCATTAACGATGTGGATATCCGCGAGGCACGTAAAGTGTGTGTCATCGGCAAACGAGTGTACGAAAGCCTCTTCAAGGCGGGCGAAGATCCGTGTGGCAAGTACGTGCAGGTGGACAGTGTTTACTATCGGGTCATCGGCATGTGTTCGTCCGAGGGAAATGTCAATATACAGGGACAGGCATCGGAGAGTGTCGTGTTACCTTATACCACCATGCAGAAGATGTATAATCTGGGCAATAAGATAGAGGTGGCATGCTTCACCATGAAACCCGGCGTCAAGGTGAAAGATGTGCAGCCGCGGGTGGAGGCAGTCTTGAAGGAGGCACACTATATCAGTGCCGATGACAAGCAAGCGGTCATGTTCCTGAATCTGGAAGCCATGTTCAGTATGATGGACAATCTGATGATGGGCACTACGATACTTATTTGGATGGTGGGTATCGGTACGCTTCTGGCAGGTGCCATCGGGGTGTCTAACATCATGATGGTGACTGTGCGCGAGCGCACTACAGAGATAGGTATCCGTCGTGCCATTGGTGCCCGTCCCCGCGACATCCTTCAGCAGATACTTAGTGAGAGCATGGTGCTGACGACTGTAGCCGGTATGGGAGGCATCACGCTGGCCGTGGGGGTACTCCAGTTGCTGGAGTCGGCAGCCAATCCGACGGGCGTCATTGAGGAACATTATCAGGTCAGTTTCGGCTTGGCAGTAGGCACGTGTCTGTTGCTGATAGCACTCGGACTGTTGGCAGGGCTGGCACCGGCATATCGTGCTATGGCCATCAAGCCGATAGAGGCCATCCGTGACGAATAGTGATTGGGATCAGCGAATGCATCGAATAATATCCATACATCGAAATTAATAATTAACATAATAAGAAGAGAAATGAAAACAAGGAAAATTGTGAAAGTCTCCCTGCTCGTTATCGTGGCAGGTCTATTCATTTGGACGTTTGTATTCCTTTGGCAGAAGTCTCGTCCCACCGTCACCGTGTATGAGGTGGTCAGTCCTGTTACCGCCGATTTGGAAAAGACGACAGTGGCTACCGGTAAGGTGGAACCTCGGGATGAGGTAGAGATAAAGCCGCAGATATCGGGTATCATCGACGCCCTCTTTAAAGAAGCCGGACAGACGGTGCGCAAGGGAGAAGTGATTGCCCGCGTTAAGGTTATTCCCGAACTGGGTACGCTGAATGCTGCCGAAAGCCGTGTGCGGTTGGCAGAAATCAATGCCCGTCAGGCAGAGACTGACTTTGACCGCATAGCGCAACTCTATCGTGATAAATTGGTGAGTGCTGAAGAGTATGAGAAGCAGGAAGTCACTCTTAAGCAGCAGCGTGAGGAGCTGCAGGCTGCCCGTGACAATCTGGAGATTGTGCGCGACGGTATTACCAAAAGTAGTGCCGACATCAGTAGTACCCTTATCCGCAGTACCATTGACGGTCTGATACTTGATGTACCTATCAAGGTGGGTAACTCGGTCATCATGGCCAATACCATGAATGACGGTACTACCATCGCCACTGTTGCCGATATGAATGACCTTATCTTCCGCGGTAACATTGACGAAACAGAGGTGGGGCGTGTACACGAAGGTATGCCCGTCAAGCTCACCATCGGTGCGTTGCAGAACCTTACTTTCGACGCTACGCTGGAGTACATCTCTCCGAAGGCTACTGAAGACAATGGTGCCAATCAGTTTGAGATAAAGGCGGCCGTCCAGGCACCAGATACGGTTGTCATTCGTAGCGGTTATTCTGCCAATGCAGAGATAGTGCTCGACCGTGTGTTGCAGACCCTCGCCATCCCTGAAGGATGTGTAGAATTTAGCGGTGACAGTACGTTTGTCTATGTCTTGACTGACAGTGTACCCCATCAGCAGTTCCGCCGACAACCTATCACTGTCGGGCTGAGCGATGGCATACAGATAGCCGTTAAGAGTGGGCTTACGTCGCAAGACAAAGTGCGCGGAGCAGAGAAAGTAGAACAGTAACAAGGAAACCGCTATACAGGTTAATAACCCCTTTGCAATTATGAAAAAACAACTTACGATACTTATGATTATATGCTGTGCTCCGTATCTGCCTGCCGGTGCGCAGGAACAAACGGCAGATACATTGGCAGGCCGGTCGGTTGAGGCTTCCCGGTCTCCTTCCGGTGTCTGGTCCTTGCGACGGTGCATAGACTATGCCATCGAGCATAACATCGACATCCGTCAGGCAGCCAACCAGGCAGAGCAGAGTGCCATTGAGGTTAACACCGCTAAATGGGCGCGTCTGCCTAATCTGAGTGGTTCTGCCAATCAGAGTTGGAACTGGGGGCGTACACAGACCGCTGTGCCTGATGAGGCTACAGGTGATTATAGCACGGTTTACGTGAATACCTCCAGTAACAATACCAGCTTTTCGCTCGGTGCCAGCATTCCCATCTTTACCGGATTGGAACTGCCTCATCAGTATTCTTTGGCGAAACTCAATCTGAAAGCAGCGATTGCCGACCTTGATAAGGCTAAGGAAGATATCAGTATCAACATCGCCTCTGCTTATTTGCAAGTGCTTTTCAATCAGGAACTACATCAGGTAGCTTTAGGGCAGGTGAATCTGAGCCGTGTGCAGTTGCAACGCATTACGGCACTGGCAGGCGTAGGTAAGGCTTCTCCTTCCGAGGTAGCCGATGCCAAGTCTACCCTCGCTCAGGATGAGATGACGGCTGTGCAGACAGAGAACGACTACCGTCTTTCCCTACTCGACCTCTCTCAGCTGATTGAGCTTGATACGCCCGAAGGCTTTACGCTGGAAACGCCGGCAGCCGTGTTCAATCCCATAGCACTCACTCCGCCAGACGAAATCTATCAGATGGCTATTGGCAGTAAAGCCGTCATTCGTGCCGCCCAGTATCGTCTGGAAGGCAGTAAGCACAGCATCCGCATTGCACAGAGCGCTTACTACCCGCAGCTTGACCTGAGTGCCGGACTGGGAACCAGCTACTATTCCACCATCAATCGCAGTTTCCGCCAGCAGATGGGGGACAACTTCAACAAGTATCTGGGCTTCAGTCTCAGCGTTCCCTTGTTCAATCGTTTGTCTACCCGCAACCGTGTACGTGCCGCCCGTCTGCAACGTGACAATTATGCCCTCCAGCTGGATAATGCCAAGAAAGCTCTTTACAAGGAAATTCAGCAAGCGTGGTACAACGCTGTAGCAGCCGAAAGTAAATATACCAGCAGTCATTCGGCTACCCTTGCCAGTCAGGAGGCTTTCACCTTGATGAGTAAGAAGTATGAGAACGGCCAGGCCAATGCCGTAGAGTTTAACGAGTCCAAGCAGAACCTTATGAAAGCTCAAAGCGATGAACTGCAAGCCAAGTATGAATACTTGTTCCGCACGAAGATTTTGGACTTTTATAAAGGAATACCGATTGAATAAGTCACTTCGTATGTTGCCGTATTTTGCCGGCACGCATAAAACAAAGAGACTGTCTCAAAATGAAAAAATGAGATAGGCTTACTTATAATCTATAAGTTATGACATAAAAATCTCCTGCTTTAGCCTTTGTTTATTATAGAGCTAAAAACAGGAGATTTTTTATTTCCAAGTTTCAATCTATAAGATTTTTACTTTAGCAATTTTTATTTTGAGACAGCCTCTTTTCAATTATCATAATTCCGGCAAATGGATAGTAACGTTGCCTTTTAATCCGACGCTACTTTGAGGTTGTCCAGTAAATAGGATTTTCAGTTCGCATTTATTGCCGGTAATTGGTGGAAACTGTACCTGGATATCTTCCGTTTTTGCTTTTTCTTTTACTCCCAGCAGATGTCCGTTCAACCAGATTTCAGCTTTACCCATTACTTTTTTTAGAAGAATGCTTCCCCCGTTCGTCTGGTGTTTCTTGCGAGGTGTGAATGTGGTACGCCATATTACGTAGTGGACACTCTCTAAAGTCGTGACATTGCCGGTTGTGGCCGGTTGCCAAGAATTCATGTCATTATCGTCGATGACGATGTTGATGTCGGGTTTGTTAATGAATGGAGAAGAAACTTGCCATTTGCTCAGTACTAATGGCGGATTTTCTACTGGTACGGATGGAATGAGAGGAACTTGTTGGATGGGGATTGTTATTGTGGCAGTTTCCAATCCAGGTGTAGTCGCTTGTAAGACGGTTTCTCCAAAACCTTCCTTCCCTTGTATGATGACTTGCGCTAATCCATTAAACAGTTTCCTTTTATTGCCTTTTTCCGGTTCGTGGCTGTTGGGGTTACCATTGCCCAAGCCGATGATGGTTGCGGGGCCGGTTAGTGAAAGTTCAATAGGGTGGTTTGCTGTAGGCACGTGCCTTCCTTTGGCATCTATGGCCTCAATAGTGATAGGCATAGCATCTTGACCGTTGCCTGCAAGTTGGCTGCGATAGGGGGTCAAGCGGAGACGTACAGGCTTTCCTGTTGTCTCTATTTGGGTATGCGACACGGCTTCTCCTCTTTTAAAACCGATGGCTTCCAGTTTCCCCGGCCGGTAGGGCACAAACCAAGTATTCATTTCGTAGAAATCTACCGCTTGTGTAGAGAGGATTTTACCATTGAGTATAAGTCTCACACTGTCTGCGTTGCTTAACGCCATTACTTTGATAGGTTTTCCGATAGAATCGGCGGGCCAGTTCCAGTGAGGTATCAGTTCCAATACCGGTTCATGTTCTATCCATTGTGCCCGGTGTAGGTGATAAGCCATCTTTGGAAAACCGCATAAATCCATGGCTCCGAAGAAAGAACTGACCGATGGCCATTGGAAAGGGGTAGGCTCTCCGTGATAATCGAATCCTGTCCAATAAAAGCAACCGGCCATCCATGGACGTTCAGCTATCGCTTTCCAGGCTTGCCGGTGAGTGGCTCCCCATTTGGCTGAGGCCGTGTCGTAAGAGTCAAAAATGTGTCGGGCAGAATCCGTCACATATTCACCTCTTACCATGAAGGCAGAACCATCTTCCGAACTGGTCAGGGGAAGTTGTGGATTTTCTTGATGAAAACGGTCATAGCTCTTTATTTGATAGTTGAAACCACCTACATCAACGGCTTGCGATACGTTATGATGGGCGAAGAACCCTCCATTCATGGCTGCTGTCACAGGACGGGTAGCATCCAGTTCCTTGACCACTTCATACATGCGTCTCACCATTTCATATCCGTTTTCTGTGCCTTGCATCGGCTCTTCGTTAAATACCGACCAAAGAATGACACTGGGACAATTGCGGTCGCGGCGTACCAGCCATTCCAATTGCCGGATGTATTCAGGTGAAGTATTAAACAGTCTGTTCTCATCCATTACTAAGATGCCGATGCTGTCACACGCTGCCATAAATTCTTTAGACATGGGATTATGCGCAGGACGATATGCATTGACTCCCATCTCTTTTAGCTTACGTAATCTAAATTCCCACAAAGCATCGGGTACTGCTACTCCCACACCGGCATGGTCTTGATGATTACAAGTGCCTTTTATTTTGATGTTTTTTCCATTCAGCCAAAATCCGGTTTGAGGGTCGAAACGGAAAGTCCGAAATCCGCATCGGGTCTCCACTTCGTCTGTCTTGACCCCATTCTGCCGTATAATGGTACGGACCTTGTAAAGGGTGGGCTTTTCTGGTGACCATAGCATGGGGGCAGTTGTAGATAAAGAAAGTTGTACTTTCGTTTGTCGTAGTGTCTGTATGGATGTACGGGTTGTTTGTGTAGCTATCTGCTGATTATTCGGAGACCAAAGCGACACCTCTACTTCAGCATTTGCTGTCATTCGTCCCGAGTTTTCAATTGTCACCTCTACGGGTATTTCCCAGCGATTATCTTCACTACTTTTAATAGGATTGGCATATATTCCATCCGTAACGATGTGTAGTGGAGAACGTTTTATCAGCCACGTATGCCGATAGATACCTGCTCCTTCGTACCACCATCCTTCCTGTGCATCAGCATCAACGCGAACGCATATTGTGTTGATGTTATCTCCATAGGTAGCTAAAGTAGTTTATTATAGTATATGGCAAGATTAAAGAATGATGGTAAAGGGCGGTTGGGTGGTAGGGCAAAAGGTACACCCAACAGGGTAACGGCAAACGTGAAAGATTGGATTTCCCAAGTGATAGACAAAAATAGGCGGCAAGTGGAGCGTGATTTAAAAGCATTATCGCCTAAAGACCGCTTGCTGATGCTTGAAAAGCTAATGCAATATGTCATACCCAAGCAAAAAACAGAAATTGAAATAAAAGAGATACAGAACGGTAAAGAAAAAGAAGTCGCTGAACCGTTTGATTGGTCGTGTGTCCCAGATGAGTTAATTTGCAAAATGGCAGAATATATACAAGATGCACAATACAAAAAAAGGCGAGGTGAATAGAGTTATTGCTTTGTTGTTAATAGGCTTATGCTTATCTTTGCGCTGTAAAATTTGGAAATATTAGCGTTAGCTAATTATTCAATGGAGTAAAAAACGACCAAACAAATTACAGACCGTTGGATAATGAGTGAACGCCCGTGCTATGCGTGGGCTGTACTTGTTATGGGTCTG
>CALUJK010000071.1 GCA_944320945.1 uncultured Bacteroides sp. | reverse complement strand
GCGAATTGAGTGAGAACGGACAGGAGGCTGCCCGCGAAATGTATGGTTGTCGCGGATGGGTGCTGCACCACAACACCGACCTGTGGCGCATGACCGGTGCTGTAGACCGTGCTTATTGCGGCATCTGGCCCACTGCCAATGCATGGATGTGCCAGCATCTGTGGGATCGTTATCTCTATTCGGGCGATAAGGAGTATTTGAAGGAGGTGTATCCCATTTTGCGCAGTGCTTCGTTGTTCTTTGTGGATTTCTTGGTGGAAGATCCCAATACGGGTTATTTGGTGGTAACACCCAGTAACTCACCGGAGAACTCTCCGCGGTGGATTAAGAAGAAGTCCAATCTGTTTGCCGGCATAACGATGGACAATCAGCTGGTGTTCGACCTCTTTTCGAATACATGTAGTGCTGCGGCTGTGTTGGGACAAGACGAACAGTTCTGTGATACCTTGAAGCAGATGCGCCGTCGTCTGCCGCCCATGCAAGTGGGACAATATGGACAGTTGCAGGAGTGGTTTGAGGATTGGGATCATCCAAATGACCATCATCGCCACATTTCTCATTTGTGGGGATTGTTTCCGGGGTATCAGATTTCTCCGTTCCGTTCTCCGATATTGTTCGAGGCAGCACGCAATACGCTGCTGCAACGGGGTGACCCTTCTACCGGTTGGTCAATGGGATGGAAAGTCTGCTTCTGGGCACGTATGCTGGATGGCGACCATGCTTATAAACTAATCAAGAATCAGTTGAATTATGTCAGTCCGGAAGTGCAGAAAGGACAGGGAGGTGGTACTTATCCCAACTTGTTTGATGCACATCCGCCTTTCCAGATTGACGGAAACTTCGGTTGCACGGCCGGTATTGCCGAGATGCTGATGCAAAGTCATGACGGTGCCGTACATCTGTTGCCGGCGCTGCCAAGTGAATGGAAAGAGGGAAGTATTAAAGGGCTTCGTGCGCGTGGCGGTTTCCTGATAGAGGAGATGACATGGAAAGAGGGACGTTTGGTAAAAGCCGTTATTAAATCGACTATTGGTGGTAATTTGCGGCTCCGTTCGTATAACCGTCTCTCTTTACAGGGAGAAGGTAAGTTGGAGAGTGTGAAAGAAGGCACACCGAATGAGAATCCGCTGTTTGCTACTCAGCAGATTGCTCGTCCCATGATTAGTGAGAAAGCACCTTTGAAAGGTGTCAATTTGCGTGATTCGTACCTATATGATTATGCAACCCAAGCAGGGGAGACAATAGTGGTGACAGGGGAATAAAGGGCGTTGCTCAATTAACAGATAGGGAAAGTAATAGCGGGTGCATCAAATTTTCAATTCTTTTGATGCACCCGCTACTTATTTTTTGTTGATTCTTTTGATGCGATTACTTAATCGTCGATGTCAATAACCTGCATCTGTGAGTTGAACTTGATTTCCCAACGGTTGGAGAGTGTGATTTCATATGTATTTTTGTCACGCTCTATTTGTAGGATTTGCGCATCGGGATAGTTCGTTTTTACATATTCGCTGATAGCAGTAGGAATGATTTCGGCAGGCACGGCACTGTGGCGGCATGATACTTCGGTCCAATCGCCGGATTTGTCGAATTCTACCCGTTCACCATTCGTAAATACAACATCATAACTTTTATAGAACAGTTCACTTTCTTGCTTGGCCATAGCCACTTTGTGATTTTTGAAATAGGTGTTGATGAAAGTCTGTGCCTTTGCCGGCATTTGGCTTACTTGAATAGGCTTATCGTTGTCGGCCATTGCTACACCACTCATTGTAAATACACACACTAATAATGCAATTAACTTTTTCATATCTTTTTGTTTTTAATGGTTTGTAATGAATTCTACTGCAAACATAGTGGGCAATTTAGGAATAATTTTGGAAAAAACAGGCAGAATATCAAAAAAAGAAAGAAAAATGAGCTTTTATCATTTTGCTTGATCTTACAATGATACGATGATACATCTTACTATGGATGCAAGGTGACAGAACTTGCGGGTGTAAGATGTATCATCATATTATAGATATCGTTTTTAGACTAAGTGAGAAATCCACTCCTCGCGTTCGCCCGGCAACAGGTCGATAACGGGAATTTCAATCATGGTGTAGCAACCGGGTTGCTGGCGCATGGCTGCACGGGCTACACATACCAATACTTGTGCTGTCAGTGCAGGATTGTTGATGCGCATGTTGAACTCGAACAGTTGGTTTTGTGTCTTGCCGGATACACCTTTGCGAGTCAGGTTTACACCGTGCCCCATGTCAAGCAGTGCATCTACGCTGGGTACGAGCTTTACGTGTGTCTCATCATTCACAAAGTAGGGGTCAGCCTTGATGGCAGCAGCTACCTGGTCGAAATCGTATCCTTCTTCCAGTTCGATGTAGACCATGCGGCGATGAATGCCGGTACCGGTAGGGATGGTCATGGAGAGCGCAGCTTTTACACCTTCTACAGCTTTAACGGCTACTGTGTGTCCCATGCTCATACCCGGACCGAAGTTGGTGTAGGTGATGCCTTTGGGAGCGATAGCTTCCAGTAATGTGCGTACCACGGAGTCACTACCCGGATCCCAACCGGCAGAGATGATAGACACGGCTTGATGTGCCTTGGCTTCTGCATCTAATGTACGACGCAAGTCGGCAATGCCCGTGTGGATATCAAAGCTGTCTACTGTATGAATGCCCAGTGCAAGAATCTCTTTCGCATATTTTTCTACGCTGCGGGTGGGAGTACACAAAATGGCTACATCTACGTCGTTCAACTCCTTGATGTCTTTTACTACCGGATATTCATTCAGTTCGGCGGGACGATTCTCTGCTCCTGCACGACGAACCACACCGGCTACTTCGAAGTCGGGTGCAGCCTGTAATGCTTGGAGAACATAGTGACCGATATTGCCATAACCAACGATGGCAGCTCTTACTTTTTTCATACTTTTTTCGGTTTTAGTTGTCAACTTTCTATAATATGGACGCAAAAGTAGACATTTTTATTGGATTTATGCTTACATTCGCGGAAAATATCGAATAAATACCTAATAATTATGATAGAATACGTCAGAGGCGAACTTGTGGAATTGGGACCGGCAACAGCGGTTATCGATTGTAACGGAGTGGGGTATCTTTTCAACATCTCCCTAAATACATATAGTGCCATTCAGGGTAAGAAAACCTGTAAATTGTATGTTTACGAAGCTATTCGTGAAGATGCTTACGTGCTTTACGGCTTTGCTGACAAACAGGAGAGGGAACTGTTTCTATTGCTCATTTCGGTATCGGGTATCGGTGGCAATACGGCGCGCATGATACTTTCGGCACTTTCGCCGGCAGAGTTGGTTAATGTTATCAGTACAGAAAATGTTACGTTGCTGAAAAGTGTGAAAGGCATTGGCTTGAAGACTGCCCAACGCATCATTGTTGATTTGAAAGATAAGATAAAAACGGGTGCTGTGGCGGCAACCGGAAACGCAGTGGCGTCTGGTGGTACTTTGTTGTCAGCCGTCAATACTGAAGTGCAGGAAGAAGCCATATCCGCCCTTACCATGTTGGGCTTTGCACAAGCACCTTCGCAGAAGGTCGTGCTTGCCATATTGAAGGAAGAGCCTACCGCACCGGTAGAGCAGGTTATAAAACAGGCATTGAAAAGGTTATGAAGAAATTATATATGCAGCAATGGCTGGATGTCAATGGCCGGCGGCGTACTACGCCGGATGATGGATGGTATCTGGACTTGTCCAATCGCTTGTTACCATTGGTGGAAGAACAAGCTGTTGCCTTGAAATGCGCTCTTTACTTGCAAGATAGTGTGGCGCAGACAGGTGGCTGGCTGGCTTTTAAAGAAAACTATCGCCGTATGTATGGCGAAGAGCTTCCGTTCTATCCGGTGACGGCAGACTATGTGCCGGATGAAATCAATCCCGAAGATGTGTATTTCCTGCTGTGGACCTCTCTGTCTCGTCCGGCAACTCGTGTCGGTGAGGATATACAGATAGGTAATCCTTCTGATGAAACGTTGTTGCATCAGGGAGAAGCAGTGTATGCGTTGTTGGACGAGTGTTTTGAAGAAGCCCCTATCCAGTCCGTGGCTTCGCGCAGGGATTGGGTCATGGATATGGATGTTTTTGATAAACCTGCTTTGCCATTGCCAACATCAGAGTCGGCAACTGTCACCAGTCGGAATGCCGCACGCTGCTTGGCACATAGTGGTGGATATCCTTTACTCTATTTCGAGACCTATTCTCATCTGAAAGCATTCTTTGTAGACGTACTTCAGTGGGAAAACCGACCGGAGCAACTGTTGCCCGAGTTGCAGGCTCATCAAGATTTTGTCATCTATGCCAATGCCAAAGGTATGTTGATAGCCGTCGATGCCGCTTTCTGCTTTAGCGATACCCGCAATCCTGTTTATAATCCTGTCCGGGCGGCGGCAGAGGGTTATCGTTTGTTTTGCCAGCCGGGAGCTTGTCCTTTCGATTTGTTGAAGTACGGCATGGCTCATCATCTGCTGCCCGACTTGGCGCTCCCTTTTGCCGGTGGAAAAGAGTTATTCCGGCAGCATTGGGACTTCTTGGCACGTTACTTCTTGGGAGAATATTACGAAGGCGATTAATAACCTTTTCACCCTACGATTTCGTCTCTGCCGTTGTATCTTTACAATAGTCTGACGGACTTTTGCCGAACCGCTTCTTGAAACATTTGCTGAAATATTTCGGGTCATTGAAGCCACTCATGTAGGCAACGGTGGAGACGTTGTATTGTCCTTCCGTTAACAACTGCATGGCTCGTTTGAGGCGTATCTCCCGTACAAAGTCTACGGGTGAGAGTCCTACGAGGCTTTTCAGTTTCTGATAGAACAAAGTGCGTCCCATCCCCAATTGTTTGGCAAATTCTTCAATGGTAAATTCAGAGTTATCCAACTGTTTCTCTACGATTTCGGTTATTTGCTGCATAAATTCCTCATCAAGAGAATTGATTGGGAGAGGAGATCCCGTTTCCGCTGTGTCAGCCTTATCCGTTTTCCCCTGTTTTTCCATCCACCGTTGCAGATAGAGTTGTTGCAGGGCTTTACGCTGTTGCAGCAGTGTTCTGATGCGTGCTTTCAGGTAACTGGAGCTGAACGGCTTGGTGATGTAGTCATCAATGCCCTGTTCCAATCCCCGTATGCGGTCGTCCAGAGATGATTTGGCAGACAGCAGAATAATGGGGATGTGACAAATGTCTGCATTCTCTTTAATGGCTTTCACCATATCCAGTCCATCCATTACGGGCATCATGATGTCACTGATGATGAGGTCGGGAACTTCGCTCAGCGCTCGTTCCAACCCTTCTTGTCCGTTGCAGGCGGTAATGACCTGATAACTGTCTGCTAGGATGTCACACAGAAAATTGCGTAGTTCCTCATTGTCTTCCACTACCAAGATGGATACCAGTCCTTCGTCTGTCTGTATGATTTCCTCTTTGGATGGCAGGGAAGAAGTTGTCGTACGGGACTCTTTGTCTGTTTTCCCATCGTTCAGAATGATTTCTGCCATTTTATTGTCTTTATAGGCTTCGCGTGTCATGGGCAGTGTGATGGTAAACTGGCTGCCTTCTCCCACCTGACTGTTTACCTCAATGCTGCCTTGATGCAGTTCTACCAGTTCTTTGGTAAGCGACAGGCCGATACCTGATGAAGACTGTAAGATGTTGCTTTTCACCAATGTTTCAAACCGTTGGAACAGTTGCTTCTGTTGCTTGGATTCGATGCCGATGCCTTGGTCGGCCACCGATATGGTCAGTATTCCGTTGCTGGCCTGGACACTTATGGTGATGTTCTTGTGGTCGGGTGTGTATTTGAAGGCATTAGAGACAAGGTTGAATACAATCTTTTCTACTTTGTCGCGGTCTATCCATGCATAGATACTCTCCGGAGTAGCTTCCAGTGTGAAGTGGATGTGCTTTTCTTCGGCAATGTGGCGGAAGTTGTCCATCACGCGATTTAGCAAACTGATAACATCGGTTTGCTCTAGCAGTAGTTTCATCTTCTGATTCTCGATTTTACGGAAGTCCAAGATTTGATTGACCAGGTGCAGCATTCGTTCTGTGTTCTTATGGACCAGTGTCAGATACTTGCGTGCATTGGGCGAGAGCTCTTCGTGCTCTAATACTTCACTGACAGGGTTTGTAATGAGTGTGAGTGGTGTGCGCAATTCATGCGAGATGTCCGTGAAGAAGCGTAGTTTGATATTAGCCAATTGTTGCTCCAGGCTGATGCGGTGGCGCAGTCGGTAAATATAGTTGATGATGAGAACCGTGGCACAAGTAAGCAGAAGAAACAGAATGACATAGAGCACAATAGCCCATGCCGTCTCGTCGAAAGTGGGTGTAACCTTAATGGGCAGGCTCTTTATATTGTCTGTCCATACATTGTCGCTATTGGTGGATTTCACTTGGAATTCATATTCACCCGGTGGAAGATTGTTGTAACTGGCTCGTCGGCTGTTGCCTGCTTCGTTCCATTCTTCTTCCAGTCCTTTCATGCGATATGAGTAATTAATGGATTCAGAATCGACATAATCCAATGCGGCATATTCGAAAGAAACATTGCGCTCATTGGGCTTTAATTCCAGTTGGGTAGGGGCGTCGGTCGGCAGACGGTGTGTTATCCCTTGTATGCGCAGTCCTGTCAGAGCGATGGGAGGTTTATAGCTGCTTTTTTTCAGCAAGGTAGGGGTAATGCACAGAATGCCCATATCTGTACCCAGTAGCAGTTTGCCGTTTCGCAAGACGGGGATAGCCTCACTGATGAACAGCCTTTCCTGCATATACTTCTCATCGTAGTTATCAAAAGTACCCGTACCGGGGTTGAATTTGGCCAGGGCATTTTCCGAGACAACCCACAAGTTGTGTTGGTCATCTTCTATCATGGAGAGTACCAAGTCGGATAGTAAACCGTCTTTTGTGGTATAAGTTTTAAAAGAAATATGGTCGGTCAGTAAGTCTTCAGATGTGATTTGATTGATGCCGCCGGTAAATGTGAGGACATAGGTCACTTCTCTGCTGTCGGTGTAGATGTGGAGTACATCGTTGCTGCTGAGGCTGTTCGCCACATCGGAGCGTCGTGTGTTGACATAGAAACGGATGTCTTCGGGACGTTCAAAATCACTGGAGAAAGTAAGCAGACCTTCTGTAGTACCCACCAAAATGGCAGAGCCTACTTCACGCACAATACGTACCCTGCTGAATTTTTTTGAGGGAAATTTCTTCAGACGGTTACCGCTGTGCAAGAAGCGCACTTGTCCGTCCGGCGTTTCATCCATGAGATTCAGCCCTCCGCCGTAGGTACCTACCCAGATACGTCCTCGGCTGTCACAAAAGATGGAATAGATTCGGTTATCACTCAGACTATAGGAATCGTTCCTGTGATGGACGTAGTATCGTACGTCATAGTGCCCGTCCGTCTGTTTCTTCAGGCGAACAAGCCCATCCCAGCGGGTTCCTATCCAGATATCGCCGTTCTTGTTCTCCATAAAGCAGTAAGCACTTTTACCGAAAGACACCGGACGCGGACTGATTTGTCCCGTAGGCGTCAGATAGCCTTTTAACCGATTGTTGGCATCCAGTATGCGAATGGTGCCCTTTTTGTTGGCTACCCATAGGTTTTTGTCTCGGTCTGTCAGGAATGCGCGTATTTCAAACCCGCTGTCGAAGGCCACTATCTGACTGGCAGGAGGGAAGAAAGATATTTTTCCCACCCCGGAGTTGTTGGCATACCAGAAGTTCTTTTGCTTGTCCGTGTAGTGGGACAGGATGATCGGAGTGAAGATGGAACTGGGGTCGTTATACTTGGTATAGTATGCTTTCAGTTGCTTGTCATTACGGTCATAGTAGCTCAGACTGCCGCCGTGGGGCACCATCCACAGCGTGCCCTGACTGTCTTCGAAGAACAGGTCGCGGCTGTGCCGTTCCGCTTTCGGTATGTTTTGCTGCGGAGTCTCGTAGTGCTGTTTCTCGTCGGTGGCGGGATTGTAGCGTGTCACGCCCCGTTCGGTGGAGTAAATCCATAATTCTCCGTGGCTGTCGCTGAACATTCGCAGCGCTTCGGAGGATGGATGTTCAGGAGTACGGACGTCAATGTGTTCCAGTTGTCCGTTATCTGTGTGATACAGCAAGATACCGTTGTCCGTACCGATTCCTACCCTGTTGTAGCCCAAGTGCTGGATGCTGAACAGCCGCCGGCATGCTTTCGGTGTACTTTTGAATATTAATTGCCCCGTCCGACTGTCGTAAATGCCCATACGGCGGTCGTTTGTTATCAGATAAATCTTATCATTGCTCTCGCACATGGCCGTGAAAATACTGCCGTTCGCCCACTCTTTTTGTCCGATGATGTGGATGCCTCCATTGGTCAACACCCATTCGTCGCCATCGGCGTCCTGCCGAATGTCATAGACTACGTCACCCGGCAGATTCCTTTCCCGCGGACTGAAGAAAGCGATACAT
>CALUJK010000070.1 GCA_944320945.1 uncultured Bacteroides sp. | reverse complement strand
GAAGCCTTTCCGAGCATGTCCCGAAGCCATTGGAAGCACGCTCCGAAGCTGTCCCGAACACGAACCAAAGCCCTTCGGAACAAAAACACACTACAAGGGGTTCTGGACGGGGGTAAGGACGGATTTTGCAAAAGTAAGAGATGCTGACAAGGCTAACCAAGACACATGGGAAAGACGAAAAATGCCAACAACTAATAGAACAAACAATTTCCCGTTCAAATTCCAAGCCTCATCCCTCCCACACAACACGTCAACAGGTTAAGAAAAAAGAATAGTCTTCCGTGAAAAAGCATTTCTCATTTCTTTTTCGTATTTTTGTCCCAATGTGGTAAAATGTTTGCCAACAGCCCAAAACTATTGTTATAAATATGAGAGTGATAGACTTGATACACAGCAACGAAAAGACTGCTTTTTCGTTTGAAATACTGCCCCCGTTAAAAGGTACAGGCATTGACAAACTATATGAAACTATCGACATCTTACGAGAATTCGAGCCTAAATACATCAACATCACTACACACCGCAGTGAATATGTATATAAAGATTTAGGAAACGGACTGTTTCAGCGCAATCGCCTGCGCCGTCGTCCGGGTACGGTAGCCGTAGCCGCCGCCGTTCAAAATAAATATAATATTACGGTGGTGCCACACATTTTGTGCAGCGGCTTTACACGTGAAGAAACGGAGTATGTATTACTTGACCTTCAGTTTCTGGGGATTACCGACTTGCTGGTGTTGCGCGGCGACAAAGCCAAGCACGAATCCGTCTTTACCCCTGAAGCTGACGGATACAGTCATGCCATTGAACTGCAAGAACAAATCAATAACTTCAATAAAGGTATCTTTGTGGACGGCTCCGAGATGAGAATCACAAAGACACCTTTCTCTTACGGCGTGGCGTGCTATCCGGAAAAGCACGAAGAAGCGCCCAACATGGATACAGACATCTATTGGCTGAAAAGAAAGATGGAAACCGGAGCAGAATATGCTGTGACTCAACTGTTCTACGACAACCGGAAATATTTTGATTTTGTAGAACGTGCCCGCCAGGCAGGGGTCACCATTCCTATCATTCCGGGTATCAAACCCTTTAAAAAGGCATCGCAACTCAGCATGATTCCAAAAACATTCAAAGTGGACTTGCCTCAAGAACTGACACAAGAAGTTCTGAAATGCAAGACTGACGCGGAAGTGCAGCAGGTGGGCATCGAGTGGTGCGTGATGCAGTGCAAGGAACTGATGGCACACGGAGTGCCCAGCATTCACTTTTACTCCATAGCGGCAGCAGACAGCATCAGGGAGGTGGCCAAACAAATCTATTAAGAATATATAGAAGGGAGAAGTCAAAGTGTTTAGTTTCAGCGACATCATAGGGCAGCAAGAGATAGGAAAACGACTCCGACAGGAAGTGCAAACGGGGCATATTCCTCATGCACAACTGTTCTGCGGGCCGGAAGGCGTCGGCAAGTTGTCGTTAGCATTAGCCTATGCACGCTACATTTGTTGCCCGCACCGCACGGCAGATGATGCATGCGGCACCTGCCCATCGTGTGTGCAGTGGAACAAGCTGGTTCATCCTGACGTACATTTTGTCTTTCCCATCGTGAAGAGTGCCAAGGAAAAGAAAGAAGTATGCGATGACTATATCAAGGAGTGGCGGCAACTGCTCATCTCTACGCCATATTTCACTCTGAATCATTGGCTTAACGCCATGGGCACTGAAAACGGACAGGCCATCATATATGCCAAAGAGAGCGATGAAATAACCCGTAAGCTCAGCCTCAAGGCCAGTGAAGGTGCATACAAAATAGCTATCGTGTGGCTGCCGGAAAAACTACATGAGGTCTGCGCAAACAAACTCCTGAAATTGCTGGAGGAGCCACCGGAGAACACTGTGTTTCTGTTAGTGTCTCAGGCTCCCGACATGATTCTGCCCACCATTCTCAGCCGGACACAACGTATCAATATCCGCAAGATAGAAGAGAGCCAGATTGTACAGGCATTGGAGGAGAAGTATGGCGTGCCGTCTCAAGACAGCAAAGTGTTGGCACATTTAGCCAACGGAAACTTTATCAAGGCGTTGGAGTCCATCCACCTGAATGAGGAAAGCAAATTATTCTTCGACCAATTTGTCAGCCTGATGCGTCTGTCCTATCAACGCAAAATTCGGGAGATGAAACAGTGGAGCGAACAAGTAGCCGCCATGGGGCGCGAACGCCAGAAGAGTTTTCTGGAATATTGCCAGCACATGATACGCGAAAGCTTTATCTACAATCTGCATCAGCCGGAAATGAACTATATGACTGTGCAGGAGCAGAATTTCACGTCCCGTTTCGCACCCTTCGTCAATGAACGAAACGTGACGGGCATTATGAACGAACTTACAGAAGCTCAGCAACACATCGAGCAGAATGTGAATCCGAGAATGGTTTTCTTTGATTTCTCACTGAAAATGATTGTGTTGCTAAAGAGCTAAACACATTATACAATTATAAAGGTTACATAAAATAAAATGAGCATGTTGGATTTTAAACTACATAACGGAAGCGGGAGTCTATGCTGCAAAAGTTGTGGTAAGCAGGACCGCCAACTCAATACTTATGACTGGCTGGCCGATATTCCCGGCAATACTCAAGAATCAGACTTGGTAGAGGTACAGTTTAAAAATACACGAAAAGGATATTACAAGAACAGCAACCGGATTCCGCTTGAAAAAGGTGACATCGTTGCCGTAGAGGCCACACCCGGACATGACATCGGTGTGGTGACCCTCACCGGAAGATTGGTTCCGCTACAGATGCGGAAAGCAAACATCAAGTCTGAGGCCGACATCAAACGCATCTACCGGAAAGCCAAGCAGGTAGATATGGATAAGTATAATGAAGCCAAAGCACGTGAGCACATCACCATGATACGTTCCCGGCAGATCGCACAAAGCCTGAATCTGAATATGAAAATAGGCGATGTAGAATATCAAGGCGATGGAAACAAAGCTATCTTTTACTACATTGCCGACGAGCGTGTGGATTTCCGCCAACTCATCAAGGTATTGGCCGACGCTTTCCATGTACGCATCGAAATGAAACAAATCGGTGCCCGACAAGAAGCCGGACGCATTGGTGGTATCGGTCCGTGTGGCAGAGAATTGTGCTGTGCTACGTGGATGACGTCGTTTGTCTCCGTATCAACCAGTGCCGCCCGCTTTCAAGACATTTCCCTCAATCCGCAAAAACTGGCGGGACAATGTGCCAAGCTAAAGTGCTGCCTCAACTATGAAGTGGACTGTTATGTAGAAGCACAGAAACGGTTGCCGTCTAAAGAGATTACGTTAGAGACGCAAGACGGTACTTTCTACTTCTTCAAGGCAGATATTCTGAGTAATCAAATCACTTACTCGAGTGACAAGAGTGTACCCGCCAATTTGGTTACCATCAGCAGCCGACGGGCATTCGAAGTAATCAACATGAACAAACGAGGCATCAAGCCTGAAAAGCTGAATGACGAATCACTCCATGCAGAACCGGCTCGTCCCATCGACTTACTGGAACAGGAGAGCCTGACCCGATTCGACCGGAATAAGAAAGGAAAGAACGGCAATGGCAACAATGAAGGGAAACGCTCCAAGAAGAAAAAGAAAAAAGAAGCCAACCGTGCGCAACAAGAGGCAGCTCCAGCCAATGAGTCTAAGCAGGAAACAGCACCGGCAGTAAAACAGCAGAAAGAGCAAGCTCCTGCACAAGCGCCCAACAAGGAACAGGCTACCGATTCTCCGAACAATGAGGAACGGAAGAATCGTCAACGGAATAACCGCCGCCGGTCGCGTAACAACAACAAAGCCAAAGATGCTGATAACAAGAACACATCTGATGGTCAAGAGAAATCACAGGAATAATTCCGGGAAGAGCATCCGGACAGGATCCTTTTCTCCCAAAAGGATTATGTTGGCTCTGTTCGCCACAAGTATATTGAGTGCTTGTGGCGAGCAGCCTGTGTTCCATGTGTTTCAAGCCGTCCCTAAAGAGGGTTGGAATGCAAAAGATACTCTGTGCCTGGAAGCCATTGTTACCGATACACTAAAACAATACAAACTTTCTATTGAGGTACGGCATCGCAACGATTATCCTTATCAAAACCTGAATTTAGTCATCGACTGCCAACGGCCGGACAGTACATACACGCAACCTGATACCCTCTGCCTTGACTTGACTGACGAGAAACTTAACTGGAAAGGTAAAGGATGGAGCAAAATATATCAATACGACTGCCCCATGAACACCTTGCACGTTACAAAATCCGGTATTTATACCTTCCGCATATCACATCTTATGCCAGAAACTGTGCTGCCCGGCATCATGGATGTAGGGATTTGCGCCCGGCATCTATCCGAAGAAAAATAAACAGCAATATTGTGAATCCCCACAGGGATGACCCTCCGTAACTGAAGAAGGGCAAAGGAATGCCTATCACCGGCATTAGTCCCAAGACCATACCAATGTTAATAAACAAGTGGAATAGGAATATACTAAATACTGAATAACCGTACACACGCCCAAAAGTGGACGGTTGGCGTTCCGCCAATATCAGCAGCCTAAGCAATAATACCAAGAACAGCAATAATACTACGGTAGCTCCGACAAAGCCTTCTTCCTCGCCTACTGTGCAGAAGATGAAGTCTGTATCTTGTTCCGGTACATACTTCAGTTTCGTTTGCGTGCCGTTCAGAAAGCCTTTTCCCCACAAACCGCCGGAGCCTATGGCTATCTTCGACTGGTTGACATTATAACCTGCACCGGTCAAGTCTTCCTCCATGCCCAACAGTACCTTTATACGTATCTGCTGATGGGGTTCCAGCACTTTATTGAATACATAATCACTGGAATATAAAAAGCCGATGGACCCAATGGCAAATACGCCTATCAACAGGTAAGTGATGTGACGCTCAAGCACAGCCCGAAAGAACAAATAGCCTATTACAAATGCACACATCACCCACTGCACCCATACCAAGTTAAAAGAATATATATATTCCGCAACAAGATATGCTATCAGTGACACTCCCAACGAGCCAAAAGCGATAATACATGCCAAATCCCGTTTCTTCTTATACACCCAGACCATGCCACCTACAAACAGCAATATCAGCTGCAATACAACGAATATTCCCAATGGCGTCATCGTATCGGCAATCATCACATCCCCGAAGCGAATACCCATCACAAAATAGATAACGGCACATACACCTGAAAACAGTACGACTCCCGGCATCCCTTCCCGATAAAGCATCAGGAAAAAGGCCAAATAGACCAAGGCCGATCCCATCTCCCGCTGAAGAATAATCAGCATCATAGGAAGCAGAATCAGCACCGCAAGCATCATCACATTCCGTCCGCTCTTAATGGTGAATCCGTATGTATTCATTAATTTGGCAAGCGCCAATGCCGTAGCGAATTTGGCAAATTCAGCCGGCTGCAAACTGACCGGTCCCAGAATGAGCCAAGAGCGTGACCCCTTCGTATCAGGCGCCACGAAAATGGTCACTATCAGTAATAAGATAAGTCCGATATAAATGAGATAGGCAAATGTATCATAAAACCTGCTATCAAGCATCAGCAACACAAATCCCAATCCGAAAGAGCAGATTATCCACATGAACTGCTTGCCGGCACGGGTGGAAAAATCAAGCAACTCGTAATCTCCGAACTCATAGCTTGCCCCGCATATACTAATCCATCCAAAAATCACCAGCAACAGATAAATGGCAACTGTCCACCAATCCAGCGACTTCCAAATATTATCTCTCCTCATTACCATATATAATTGTCCTATTACTGAATTCTTCTGCTAACCGTTCATTCTCCGGCGATAACTTGCCATGCAGATACTGGTCCATCATGATGGCGCCTATAGGTACACCGTAAGTAGCTCCCCATCCGCCATTTTCCACATACACAACAATCGCGATTTGCGGTTTGTCCATAGGCGCAAAGCCCATAAACACCGAATGGTCCTTACCGTGTGGGTTTTGCGCCGTACCTGTTTTGCCACAAGCCTCTACCCCCGGCAACATTGTATTTATCAGCCGACAGGTGGCTCCTCCTTTACTGCCCACCACGGCCGAACGCATACCCTTTGCTACGTATTCATAATACTCGCGGTCAATACCCGTATAGTGAGGCGTACGATATGCCCTTGCAATCGTGTCATTCTCCACTTCCTTCACGATATGCGGAGGAATGAAATATCCCCGATTCGCAATAGTAGCCCCTAAATTAGCTATCTGCAACGGCGTTGTCAATATCTCACCCTGACCTATGGAGATACTGATAACCGTCAGTCCGTTCCATGAACGATTATAGACGCGGTCATAGAATTGCGCATTGGGGATAAAGCCCCGCTGTTCTCCGGGTAGGTCTGTACCCAGCCGATAGCCAAATCCCTGAGCCACCATGTGGTCTTTCCACACCGTCAGACTATTTTGCGGCGACCCGTACTTATCATCGCTAAGCATCCGCAACAATCCCCAGCAGAAATAGGCATTACACGAAGTGGCAATAGCCGGTTCCAAAGATAAAGGGGAAGCGTGTCCGTGACACCCTACGCGCAGTCCGCGGTGTATAAACCCATGCGAACAAGGGAAAGCCGGCGATTCATTCTGCACGATTCCTTCCTGCAAAAACGTCAGTGCCTGTGCCGTCTTAAAGGTAGAACCGGGCGGATACGTTCCCATAATGGCACGATTCAGCAACGGCTTTTGCTTATTCTCCTGCAACTTCCGGTGATTGTTTCCACGCTGCCTGCCCACCATCAGACGAGGGTCAAATGTGGGTGACGAAACCATACACAATATTTCACCCGTAGCCGGTTCTATGGCTACTATCGAACCGATTTTATTCTTCATCAACCGTTCACCCAACATCTGCAATTCGATGTCGATTCCCAGTGTCAAATTCTTACCCGGCACGGACGGGCGATCCATCAATCCGTCCAAATACTTTCCTTGTATGCGGCCGTGGGCATCACGAAGCAGCACCTCTACCCCTTTTTCGCCGCGCAAGAACTTCTCGTAAGACCGCTCTACTCCCTGCTTTCCTATATAATCGCCACGGATGTAGTAATCATCCTTCTTGATGTCACCCGCAGAGACCTCACCGACATCGCCCAAGATATGAGCCGATGAATTATAGGCATACTGCCGGACAGTGCGCCGCTGAATGGAAAAGCCCGGAAATTTGTAGAGTTTCTCTTGAAATATGCCGCACTCCTCCGACGAGAGTTGAGCCATAAAAGTCTGGGGAGTATATCGGGAATAGCCCGGATTTCGCCGCCGGTTGCTGACTTCTGCCATACGGCGGTCAAACTGCTCACGGGTAAGATTCAGAGAACGGCAGAACTCCAGCGTATCCAGGTGTACGACTTCCCGCGGCACGAACGTGATGTCATAAGCCGGCTGATTATACACCAGCAATTTGCCATTACGGTCATACATGGCTCCACGCGAGGGGTACTGCACTTTCTTCAGGAACGCATTACTGTCTGCATAGTGCTTGTACTCATCTGTCAGTATCTGCAGGTCAAACAGGCGGATAATATAAATCAATACGATGACTATCGCCACCGCACCAATCACATATTTCCGTTTTTCCAATGAATAGTCTTTCGCCATGACCGTATAATAATGGGAATAACTACCGTTTACAAATATACTCTAACGCCATCACACAAAGCACCGTCAGCAATGTACTTGCCACCATCTGCAACAACCACTCACCTATGTAGGCCATTGAAAAATATTCTAACGAAAGCAACAGCGCATGATGTATCGCCACACCTGCCACCGCATACTTCAAAAATGAGATTGTCCCCATGCTGTCGATGCCGGGCACAAAGCCTTCCACCGAATCGCGCGGTTTAAACAAGTTCAACAACAACGGCCGTCCAAATGCCAATAACACGGATGCAGCCGCATTCATGCCCGGCGTATCCGAAAAGACATCAACCATCAAACCTATGAAGAAAGCGATAAGCATCAGGCTGTTACGTGAAATATCCGACTCGAACTTCAGCAACAGGTACACGTATAAAAACGGCGTGGCATAACCTCCCAAATCCACCCGATTCAGGATAAGCACTTGCAATAACACCAGCCCTACAAACCAGCCTATCTTACGCAAATAACCGACTAACACGCTATTTTTCCTCCTCTGCTTTTTCCAATGCCTTTTGCTCGTCCTGTCCGGAACGAGAAATGACACGGACATTGTTCAACTTTCCAAAGTCTGTAGATAATTTCACACGCAATAAATAGGACAGACCGTCATGCATATCTTGCCAGTCGTCCACCACGCCGACCATCAGTCCTTCCGGAAATACCGTAGAATATCCACTTGTCACCACCGTATCGCCCAACTGGAACTCAGCATGACGGGGCAAATCCCGCAAATACGCATACCGGGAGTCTTGCCCATCCCATTGCATATAGCCGAAATAATCACTTCCCACTATCTTGCAACTGATGCTGGACTTACTGTTAAGCAGGGGAATGACCAGCGAATAGTGAGCCGATGTCTTATAGACAATGCCTACTACCCCATCGACGCCCACCACACCCATATCTGGGCGTACACCGGCTTCCGTCCCTACGTCTAACGTGATGTAATTGTCTTTCCGGTTAATACTGTTCTTGACTACACTTGCCTGAAACGTGCGGCACGTATCAAAGGGAAGGTCTCTTTGCTGACGCCACACCGAATCTGCCGCGCTCGTCTCCAGCAACTTCTCCAGATATGCCACGCGCTGTTCCAGCCAGATGTTCCTATCCATCAGTTTTTCATTGCTCGACTTCAAATGAAAATATTCACTGATGCCTCCCGAAACTTCATAGACTTTCCCGACGACTTCACTGGCAGAAGTGAAAATCACACTCTGCTGATAATGATTGAAACGAAACAATAAAACAAAACTGGCTACCTCTAATATCAAAAAGAGGAACCAGTAATTGTATTTGATAAGGAAATTGAGCAAATTCCGCATATCGCGTCCTCATTACCGCATCAAGAACGAGAAGCGGTCCACATTCTTTAATGCCACTCCGGTACCCTTGGCCACAGCATGCAGGGGGTCTTCTGCGATGTGGAACGGAATGTTAATCTTGTCCGACAAACGCTTGTCCAATCCACGCAACAGTGCACCGCCACCGGCCAAATATATTCCGTTGTGCACAATATCGGCATACAGTTCCGGAGGCGTATTTTCCAATGCGCTGAGAATAGCCGTTTCTATCTTGGAAACCGACTTATCCAAACAGTGTGCCACCTCCTGATAGCATACAGGCACCTCCATTGGCAATGCCGTAATGCGGTTCGGACCATGAACGATGTAATCCTCCGGAGCATTTTCACCCAACTCGGTCAGGGCTGCACCGACATTGATTTTGATACGTTCGGCCATACGCTCGCTGACGCGCACATTGTGCTGACGGCTCATGTATTCCTGAATATCCGCCGTAAGGTCATCGCCCGCAATACGGATGGAGTTGTTACTCACAATACCGCCCAAAGAGATTACGGCAATCTCCGTAGAACCGCCACCGATGTCCACAATCATGTTTCCTTCGGGTGCCTCTACATCAATGCCGATACCAATAGCCGCAGCCATCGGCTCGAATATCAGGTACACATCACGCCCACCCGCATGTTCGGCAGAATCACGTACCGCACGCAGCTCCACTTCCGTAGAACCGGAAGGTACTCCTATGACCATACGCAATGATGGTGAGAACAAACGATGACGATTGTTTACCATCTTGATAAGTCCGCGTATCATCTGCTCGCACGCATAGAAGTCGGCTATCACGCCGTCACGCAAAGGACGAATGGTACGAATATTTTCGTGGGTCTTTTCGTGCATCATCTTTGCTTTCTCGCCCACGGCTATCATTTTATCAGTACGACGGTCTAATGCCACTACCGACGGTTCATCTACCACAATCTTTCCGTTAGTGGTGATGATGGTGTTGGCAGTGCCCAAGTCCATCGCTATTTCTTGTGTAAAAGAAAAGAAGCCCATTTAATAAAAATAAGAATGATGAATTAAAAATTCAGAATAGAATAAAGAGAATGTCCCAAAAAGCAAGCACTCATTGAGACATCCTCCTCATCGTTTATAATTAATGCTTGAAATGACGGAAACCTGTGATGACCATTGCGATGCCATGTTCGTTGCAATAATCAAAGGAGAGTTGGTCCTTAATGCTGCCACCCGGCTGGATAATAGCAGTAACGCCCTCATTTCCGGCAATTTCCACACAGTCTGGGAAGGGGAAGAAAGCGTCGCTCGCCATCACAGCCCCATGCAGGTCGAAACCAAAGTTCTTGGCCTTCTCAATGGCTTGCTTCAGCGCATCCACACGGCTGGTCTGACCTACACCGCTTGCCAACAACTGTTTGCCCTTAGCCAAAACGATGGCATTGGATTTGGAATTCTTCACAATCTTATTGGCGAAGAGCATGTCTTCGATTTCCTGAGCCGTAGGTTCTTTCGTGGTTACGGTTTTCAGGTCAGCCGGCGTTTCAATTTTCAGGTCACGGTCTTGCACCAACACACCGTTCAGCAGCGAACGGAACTGGCGTTTAGGCAATTCTGTCGGTTTGCGTACCAATATGATACGGTTTTTCTTCTGACCCAATATTTCGAGTGCATCCACATCATAATCGGGAGCAATGATTACTTCAAAGAAGATTTTGTTGATTTCCTCGGCCGTAGCTTTGTCTATCACGGCATTGGTGATAAGCACACCGCCAAATGCCGATACCGGGTCACCGGCCAAAGCATCTTTCCATGCTTCCAGCAAGGTAGGACGCGAAGCCAGACCGCAGGCGTTGTTATGTTTCAGAATGGCAAACGTGGTGTCGCTTCCAAACTCGTCAATCAAGTCAACAGCGGCATTGATGTCCAGCAAGTTGTTGTAGGAGATTTCCTTGCCGTGAATCTGGTCAAAGATGGCGTCAAGGTCACCGTAGAAATAGCCTTTCTGATGTGGGTTCTCGCCATAACGCAATGTCTTTTGATTGGAAGCTGCGCAACGGAAAGCACTGCCCTCGCCTCCATCAAAATAATTGAATATGGCAGAATCGTAGTGCGAAGAAACTGCAAAGGCTTCCTTGGCAAACCAACGGCGCTCTTCCAGAGAAGTGACAGCACCATGCTCCATCAGGATATCGCGGAAAGGCTGATATTGTGTCTGCGAAGCAATGATAACCACATCATTATAATTCTTGGCAGCGGCACGAATCAGCGAGATGCCGCCTATGTCAATTTTTTCGATAATATCGGCCTCGCTGGCGCCACTGGCTACAGTAGCTTCAAAGGGATAAAGGTCAACAATGACCAAATCTATTTCGGGGATGTCATATTTAGCAATTTGCTGCATGTCCTGTTCCAGGCCACGACGGCACAAGATGCCTCCGAACACTTTGGGATGCAACGTCTTGACACGCCCTCCCAAAATAGAAGGATAGGTCGTAAGGTCTTCCACCGCGCGACAGGGATAACCTTTTGATTCGATAAACTGGCGCGTTCCACCGGTTGAGAGGAATTCTACGCCTTCTTCGTGTAACTTGGTGATAATCTCATCTAAGCCTTCCTTATGGTAAACAGATACCAATGCTGTTTTAATTCTTTTCGTTTCGGACATGATGTTATTTTGTTTAAAATACGCGTATAATAATCAATTGCCGCAAAGTTACAAATTCTGTTCGTTTTATCTTCCCATAAGAGGGATAAAATTTGTACAAAAAGGGTGTAATAATCGTTTCTTGCTACCTTATTCTGATACAGACAGATACAGGGAGTGGTCAGAAAAGTACAAGTGTTGGTATGAAACGGTCAGAATAAAAGTCAATTTTCATTCTGCCATGCTGAGAGAATGCGGTGAGGATTATCAGATATATCGGTTTGTATTTTCGGGATTTTTCGCTGCGTTTTCCTAGATATGGCTGGTTGACAATTGTTCCGGATTTTGAGTTGGTTTGAAGATATGGAGTGTTGTCACGGGATATGTTCGACATCGGAGCAAGTTAATTTCTCAGAGATTCCGAGCGTGTTTCGGGGTTATATTTATCAGAAGGTCTTGTGTGTTGGATGGATTTTGAGGGATGGTTATATGCAACTATCGGTATTGCTTTTTGGGGGGATTGGGTTCACATGGAGCATAAGTGTATGCGGGTCATTCTTATTAAAAAATGGAATTATCTATTTAGGTTGTGTACCACAAGGGCGACTCTCCTTCATCGGAATATCTTCTCTACTCGTTTTGTATATATACGTTACTTTATGAGTAAGCACCTTCATACCGTCTCAGAAGGTATTCTGACGGAGCTTTACTCCAAGTACGTTCAGAACACGAGCGAAAGCCTTTCGGAACGTGCTCCGAACATACTTGGAACAAGAGCCAAAAGGCTTCGGAGCAAATCGCTTATGAACGCGAGAGTTTTTGTTCAGATTTTTCTCATCCATCGAACGAATTTCATGATTCATCAAATGAAATAGCAAGACTAAAAAGAATATTTCCGTTTAAAATAAGCAGTGAAAATGATAAGACTAAATAAGTGTAGATAAGTCTCCGATAACATCTTGTTTACGGCAAATGAGATTACTTTGTGCAAATCAAAATTCTATTTGGTTACGATTTAATCAAGAGAGAACTTATTTATAATGATCCTATGAAGCATATACTGATTTGCATCGGATTAGGGGTTATGACAAATATGTGTTTGTCATCAAGTACTCCATTGGGTATGGTTCACCCTACACCACGAGTAGTAGAAACTCTTTCTACAGATGTATGGACGGGGAAAGATTTGTGTGAAGACAGCTTGTCGGCTATCTGCTTGGAAGAGGATTCAATCTGTGGGAATTGGCAATCTTTATATCGCATGGGATGCCTGTATAAAGAAAAAGGGAATAGCCTACAAGCTCTCTCATGTTTTACGCAGGCATATCATCTGCACAGCAGTGACACACTACGCAAGGAAATAGCGGAAACGTATTATGAACGTGGGTATTACAGGGAATGTATCGAAATACTGCGCCCTCTGTTGTCAGACTCCGGCATGACAGACTGGAACTTAGCGGCCAAAAGTTATGAAAAACTGGGAATCACCGATACTGCTATCATGCTGCAAAAGGTCATTGCCAATAAAGATATCTTGAACTATAAAAATCTTATCAGCCTTGCACAGAACTTACTGACAATACAAGAGAATGATATAGCATTACAATTTATCAATGCCTATACGAGCATCGACAGTACAAATCTGTCCGTCAATGGTCTGAAGGCTTATATACTTTATCGGCAAGGAGAATATTCAAAAGCATTATATGGGTATCAGAAACTTAAGGCTATGGGGGATGACTTGGTAAGTACAAACTATTATTTAGGATTGTCATATGCACAAAATGATAGCTTAGGCCGTGCATACGATTGTCTGGCACATGCCGCCGAACAAAGTAAACGACAGAATCCGCACATCTTGGCTCAACTTGGAATAATCAGCATAAAAATCGGTTTCACGCAAGAGGGTATTCACAACATAGACAGTGCCATCGAACTGCTACAACCGGATAAATCAATGATGGTTTCTTTGTATAATGCGCAGGCTTCTGCTTATCTGCAAATTCGAAAGTACACTGAGGCTATCGCAAAATTCAAAGCATCTCTATCGTACAATCCCAATCAACTAAGATTATACTACCAGTTAGCTTATCTTTATGGCTTACAAAAAGATACTGCCAATGAATGTCGTTATTGCCGCTTATTTATAGACAAAGCAACAACAAACAACCAACTCGATACCTATCCCCTACTCATTGAGGCCGCCAAGCAACGGTTGAAAGATGCAGAAAAAGCCATTACCATTGAACGTTTCTTCAAAGGAGAAACAAAAGAATAATATCCTGCAATCCACAAAAGATAAATGCAATGAATAAGCCTATATACAAAATAAAGAAAGCCACCCCTATGTAAGGAGTAGCTTCCTTCTATATTTGAAAAATTCAAATTACTCAGCCTTCGTTTCCTCAGTAGCTTCAGACGATACTTCAGCTGCGGTCTCAGCTGGAGCTGTTTCTGTAGCAGCTGCTGCACTTTTCTTTGAGCGACGAGTACGAGTTTTCTTAACAGCCTTTTCTTTAGCCATGTTCTCATTGTAATCAACTAACTCGATGAAGCACATTTCTGCGTTGTCACCCAAACGATTGCCCGTCTTGATAATACGAGTATAACCACCCGGACGGTCAGCAATCTTCACTGAGACTTCCTTGAACAACTCAGTTACAGTATATTTATCTTGCAAATAGCTAAATACCACACGACGAGAATTAGTGGTATCATTTTTGGACTTAGTAATCAAAGGCTCCACAAACTTCTTCAAAGCTTTAGCCTTTGCAACAGTCGTAGTGATTCTTTTGTGCTTAATCAAAGAACATGCCATATTAGCTAACATTGCATTTCTATGAGAAGCAGTACGACCTAAATGATTGAATTTCTTATTATGTCTCATGTTTATTCTTTATCTAATTTATATTTAGAAATATCGGTTCCAAACGACAGATTCAGACTTTCCAGCAAATCATCAAGCTCGGTAAGCGATTTCTTTCCGAA
>CALUJK010000069.1 GCA_944320945.1 uncultured Bacteroides sp. | reverse complement strand
TTATATAGGATCTCATTCCAAATGATTCATCTTTTTCCATTCTTCCCTCGTAATGCGCATAAAGTGCTCTGTACGCACATCTCCCAACGGAGAAACATTCCCCGTCTCCGTATGGTGAAACATCAGTCCACACTTCTCCATCACGCGGCATGACTGATGATTTCCCTCGTAATATCCACACCACACAGCCGACACGCCCAAATTGACAAAACAACGCCGCAAAAGACAACGCACCGCTTCCGGTGTCAGTCCCTGCCCCCAATATGGAACACCCATCCAATAACCAATCTCCGCCTCATCGTTCTGCATTGCTACACTATGCATCCCGTCACTGCGCATAATCCCTGCACTCCCTACGGGTTCGCCTGTCTCTTTCAGCACCAAAGCATAAGTTTCGGGAGCGGCAAAGATAGTCCGTATAATTTCAAGACTGTGTTCTACGGAAGTATGCGGCGGCCATCCGGCAATCGGGCCGATAGCCGGATCTTTCGCATATTTATAAAGAGACTCCGCATCAGTTTCCTGCCAAGGGCGGAGAATTAAACGGGAAGTTTCCAAATAATTCTTCATAGGATTATTATCTTACAATGTTCACAAAGGTACATATTTTTCTATCAAAGGCCTTATCTGCCATTGAAAATGTTCCTTTAGATAATCCTACAGATTCTAACAATATCTGATTGCCTGATACAAATTCTCTGTTTATACTGGGAAATGTAAATACAACCAAAGTGAAAAATAGCACAAAAAACTCGCCATTGACGTGAATTCTGTCAATGACGAGTAACTTATAATGGTTAAACCAAGCTTGTTAAAAATTAATGAAATGACATTTTAATATCTATTACAATGTAAGTGTTATTTGCTTTCCCGCAGGCAAATCAACTTTCTGGATAAACTTACCTTTTACGAATAGATTGATAGTCTGATCTATCTGTGACGTAAGCACCACTTGTACGTTATTCTCATTCCAACTTAGTTTGTTAACAAGAATTCCTCCACGCAACGCTGTTCCTTGAATGGAGCCTGTCTTCCATTCCTTAGGCGTACTTGGTAAAAGGGAAACCGTTCCCGGTTCAGCATATACCAGCATCTTCATAATCAGCGAGGGATAACCGCCACAAATATCAGTGTTGAATGTCTTCTTCGGATCGTGGGTAGAAACTAAATTGTTATTCCAATAACTATTACCCAACCATTGCAGCATCTCATAAGCCGTTTCACTTTCACCCAAAGCTGCTGCTGCAAAAGCCAATTGCACCATACCAAAAGCCATAATGCCACCATTGTCCTTTTTACGGATTTCCAGTCGGCGTTCTACAGCTTTCCGACAACCTTCGCGCAACGTATCGTTATTCATGATGAGTGGATCGTGCAGGTCATATAGGCCAAACAGATGCGAAGCGTGCCGATGGTTATGATTGTCTTGCAAGTCTTTCCACATCCATTCCCGCAATTCTCCATTAGCATTAAGCTGATAGGGTGGCATTTTTGCAAGCATTGCTTCCCATACGGGAATCTTATCTTTATTGACACCTAACCGACGGCTGGCATCGATAACAGCACGTAGCGCTCCGTTGGCTCCCATAATTTCCATCGTGGCGTTGATACATGCTTGACTTTTACTATTGGCAGGATGACTTTCCGGAGAATAAGAGGGACTAAAAATATATTTCCCATCCGGCCCTTCGGTAAGGAAGTCCTCGTAGAACAAAGCTGTTTGTTCCATGAATGGCAGAGCACGATTCCGCAAGAAGTCTTCATCCAGCGTATAAAGATAGTAATCATAATAGAAAAGAGAATACCAGGCAGCACCTACAGTCCAAAATGTCATCGGCCATGTAGCATCCATGTGATTATTCAGCCCGTGTGTACTGAAACGAGACGGCACGTGTATGCCTCGGCAATTAAACAGTTCCTTGGCATTCACTTTGAAGTCATCCATAAATGCCTCCAACCGATCAAATAACGGCAACATTAATTCGGGTGTATTTGCTTGCAGATAGTGAGAAATAACTACCGGCAAGTTGCCGTTTGTCGTGAAGTCACCAGACCACGGTGCTGTCATTGTAGCTCCCCAAATACCTTGCAAGTTAGGAGGATTGACACCTGTGGCACAAATTACATTATAGCGGGCTGCATCAAACAGTTTTTCTATCAGCGCAGAATTGCTTCCACCGGCTGCCAATAATTCTTCGGATGATTTCTGACGGTCTTCCGCTGTGGCATTCAAATTAAGCGACACACGAGTAAATAAATCTTGTTGAATCTGTCGGTGAGGTGCCAGTAACTGATTATAATCGGCAGGCAATGCTTCCAACGCTTGATAGATGGCATCTACCTGCGAATGTTCCATATCAGCCGAAGGTTCTACGCGAGCCATAATCAACACATTCTGTGCGTTTGTTATGTGCAGCTTATCTCCCTCTGTCTGTACACTTCCACCAGTGTGAGAAATTTTCACAACTCCTTCATATCCTTTATAGCTGCCTTCCCAAGACCGTTCATACCATGCCCGGAAAGTCAAGGCATCAGCGGTGGCACTTTCTTTCACTTGGCTAATTCCGGCATTTTCTTCTAATGAGAATTTCTTCAATCGTCCGATGTCACCCCGTGTAATTCGCGCCAAATCCAATGTAGTGTTGATAGGGACGTTATTGTTGGACGTCAGTTCCATCACCACTACATTATCCGGGCGTGAAATAAAAGCTTTTCGACTGAATGTACCTTTAACGTCTTGCCATTTAACCTCAACCTCACCCGTCGTAAAGTCTACAGTACGGGTATAGTCCTTCATTTCACAGGAATCTGTTGATAAATTCAGCTGGAAAGCCGGTACAAATGGGTCAGTGGCACGCTTGGCGCCATAACCTTCCTGTTTGGAAAGGTCAACAACAAAACGGGCAGCTTTGTCGTACTCATCATTTAACATCATCTGACGTATTTCTTCCAGATGTTTGCCTTGGCTGACTGGTTTAAGCGGTTTATTGAGAGGAAGGTAGAGTAAGGCATGGTTAAAAACGACGGTTTCATGGTAAGGCTGCCCTTCTACCATAAGCCCCATAGTTCCGTTACCTGTAACTAACGATTCTTCCCATTTGGCCGCCGGACGATCGCTGTGAAAACCGCGTTCCGGCACCTGGTTCAAATCTATTTCCGCCTTCCCGCAACTCATCCATAATGGGAGACATAAACCTAATGCAAGGATGCTTTTCATAATTGTGTCGTGTTTGTGTTATGTGTTATGCAAAAATAGTGCAATTAATAAAAATATGCGAGGATTAAATCTATATTTTATATGATAAAATCGACATAATGTATGCGTTTAATCATTCCACATAGGACATTTTCAATATTCGGTATAATTTTATCGATATTTCATCTATAGAAGAAAATGTAACTAAAAATTAGAACTCTACCACAATGCGGAACACCTTACCAGGATTCTGGCTCCATGCCTGTAAAGCATCTCCGGCTTCCTCCGGGCGAATGACGTTCGTAATCAGTCTATCCACCGGGCACTTCCCTTGTTGCAGATAGTGGATGACAGCTTCGAAATCGTGAGGAAGGGCATTACGAGAACCATGAATACTTAGTTCTTTTTGTACGAACAATTTCGTTTGGAAAGCAATGTCAGATTTGGCATAACCAATGCAAACAATTCGACCAGTAAATGAAACCTCATCGACAGCCATCAGATAGGTAGGAGTACTGCCTACGGCTTCGATTACAACATCAGGGCCCAGCCCATTTGTCAATTGTTTCAATCGTTCATGGACATTTTCCCGTTGAGAGTTAATGACCTCACATGCTCCGACCTCGCGAGCCAATGCCAATTTTTCATCGTCCAAGTCGATGGCTATGACGGATGCACCACGTAAGGAAGCACGTACAATGGCTCCCATACCAATCATGCCGCAGCCAATAACAACGACCTTATCCAAGTCTGTTACTTCCGCCATTGAGACCGCATGAAATCCTACACTCATTGGCTCAATCAAGGCTCCGTGCAAAGGAGTAAGTCCATCTGCCGGTATCACTTTTTGCCAAGGCACGGCAATGTATTCACACATCGCCCCATTACGTTGTACGCCCAACGTTTCATTATGAGTACATGCGTTTGGTTTTCCGTTACGGCAAGAAGCACATTTACCACAACTGGTGTACGGGTTGACAGTAACATTCATGCCTGGTTTTAATGTGTCAGGCACTTCATTACCGACAGCTTCGATAACGGCACTTATTTCATGACCGGGAATAACAGGCATTTTCACCATAGGATTACGTCCCATATAAGTATTAAGATCCGAGCCGCAGAATCCCACATATTTTATCTTTAATAATACCTCATCAGTGTTGATTTCCGGCTTCTTAATATCAATTACTTGTACTTGTTGAGGAGCAGTGATTTGAATTGCTTTCATTGGAATGTGTTGTTTTTAGTCGATTATTTTATATCCTTTCCATCCATAATAGGCGCAAAACATAAAGCATATCATGGGGATTAAGTAAGCGATGTAATAAATGTGTTCATTTAGGTGCATGACGAAAGCCGTCAATTGTGGCAAGCAAGCGTTTCCTACTATGGCCATAACCAAAAATGCCGAACCACTTTTTGTCTGGCTGCCCAAGTCTTTAAGGGCCAACGAGAATTGTGTGGGATACATGATAGACATAAAGAATGAAATGGCAAGCATGGCATAAATTCCCATCCATCCACCGCAACAAACTACTATGCCACACAGTGCAATATTCAGCAATGCATAAGTGAGCAGCAGGTGTTGAGGTTTGATTTTTATCATCAGCAAGGTACCAATCCATCTTCCCAGCAAGAATGCCAGCATATAGAATCCGAACAAGGTGGTCGCCGTATCCTCAGAAAGGCCTGCATACGTGCAACAATATACCAGAAACAGGCTATTAATGGCCGTCTGTCCGCCATTGTAGAAAAATTGGGCAATAACTCCCCAGCGCAGGTGTGAACGTTTTAATATCGTAAAGTCGATAAGTTTCCCTTTTTTATCCGTTTGGAACTGTTTTTCATCCTCTACGGCAGGCAGCTTAAAGAAAAACAGAATGATGGCGATGGCAATAAGCAATAAAGCCAGCATCAGGTAAGGCTGTTTCATGGCATCCGTCTCCATTTGAATATATCCTTCCCAACTACCAGGAAAGTCTGTGGGCAATGTCTCGCGCGTATAGTGCGTTCCGCTCAATACCAATTTACTAAGAAACATGGCGGAAATAAAAGCGCCCAATCCGTTAAACGATTGTGCCAGATTAAGCCGCCTTGTGGCTCCATCGGTTGTTCCTAAAGCTGTAACATACGGATTGGCTGCCGTCTCCAAGAAGCACATACCGGTAGCAATAATAAAGAATATACAGAGATATGCCCAATATTCCTTTATAATGGCCGCCGGGAAAAACAGCAAGCCACCAGCAGCGGCCAGTAACAATCCAAACAGAATACCGGCTTTGTAAGTAAACCGTTTCATAAACATGGCAATCGGAATAGGACAGATGAAATATGCCAACCAATATGCCGTTTCTGTGAACGAAGCTTCAAATGTATTCAGTTCACAGGTTTTCATCAATTGCCGTATCATGGTAGGCAGCAGGTTGCTGCTGATAGCCCATAAGAAAAACAGGCAAAAGATGAGTGCCAAAGGGATTGTATATTTTTTCATATCATTCGGACATATTTTTTATATAAGGCAAATCCTTTACGTTATTAAACCCGTAAAATGTGCTCGCATTCCGGTATAAGAGATGCTCTTTCTCGGATAATGAGAGTTCATCCGTTTTCAGCAAAAAGTCATACGACATGCGGTAGGTAATAGCTGTAATGGTGCGCGGATAATCCGACCCCCACATCAGTTTTTCTATACCTACCAGGCCAATGGCTTCGCGAATAGCTTTTACAGCCCCTCGGAATGGATAGAACTCATCATTGAACAGCCAGGTGATTCCACCGGATTCTATTCGGACATTTTCGTGCCGTGCTAATTTGATTTGCTCTTGCCAGCCGTGGGTAGTCACCATGCCGAAATGTCCGATGGCTATTCTCAGGTGGGGGCACTCTTGTATAATCTCTTTCATTTCAGCCACCTGTGTGTCACCATCTGCCAGGTCGATGGAGAGGATGACACCTGATCGCTCCATATAGTGAAACATCTCCATCATCTCCGGACTGTTCAACATCACCCGCCCTTCTTTCAGCAATAACCGTTGGGCAGGAATTTTAATTCCTTTAAAATGACGCCTGTCTATCAAATCCTTAGCCTCGCTTAGAAATCCGGGCTTACGAAATTCGCACATTCCGCAAACAAAAAAACGGTCGGGATATTTTTCCCTCACCTCTTCCAGATAATCGTTTTGGAAACCGTCTATGAATTCTTGCGTAATTACAGCAGCTGATACTTGAGCGTAGTCCATGTTGGATAAAAATACTTCGGCCGTATTTCTACCGTCTGTCATGAAGGGAGGCAACATTTGCCGTTCCTCCCCCATGAACAGCGAACGACCGTTTCCCAATGTTTGTATGGGCAGACCGTTTACTGTCGTGTTTTGTTGCAGCCATAAATGGGCGTGTGCATCGATTATTTTCATGGTATTTGTCTTATGTGTCTTTTCTTACGAATTTGCCCAACTTACCCGTTTTTGGTCACCTATAATGTTTTGCACTTTTTCCACCAGTTCCCAGTCTATGGGTTCCTCTATATAGGCAATGTTTTTGCGCACGTTGTCCGGATTAGCGGTACTGAACAAAGTGGTGGCTATGCGTGGATTACTTACAGCATACTGCATGGCAAGTTTTTCTATCGGATATTCTTGACGAGCACAGTATACGGCTGCTTGCCGGCAAGTTTCTACCAAAGCCTTTGGTGCAGGATGCCATGCCGGTACGCCGCGTTGCGTCAACAGGCCCATAGCAAGAGGGGATGCGTTAATGATGCCGATACCTCTGTTCTCGAAATACTCCAGATAATCGGCCAATTTATCATCGTTCAGACAATAGTGACAGAAATTCAAGACACTTTCCACTGTACCGGGCGCTGTATGTTCCACTACCCATTGCAAGTTTTCCAATTGCAAATCTGTGATACCCACATGTTTCACTATACCTTTGTCCCGTAGTTCCACCAAGGCAGGAAGGGTTTCGCTAACAACTTGCTCCAGATTGGCGAATTCGATGTCATGCACATTAATCAAATCAATATAATCGATGTTGAGGCGTTCCAGACTTTCATAAACACTTTCTGTGGCTCGTTTGCCGGAATAATCCCACGTGTTGACACCGTCTTTTCCATACCGGCCTACTTTAGTGGACAGATAGTATTTATCGCGCGGTATTTCTTTTAATGCCTTGCCTAATACTGTTTCTGCTTTATAATGTCCGTAATAGGGTGAAACATCAATAAAATTAATTCCTAGTTCTATCGCAGTAAATACGGCTTGAATACCCTCCACTTCGCGTATATCGTGAAAAACTCCACCCAACGAAGAGGCTCCGAAGCTTAGTTCGGATACTTTCATTCCTGTCTTTCCTATTTCATGGTATTTCATATACTATCTTTTCCATTTAAAATCCAAATAAAGTTGGATAATACATTAATAATTAACTTTAGTTTTATATCTTTGTATCAGGATGTTAAGAGGAAGTAGGTTCTGCTGAGGAGCAACCTACCAGCAATAAGCATC
>CALUJK010000068.1 GCA_944320945.1 uncultured Bacteroides sp. | reverse complement strand
TCAATGAACTGTTGCGGAGCAATAGCCCGAAGAAGTGGTTCCGGGCATATTTTAATCATGGCCTGATCAATTATATTTACGGACAGAAGCGACTGTTGCCCTGCGATATGAGTTTCGATACTTTCTTCATTGATCCGTATGGAGATGTTATGCCATGTAATGGCACGAAGGATAAAGAGGTGATGGGTAACCTGAACACGCAGACTTGGGACGAGCTGTGGAATAGCCCGGAGGCGGAGAAGGTACGGAAGAAGGTGCGCTGCTGCGACCGGAACTGCTGGATGATTGGTTCTGTAAGTCCTGCCATGCACAAATACGTGTGGGTACCGGCTCTTTGGGTTGTAAAGCATAAGTTTAAGGCTCTGTTCAGCAAGCAACCGTATAGTATGTACGAGAACAAGGTTTGTAGGGATTACCGGGATGGTAAGGTTACGAAAGAGCAGTTGGATAAGTGCAGTACTTGCGACTTTAATGCTGTAGTCAATGATGGATTGAGTGAGGCGAGTAAAGAGCAGCTTAAAGGTAGAACTGGTGAAGAGATTGTGGATGCAGACATTGAGGCACAGATGGGGAAGAAATGATGGGAAACAGAGGAACAGAAAACCAGAATACCAGAATGGTATGGCTCGATGTAGTGAAATACATTTGCATTATCATGGTTATGTTCTCTCATCTTCAAGTAGTAACAGATATATGCCTGTGAAAAACGTAATTACTAAGTAGTTAAGAAAGAGGAGTTTTATGATTATAACAAAAACCCCCTTCCGCATGTCTTTTTTTGGCGGCGGAACGGACATGGAAAATTATTTTCGAGAGAATGGTGGCTCAGTGCTTTCCACAACTTTTGATAAATACTGCTACGTGAATGTGCGTCACTTGCCTCGTTTTTTTGATTACTCCACAGAATTATCCTACTCAAAAACAGAACGAGTGACAAGTATTGACGACATTCAGCATCCTGCAATTCGAAACGCGATGAAGATGTTGGATATGCACGAAATACGTCTAACATATGAGGCTGATTTGCCTGCACGATCAGGTCTAGGCACATCAAGCTCATTTGCAGTTGGAATGTTGAATGCATTTTATGCATTGAAGGGCAAATATGCCGATAAAAAGAAACTAGCAGATGAAGCAATTTATCTTGAGCGTGTGCTCTGCAATGAAGCTGGTGGCTGGCAGGATCAGATTGCGGCATCATTTGGTGGATTTAATCGAATAAACTTTAATGCTGATGGTTATGAAGTATTTCCTGTAATTATTTCACCAGAGCGTAAGAGACAGCTTAATGACAACTTGATGATGTTCTTTACAGGGTTCACTCGTTTTTCTTCAGACGTACAGAAGGCAAATAAGGTGTCCGATAGAGAAAAATACGCTCAGCTAAAGCAGATGCACAAACTCGTGGATGACGCGGAGCAGGTTCTTGTAGATAAAACAAGAAATCTTGATGATTTTGGCAGATTGCTGGATATGACGTGGAAGTTGAAACGGCAGACCGGAGCGGCGATCTCTACGGATAGTATTGATAGATTATATGTAAAAGGAATTGAAGCAGGAGCATTGGGAGGCAAACTGCTGGGTGCAGGTGGTGGTGGATTCCTTGTGTTCTATGTACAGCCGGATAAGCAGGAATCGGTAATGGCTGCAATGAGGAATCTGATGTATATACCGTTTCGTTTTGAAGATGGTGGTACAAGGGTAATCCACTACACACCGGAAACATATGTGCCTAAGGAGTAGAAAATGGTCTTAATCATTATTTTATTTATTATAACGATCGCTATAGTATTGGATTTACTTGTCTGTAAGTTTTATTGCGAGAAAAGCCGAAAGGCTTCTAAAAGTAGAAGAGAAAAAGAACAGCCAAAATGTATGACGAAAAATAAAGCGGGAGTGCAGATTCAACGAAGCAAAACGCTGTATGTGCATATCAGAGATAGTATCTATAAATTTTTGGACAGTCTTCTACGCTTAAACCTTGCAGTTACGGGATATATACCGAGTCACTCTGTTCGAAAGTTTCTATATATTAATGTTTATTGCGTGGATATGGATAAAACCGCCGTTATATATTATGGCGCTGAAATCCGTGCCCCTTGGAATTTACATATCGGGAAAGGAACCATAATCGGGGACAGGGCAATTCTTGATGCGCGTTCCGGTATTTATATTGGTGATAATGTGAATTTTAGTACTGGTGTATGGATCTGGACTTTACAGCATGATATCCAGGCTTCTGATTTTGGAATAGAAGGACAAGGAAAACCTGTAAAGATATGTAACAGGGCATGGCTTAGCTGCCGAACGGTTGTACTCCCTGGTGTGACTGTGGCGGAAGGTGCTGTAGCGGCTGCCGGTGCGGTTCTTACAAAAGACTGTTCCCCTTTTTCTGTCTGGGGGGGGGTACCAGCTAAATGTATTGGAGCAAGAAATCAGGATTTAACGTATGAATTCAGTGGCGGTCATATGTTGTTTTTATAGAAATGTGCAAAGGGAGTAATATGAGACAATGAGAGAACTTGATAATAGATTGATGAAACACATTAATTTACTTGTTGAACGCTATCCGAAACTAGAAACTGTGAAGCAAGATATCATCAATGCATATTTGCTTATGGAGGAATGCTATGAGCATGAC
>CALUJK010000067.1 GCA_944320945.1 uncultured Bacteroides sp. | reverse complement strand
CAACAAGTATTGCCAACGCGCCAAGAGGTAAAATATATCGTAATTTCATTGCTATTCGTTTTTTAGATTAATACTGCATTATACCCAGTCGGAAGGAACATCGATGTCCACCTCGTGATCGTTGGTCGTCTCATCCACCGTGATGCTGATACCCAAATCTCCACTGTTGACTTCGGGCGCAATGCTCAGCGTCCACGACCTGTTGGGCTGCAACGTATAGGTTCTCTCCACCGTTTCCCGGCTTCCGTCGGACAGACGGACTGCGGTAATGACCGCTTTCACCTCTTCGCCAGCCTGGTTTACGGCAAGGTACCACGGTTCTGTATCATTCCTTGCCCAGACAGCGGTCTCGCCTGCATCGTCCAGTGCTTCTGTCGTATAAGTCACATAGTAGTCGCTAAAATATTCGGACATCGCCGCATCAAACTGCACTTGCACCTTTCCGCATGTGGGCCGGCAAGTCACTTCAACCGTCACAGGCTCGCCCTGAACCTGAAAAGCCTGACTGCCTTCCACACGGAATCCGTCGCGCGATGCCGCACTCTCTGTACCATAGAATGCTTTCAACGTATAAGAGCCGTTGGCCAGGTTTATCTGTCCCGGCCATTCGGAGTAGAGAAACTCGTCCACCGCCGGACTGCCATTTCCGTCAAGAATCTGCACCGTATAATTTCCGGTGTTCTGATAATCACTGATAGTAACGGCCCGCGTAAACGCCGCATCGGCATTGAGTTGCAACTGCACACTGCCTGAACCTGAAACGGGACCCGCTTCTTCTGCCCCGCTGCATGCCGCCAAAGCCAATGCCATGACTGCACAGCCCATTACAGACTTCATTTTAACACTTCTCATATTTTTCTTCTATAAAATTGTTCTCTTTTTGCAAAAAATTACTCTTTTTCGGTTGCAAAGAAACGGCGTATTTTGTGAATACACAAGAGCAATTTTTCTTTTTTTTGGCCGATTCTTTAGATTATCGCCCTACGGCAGCATCAAAAAGGGAGATTTATACCGTCTATTTATATCTTTTCTTTATCTTTGTGACCTATATACATAATTATATAATTTAACTGTGCGTTTACAATAGAATGCACAGCGCAGCCCGATAATACTTATGGAAAAAGAATTGCCCAAACTCGACATGCCCGAAAACTGGGTGGCAGGCACGGACATCAGCAAAGAACTGCTGGGGCTGTACACAAACTTCCCCGTACGGTTGAAATGCGAAGTGTGTATCCTCTGCATGGGTGGGGAGATAGAAGCCTCCATCAATCTGAAGCGTGTGCAGGTACATGCCGGTGACACAGTGCTGCTCTCGCCGGGTGTCATCATCCAGATTCACCGAGTGGAGGGGAACTTGAAGATTTATTTTCTGGGATTTTCCGGGAAGTTTGTGGAACAGCGCAGCCATTCGAAATCGATTATGGACGTGATGTACCTGACACTGGTACGGCCCGTCATCTCCCTCAAGTCACGGGGCGCCTCACTGGTGGAGGACTACATGAAGCTGCTGATAAAACTGTATGAAAACACGGACGAATCCATCCGGAACAATTTTGCCGACAACGTTTACAATGATACGCACACGGCAGCCAACCTGGTGTATCGCAACAAGAACAACCTGAAAGAGGTTCTGTCCAAAAACGAGCAGCTGTGCAGCAATTTCACCCAACTTGTCATCCAACATTATGCCGAGATACGTAATGTGGACTGGTATGCCGAACAGCTACAGATTACGCACGCCCATCTGTGCACGGTGGTGAAGCGGGTCACGGGACGCACGTGCATGGACATCATCTCGTCCATGGTCATCATGAATGCCAAGTCGCAACTGAAACTGACCCACTTGACGGTGCAGGAAATCTCCGACTCGCTGAACTTTGCCAACGTCTCCTTCTTCGGCAAATACTTCAAACGCTACGTGGGAAGTACGCCACTGGAATACCGCAACAGCCGAACGTAGCGCAAATCATTTCGTCATACACACACAGCCAATGCAGTCCGTTCTCTGTCCAAGTACAGTCGGACTACAGTCCTAACGCATTGGGACTACAGTCCTAATTAAGTCGGACTGTAGTCCGACCGAAGCAGGACTACATCCGCACCAGAATGCCTTCTGAGACAGAGCGTGTCACCGAAATGTAACCGCTATGTAAACGGAACGTACGCGTGTCGTTGCATTCGTGTAATACCATCCCCTCATCTTTGCAGCGAATTAAAGATATACTGTAAAGATGAGTACAAAATTAGATTTAGGTAAAGTTTTCTTTGTAATTCTACTATTGGTATTCTCCACCATGACGGCATTGGCCGGCACTATTCGGGGTACCGTGACAGACAAACAGACGGGCGAACCGCTGACAGGCGCCACCGTACAAGTAGTGGGTACCACGCAGGGTGTCATCGCCGATTTGGATGGAAATTTCACGATAGAAGTGGCCAACGGAACTTATACGTTGCAAATCCGCTACGTGGGATATAAAGATGTGGAACTTGCTTCCATCAAGGTAGGCAGTGAACCGGTAGTGCTCAACATTGCCATGGAGAGCGATGCACAGGCACTGGGTGAAGTCTCCGTGACGGCGCGTAAGAATCTGGAGGGCGAACGTGCCCTGCAATTGGAACGGAAGCAGGCCAGTCTTGCCATTGAGAACCTGGGTGCCAAAGAGATGAGCATCAAGGGCATCAGCAATGTGCAGGAAGGCGTAAAGCAGATTACGGGCATTAGCATCGCCGACGCAGGACAACTCATCGTGCGCGGACTGGGCGACCGATACAGCACCACGACGCTGAACGGACTGCCCATCGCCTCACCCAACCCGGACAACAAACTGATTCCGCTCGACCTTTTCCCATCGAGCACCGTACAGAATATCACCGTCAGCAAGGTCTACAACGCCAGTGTCTTTGCCGACTACAGCGGCGCGCACATCGACATCAGCACCAAAGAGAACATGACGGATGACTTCTTTAATGTCAGCTTCAATGCAGGAGGCAAGTTCAATACGCTGGGAAAAGAGTTCTACCGAATGGATCGGGGAACGCTGTTCAAAACGCCTTCCTTGGACCGGAGCATCATAGACATGAACCGTTCCGACTTCGACAGTTATGTGAAAGAGCAGAACATTTTCTCTACAACGTTTGACGTAGACAAGAAAAACGCACTGCCGGAATTTGGCGGGAATATCGGTGCCGGGAAGAATTTCGACATCAAAGGGCAGACGCTCAGTCTATTGGCATCATTCAGCCTCAGCAACGAAACGCAGAACATCTACGACGCATTTACCCAAAACATCGAAGCGCAAGGAAACGTTCTTGACAACTTTAGCTACGATGAATATACCGCATCCCTGAAAATGGCCGGACTGGCATCCGCAGGGCTTACCCTACGCGAACGCGACCGCATCGGCTATACTTTCTTCTATGCCCGCAACGCCAGTAACAGTTACCAACGTCGCGAAGGTGTGGACTATGAAGACAACAACTTGATAGGCAGCAACAGTGTGACTCACATATACACTTTGCAAAACCATCAAATAAACGGCCTGCACTACTTCGGCAAACAATGGGAACTGGTATGGGGAGGCTCTTACGGAAAGACAAGCAGCGACGAGCCCGACCGTCGCCAGGTGATGTTCGAGAAACAGGATGACGGAACCCTGGAATTGTTCGATCTGAATCAGCAAGAGACCATGCGTTATTTCGGTACCCTGAACGAAGAGGAATGGATAGGCAACCTGGCCATAAAATACAAATGGACAGAAAATAACTTCGTAACAGCAGGTTTCAGCTATAAAGACAAGAACCGCGACTTCGAGGCCATCCGCTTCCATTATGATACCCGTAATTCAGGCATTACGAATATCGGCAACATTTACGATACAAGCGGCTACCTCAACCAAGAGAACATAGCCGACGGACATATCCGAGTAATCCGCGAAAAGTACTCCAATGAGGCTTATCTGGCCGGTACCAACATTTATGCCGGTTATGTACAAACAGACTTTTATCCGCTTCCCTCCCTGCTGGTGAACATCGGCCTGCGCTACGAGCACTCCGAACAGTGGGTAAGATATGCCGGACAGGGCGACCAGCGATACAGTCGCCGACGCGACCTGAATAAAGATGACATCTTTCCTACTGTCAACTTGAAATATACAATGAATGATAAAAACAATCTGCGCTTGTCAGTGAGCCGAACCGTCACCCGTCCATCGTTCGTGGAGATGGCACCGTTCGAATATCAGGAGTCGTATGGCTCGGCCTACCTCTGTGGTAACGAAGAACTGCAAAACGGCTACAACTACAACTTGGACCTGCGTTATGAACACTTTGGCAACAATGGCGACATGTTCTCCATCACCGGCTATTACAAACACTTGGACAAGCCCATCGAACGTACGCAAACCGTGGCCGGAGGAAAAACCATGCACTCATTCCAGAACGCCGAACAAGGCATGGCCGCGGGCATCGAGGTAGAGATGCGCAAACAACTGGTAAAAGATTTGCGGGTAGGTGCCAATGTATCCTATATGTACACGAATGTGAAATTACCGGACGGAGGCGTTTATACCAGTAAAGAACGTTCCCTGCAAGGTGCTTCACCCATCCTGATGAATGCCGACCTTACCTATTCACCCCGTTTCGGTGAGGACAAGCAATTGGCACTGTCCCTGTTGTACAATCTGCAAGGCAAACGTATTCACGCTGTAGGTATCTCGCGCTTGGGAGACATTGAGCAGGAGGCCGTTCATACCATGAACTTCAACGCTGCTTACACTTTTAATAGCCACTTCAGCGTGAAGCTACAAGTAAAAGATTTGTTGAACCGTGCCATTGTGTTCAACCAAGAAGCACCCGAAGTGGGCAAAACATTCGAAGTGGAACGATATAAGGAAGGAACCAGTTTCGAAATAGGTGTCAGCTATACATTATAATTCAAGTATAATTTACTTAACTCTTTTTATAACCAAAACATTTGAATTATGAAATCATTGAATGGAAAATTCTTGTCGATGGCTTTGATAGCCGGAATGACTCTTTTCACGGCATGCGACGACAACAACGACGATGGTGGTAACGGCGGAGGAGGAAACGGAGACTATGCTGCCACCCTGAGCGGAAGCATCACCGAGGATGTGACCCTGACCGAAGGGAATACTTATGCACTGAACGGACGTTACACAGTAGAAGAGGGTGCTACCCTGACCATCGAACCGGGCGTAAGAATTGTTGCTTTATACAATGACCAGGTGCCCTACATCTTGGTGAAACAGGGGGCAAAAATTGAAGCGATAGGTACGGCAAGTTCACCCATCATCATGACTTCCGAACAGGAAACACCGGGATCATGGGGTGGTATCCACATCTGCGGAAAAGCTCCTATCAACGTGGAGGGCGGAACCGGACAATCTGAAATCGGAGAAGCTACCTATGGTGGCAATGAGAATACGGATAATTCGGGAACTTTGCGTTATGTGCGCGTGGAATACACCGGATATGCTCTGAATCCAGAGACAGAATCGAACGGTATTACATTCTACGGTGTAGGTAGTGGTACTGATGTTTCTTACTGCCAAGCGTACATGGGCAAAGATGATGGATTCGAGTTCTTTGGAGGGACGGTCAATGTAAACCACATGGTTTCGATTAGTTGCGGTGACGACTCATTCGACTGGACAGAAGGTTGGACGGGAACCGGAACTGACCTGATTGCCGTACAAGAAGAGGGTACAGACTGCGATTGCCTTATCGAAGCCGATAACAATGGCAATGACTTTGCTGCTACTCCCGTGTCACACCCCATCTTGAGCAATCTCTTGTTGGTAGGTAACGGAGGCGACGCACAAGGCGTTCGTTTGCGTGCCGGCACACAGGTGGAAATTAACAACGCCATTGTCTGCGGAAAAGCATTGCCTTTAACTGTAGAGACCGCAGAAACGGAAAACGCATTGGTTAACGGGACATCCAAGCTGACCAATATCCAGTTGAGCGGCGTGCTGACCAGCAATGAGGGTATCTATACCAATGATGACTTCACAGCCGAAGGCAACAATAACCAAGTGAACCAGACTTTCGACAGCTTTACCTATGAAAGCATCTGCAACGACTATCCTTGGGTAGTAGGATGGACGCACAGCTGGGGAGACGGCGGTGAAACCACAACCGAAACGGATGGTGAACTGACCGGAGAACTGACCGGAGAACTGACACTGGCAGCTGGAACGACTTACATGCTGAATGGAGCGTATCATGTAAAAGACGGTGCCACACTCAACATCGAAGAAGGTGTCACTATCATTGCACTGTATGACGATATTACCGACTACATCTTGGTAGAACAGGGAGGCAAGATAAATGCCACCGGAACAGCCGATGCACCTATCATAATGACCGCACAAGACAAAGCTCCCGGCGCCTGGGGTGGCATCCACATCTGCGGAAAAGCTCCTATCAATGTGCAGGGTGGAACGGGACAATCTGAAATCGGCGGTGCTACTTATGGTGGCTCTGAATCGGATGATAACTCCGGTACACTGCAATATGTACGCGTGGAATACACCGGATATGCACTGAATTCTGAGACAGAATCGAACGGCATCACTTTCTATGGTGTAGGCAGCGGAACCAACGTTTCTTACTGCCAGGCGTACATGGGCAAAGATGATGGATTCGAGTTTTTCGGAGGAACAGTCAATGTCAGCAACATGGTAGTAGTAAACTGTGGCGACGACTCTTTCGACTGGACAGAAGGTTGGCGTGGAAACGCAACTGACTTGGTAGCTTATCAGTCAACCGACTGCGATTGCCTCATTGAAGCTGACAACAACGGAAACGATTTCGATGCTACCCCCGTGGCACACCCGACATTGAGCAATCTGCTCTTGGTCGGTAACGGAGGTGACGCACAAGGTATCCGTTTACGTGCCGGTACGCAAGTCAGCATAGACAATGCCATCGTTTGTGGCAAAGCACGTCCGCTAAGCGTAGAAACGATCCAAACAGAGAATGCCCTGAAAAATGGAACTTCTACACTGACCAATGTTACTATCAGCAGTGACTTGCATAGTGAGGAAGGCATTTATACCAATACCGACTTTTTGGCAGGTGAAGGAAACTCTGTGGACAACACGCTGTCGTACACATTTGACGACATTAAAACAGCTTGCACCTGGATGGGCGACTGGACGATAGAATAATCTGAAATTCTCTCAATCACTCTATATAACATATACAGTCCGTACCTCTTTGCGAAAAAGAGATACGGACTATTTTATGCTTAATTGTTCAATGCCTGACGGACATCCAAACCGGAAGGAGACTGGAACACACGCAGATCGAATTCGGGGATGATGGCCAACACATGATCGAATACATCGGCCTGAATAGCTTCGTAAGGAATCCAATCTTTGATGGAAGAAAAGAAATAAAGCTCGACAGGCAGGCCATGTTCGGTGGGTTGCAGATGACGTACCATGCAGTGCAAGTCGGGATTGGTAACGGGTAATTCTTTCAGATAGGCAGTAAGGTAAGCACGGAAGATACCCAAATTCGTCAAACTATCCTTGTCGATGGGTAAACCGGCATTATCCCCGCCATCGGGAGAGGGAGCAGCCTGTACGACACGGTCAATATAGTCGCGTACTAAACGGATGCGCCGATAACGTTCCACCATCTCGGGGGTACAGAAACGGACACTGTTCATATCTATATTAATAGAACGCTTGATGCGCCGCCCGCCACTTTCGCGCATGGCATTCCAGTTTTGAAAAGAATCGCTTACCAAAGCGTAAGGAGGAATAGTAGTAACCGTATTGTCCCAATTGCGCACTTTAACGGTATTCATGGCGACCTCAGTCACAACACCGTCCGCATCATATTTCGGCACCTTAATCCAATCGCCCACTTTCAGCATGTTATTGGCGGAAAGCTGTACGCCACTGACAAATCCCACAATAGAATCTTTAAAGACCAACATCAGTACGGCAGCCGAAGCACCTAATCCGGCCAGCAATGCCAACGGACTACGATCTAACAGTATACCAAGAATCACAATCCCTCCCACAAACCACAACGCAACTTGCAGAGTCTGAAGAATACCTTTCAGAGGACGGCTGCGCATGCGTTCCTGCTCACTGTATACGATGTACACCGCTTGCAGGAAAGAGTTCGTAAAAATCAGAATCGTCCAAACGATGAACAACAGACACACGCGACGCAAAAGGATTACAGTAGCGGAAGAGGTATCGGCAAACGCGACGGGTACCAAAAGATAGACGACAAGAGGTATCACGATACGGCTCATGCGTATCATAACTTTATGGTCAAACACGATATCATCCCACGTGGCCTTGGTTCGCCGCACCAGTTTGGCTATGGCCTTCAACAAAAAATGGCGACAAATAAGATCTGCCGCAAAAGCGATAATCAGTACCAGAACGAATGCCACATAGTGGTCGAGAATATTCGCCCACTCGGCAGACATTCCCCACGACACTAACAATTCGTCAATTTGTTTCAGTATTTCCATTGTAACTAATTATAACGTGAGTTCAATACAAATCTTGATTTCTTGCCTTAAATCAAGAAGCAAATATAGAGAAAGAGATTGAAAAAGCAGTACCTTTGCGCCGGTTTTCGTCATAGGAAAGCATGTCAAAATATAAAATGACACATCCTTTTACGGCAAGCCGATATATCTGTAGGATATTTAAAGCATAATGTAATGAACAAGAATTTGCAAGGTCATCTGTTTGCCTTCTCCGCCAATCTGTTATGGGGACTGATGGCACCTATTGGTAAATCTGCCCTCTCCGAGTTTTCAGCTTTATCCGTCACAACATTCCGCATGGTAGGCGCCGCAGCCTGCTTCTGGTTGCTATCATTGTTCTGTAAACAGGAACACGTAGACCATCGCGACTTGCTGAAGATGTTTTTTGCCGCGCTTTTTGCACTGGTATTCAATCAGGGAGTATTCATCTTCGGCTTATCACTGACCTCGCCTATTGACGCTTCCATCGTTACCACTACCCTACCAATCGTCACCATGATTGTAGCAGCCATCTATCTGAAAGAACCTATCACCAATAAGAAAGTATTGGGAATCTTCGTCGGAGCCATGGGCGCACTGATTCTTATCATAAGCAGTCAAAGTGCCGGTGCAGGTAACGGAAGCATGATGGGAGACCTGCTTTGCTTAGTGGCACAAATCAGTTTTTCTATCTATCTGACAGTATTCAAGGGACTTTCGCAACGCTATTCACCCATCACCCTGAATAAATGGATGTTTGTCTATGCCTCGATGTGCTACATACCGTTCTCCTATGGAGACATAACTTCCATTCAATGGGCAGAAATATCAACTACCGCTTTATGGCAAGTGGGATATGTAGTTATAGGCGGTACATTCCTGGCTTATATCTGCATTATGGCAGCCCAACGCATACTACGCCCCACTGTGGTAAGTATGTACAACTACATGCAACCGATTGTTGCATCCATTGCTGCCATCATCATGTCATTAGCTGTATTCAATTTACAGAAAGGTATTGCCATTGCTTTGGTATTCCTCGGTGTCTACATCGTGACACAAAGTAAATCGCGCAAAGATTTCGAGAGAGAGGGAAAGACATTATAAACTCTTTCCCTCAAATCACCATGTTTTCGAAGTTAAAGTAGAACTTTTACTACCGTTTAAGGTCTGAAAAGTAAGTGTCAAGCAGATTCTTAGCTGCCACGAACGAAGTAAGATTGCCGCGCAACACCTGCTGCTCTTTTTCTGCCAGCAGTGCTTCAATATGCGGATTATGGTAAAAGTTATCACGCAAATACTCGTTGATGGTCTCATACATCCAGTACTTGCTTTGTTCATTCCGGCGATATTCAAAATACCCGTTCTCTTTCACGAAAGCGATGTATTGGTATATCATATCCCATATTTCCTTCACACCCAGATTGTAAAAACCGGAATAAGTCAGAACCTGTGGCGTCCAGCCACTTTCGGAGGCAGGGAACAAGTGCAATGCGTTACGAAACTGGGAAGCCGCCAGCTTGGCCCGTTCCAGATTATCGCCGTCGGCTTTATTGATGACAATTCCGTCGGCCATCTCCATAATACCCCGTTTGATGCCCTGCAACTCATCACCGGTACCTGCCAACTGAATGAGCAGAAAGAAATCCACCATACTGTGCACAGCCGTTTCACTCTGCCCTACTCCGACCGTTTCCACAAATATCTTATCAAATCCGGCAGCTTCGCACAGCACAATCGTCTCACGCGTCTTACGTGCCACACCACCCAATGAACCGGCAGACGGACTGGGACGGATAAACGACTTGGGATGCACAGACAGTTTTTCCATACGTGTCTTATCACCCAAAATACTTCCCTTACTACGTTCGCTACTGGGGTCAATCGCCAAAACGGCCAACTTGCCACCATATTTTCCCAGCACATGAAGGCCAAATACATCGATGGATGTACTCTTGCCGGCCCCCGGCACGCCACTGATGCCAATACGCACAGAATTACCGGCATAAGGCAGACACTTTTCAATGACCTCCTGTGCCACAGTCTGATGCTCAGGAAGAACACTTTCCACCAAAGTCACAGCCCGGCTCAATATAGTCACATCGCCTTTCACAATACCATCCACGTAATCCGCTACCGAAAGGCTGCGTTTTTTCCGGCGGGGATGATTTTTCAAATAGGGATTAACAGACGAGGGAGGCTCAATACCGGCATTAACTACCAGTCCTTTATAAGCCTTATCATTTTCCGGATGTTCCATAATTATTCAGCTTTTATGGTTAGTTCTATTTTCGGACGTTCAGGGTCATTGGTCATCATTAACAGACGCAAGGTATGCTTTGTTCTGTCCAAACGACGTTTATGTATTGTCACCCTCAAGCGGGTACTCTCACCGGGACATAATGTACTCTTCTTAAGACGCACACTTATGGCGTCTCCAAACACCTGCAAACGTTCTATTTGCAAAGGAGAACGTCCGGTATTGGTCAGTGTAACATCATGCGATACCTTTTTCTTCGTGGTCTGCAAAGAACTGATGTCAATTGTCGTCTCTGACACACGGATGGCAGGAGCATTTCGTCGTTCATAATCACTCATGCCTGTGAAATCCGGTAATAGGACGAAAGAGACGGGTATTTCATTGGCTCTATCAACTTTATCGCCCATGAAACGCGACAAATAGACAGAGCTATGTACCTGTCCTACTTCCTTTAAACGCTCGGCATGCAATGTCACTGTCACCATACCGCGTCCGCCGGGTTCCAAGACTGCAGGTTCTGCCTCCGCTTCCAGATATACCGGCAAATGCATCAACACCGGTTCATAGTATTCATCAGACAGATTCACAATATCAAGAGAGACGGAAGGCTGTGTGCCCGGCTGCACATCGCCAAAATCCAGCATCTCTTTGTCAAGACGGACATTATCCAACTTAAAGGGATGTGTACGGGTATAGTCCTCTAACTCACGTACCACCTGCCCGTCAAAATACAAGTAAAACAGATATGGCTCTGCATTCGTATATACCGCCAATGACTTTTGGAAGTGCCCCAATGCCTCCGCATCAAACTCTACTTCAATGCGTCCCTGTTCACCCGGATCAATTATCGATGTCCATTGAGGAACGGTACAAGCACAATCAGGTTCCACAGAGGTAATAATTAATGGTTTATCCCCTGTATTCGTCACCGTATAATGTGTCCGCACAGGGTGTTTCCACTCCACCTGTCCCAGCTTGATATTCTTCGTATTCGACAGAAAGCGAGGCTGAGCCATTACGGCAGGAACTATCATCCATAACACACATATATATAATAATGTATAAAGAAAACTCCTGATGGGCTTCTGAAGCAACAATAGAATAGGGTTCATTTTCATTAAAGACGTATTTGTTTTTATAAAATAATCACGTGTACAAAAATAACTCTTTTCATTGGATATTGCATCGTGTCGTTATGGCTATTTATGAAATTAAAAATTGCTTCTTATTCCGTAAAATGAAGTTTCCTTTTGAGAAAGCAATAATATGTCACTTCCTATTTCTCTGCCTTTTTGTCCCTTTTCCACCCAAATCTGCCCTTTTGTCTACTTTTCAGTTGTCCAAACTTTCTACTTTTTGATTTACATCAAGAAATATGTTATAAAACATGTTTTTGAGCCTATTTTTGCTTGTCAGGTCATAAAAAGGCCCTATTTTTGTGTTGTAAAACATGAAATCAATGAGATTTCACAGGATAACAAGATTAATTTAGGAGGATAACAAAATGAAGATTTTCAAGAAAATTTTAAAGAACATCAGCAAAGCTGATAAGAACATTTGGGGATATGCAACGCTTTAAGCAACGCATTCCCTTAACATGTAAGAGAGTAAAGATTCAGTTTTCAGGTATTTAAAATTTAGTTGTTATGAAAAAGAAAGTTATGAACGTATTTAAGCGCATTCTTGCCGAGGTCGGTCGGAATGAAATGCTGACGATGGGATATACACTTAAAAAATAAAAGTGTACCCCATCATTTAAAAAGAGAGTTTTCAATAGGAATAAAAGTGTTAGTCTAATTATTTAAGGTTATGGCAAAGAAAATTGTTAGTTCATGTAAGAAAGTTCTTACGCTGATGGGTAAGAACTGGATGGAGGCAATGCGTTACTATAGCCTCCAAATGTAAGCACACTGATTAAAAAAATAAAAAAGCGAAAGGATGTATCTGTCATAGAGCAGATGCATCCTTTTTGCTTTATTTACATCTATACAACCTTTGTTGTTTAAACTTTATTTGTTTACTTTGTTCTAACGTAAAAGAGAATGTATTGAATGACAGCTACTCTTTATTTCAATACTGCCTCTTCTGAACGAACAAATATACAAGACTTTTGTTTTACAAACAATAAAGATTATACATGAAAACATTTTAAACCCGATAATTATGAAAACAATCCGATTCATGGAACGCATGGTATTTTGTTGCCTGCTGATGATGGCAACCATCCTACCGACGGTGCATGCCCAATCGTACACCAAGCTATGGAAAGATGTGGAACAGGCTCAAAAAAAAGACTTGCCACAAACCGTGATTCAATTAACAGAAAGAATAGCCCACAAAGCGGAACAGGAACAAAATGCCCCACAATTGCTAAAGGCAATCGTATGCCGTAACGATTATCAGAATAAGCTAACACCCGACAGTCTCCTTACAAACCTTAAAGCACTGGAAAAGTGGGCAGAACAAGAGCCGGACAGCACAAACAAAGCCATTCTTCACTCACTTCTGGCCGAAAAATACAATATTTTTTTACAACAAAACTTATGGACGATCAAATCGCGCACCGAGTTACAGTCCGATGACATACCTGCCGATATCCGCGAATGGACAGCCAGCCTGTTCATCGACCGCATTGACCAACATCTCCGCATTTCACTGGCCAATGAAAAACAGCTGATGAAAATCTCAACCAAAGAGTACACTCCTTTTATAGAGCAAGAAGAAGGTAGCCGCTTTTACGGCCACGACCTTTATCATCTGTTGATGCGTCGTGCCATTCATCTCTATCAGCAATGGAACAATCTGAATATAGACTCCTTGCAACAAGCACGCATCACAGGGCTTTATACACACGCCATAGACTTATACGCCCAACAAGCCCGAAGCGAAGATGCCGTCATTTTCTGTACATTAGACTATCTGAACTATCAACGGAATCAGAACCGGACGGAAGAGAACACCTACCTGCAAGGACTGGATGCCCTGCTCAGCAAATACGGCTCCCGTGCCGCTTGCGGCGAAGTGTTAATAGCCAAAGCCACTTACCTGCAATCAAAATCACGTTATGCCGAAGCCTTACGCTTGTGTGATGAAGGTCTAAAACAATATTCATCTTATCCGCGCATCAATGCGCTGAAGAACTTACGGGCACAAATATTGCAACCGGCCCTCAGCTATCGCACGTATAACAGTGCATATCCGGGCGACTCCATCGAATTACGGATAAGCTATAAAAATCTGGACGGTTTCACCTGGAACCTTTATGCCACCAATCTGGACGAAGTCCCGTATAGTTACGATGAAGACGACATCAAGAAACATCGCCGCAACAAACTCTCCTCCATACATTTTTCTCTAAAGCCACTGCCTAAAACAGGAATGCCCGAAGAAGACTGGAAGTACCAACATTCGGACACGCTGTTCAAAATCCGTGTACCCGACAATCTCGGTGTATATATCTATCAGGCCGTACCCGATGCTAAAGGAAACGAACCACGCAGTCATCTACTAACGACTACCCGTTTGAAAGTATTGGGATTGGACACAGGTGACAAGCAACAGGTAGAGTTTATCACCATCGACGCCCAAAGTGGACACCCCATCGCCAATGCCACATTGAGTTTCTACGACTACACCGGCAACAAGCTGTTAAAAGAGGTCACTACCGGTGCCGATGGCAAAGTATTGGTTCAAACCAATGCAGACATGCGCCACTATGTAGCCCGCAAGGACAACGATCGTTCCATGCGTCCCCAATACTTCTACAGACACGGTAGTGTATCCCCCGGTTACTCCAACGAGTGGAACAAAGTCCTGACCTTGCTGAGCGACCGTGCCATTTACCGTCCCGGACAGACCGTCTACATCAAAGGCATTGCCCACCAACAGAACCAAGATAGTGCCCACGTACTGACAAACGAGACATACGAACTTTCCTTACTCGATGTCAACCGCAAAGAGATTGCCACCCAAAAGGTTACGACCAATGAATTCGGTTCGTTCACAGCAGAATTTACACTACCTGCTGCCTGTCTGAACGGCACATTCACCATACGTGACAAGAAAACGAATCATGGCAGCATCACATTCCGCGTAGAAGAATACAAACGTCCTTCTTTCGAAATCACGTTCAACCCCGTGACAAAGGCTTACCTGCTGGGAGACACCATAACGCTGACGGGTAATGTCAAAGCCTATAACGGTATGACCATACAGGAAGTCCCACTGGCTTACAGAGTGACTTATCACACCTTTATGCCCCGGATATGGAGAATGCAGCAGAAGCCGTTACAGGCCGATACCATACAACTGGATGCAAACGGAAACTTCTCCATCCCGCTGAAACTCACCATACCGGAAGATGAAGTGCAGAAAGACCGCATACATACATTCGACTTCGCCGTTACCGTGACCGATGAAGCCGGCGAAACGCAAGAAGCTTCCTATCAGCTTATGGCCTCTTCGCGAGCCTACTATTTCGAAAGCTCACTTCCTACATATATCTGTAAAGAAGACAGTCTGTCATACACATTCCGTGTAAAGAACATCAGCGATATAGAGCAACAGATATCAGGTACTTACCAACTCTTTGCCGTGCCCGATAATCTTAAATACCTGCATAAAGACAGTGATGTACTCTTCATCATAGACGGAATAGCAAGTGGACAAGAAAGCCTCAAGAATATCTCTACCAACGATATTCTGTCAATAAAAGTCGTCAAAGGAGAACATACCAAACTGTATGGCGAACGCGGAAAGAACGGTGTAGTTGTAGTCACCACTCGGAAAGGTAAGCCAAACGGCATACAAGAAAAGCCCGTACTGGAAGGAACATTCATTTCCGGTCAGCCATTGGACTGCTCGGCGTGGAAAGCTCTCCCGTCGGGCAATTACAGACTGGTACTCTCCGTACGCGACAGTCTGGGACGTGAAGAAAACTCCGGCCAAACAGGTGGCGGGACTTCTTTCATGCTTTTCTCCAAAGCAGACAAACGTCCGGCTGCATTCTGTACCACATTCAGTTATAGCGAAAATACAGAGTTCGATGCCCAGCATCCGGCAGCATTCCTTTTCGGCACATCTTACAAAGATGCGTATGTATTTATGGATATTTTCCGCGAACGGAAACGCATTGAAAGCCGTGTACTGCAACTCAATGACACGATTCTGCGCATGGAATTCCCCTACGAAGAGCGATACGGAAACGGCATCGACATCTATTTCTGCTTTGTCAAGGACGACAATCTCTATACGCAAAAGATGTCATTGCAGAAACGTCGCCCGGACCGCACACTCAACATGAAGTGGGAAACTTTCCGCGACCGTCTGCTGCCCGGACAGCAAGAGGAATGGAAACTCATCATCAAGACCCCACAAGGCACACCGGCCAACGCCGAACTGCTCGCCTTGATGTATGATGCTTCCCTGGATAAACTCTATCAGCGGGCACAATCGCTACATGTTACGTTCCCAGTACCCTGGTACTATGTACAGCGCGAAAGCAGTAATTTCGACTTAGGAAATAATTCTCTCTACTTCCCCTTCAAATCCGTACAGGTAAAGGACTGGCTGTATGACCATTTCTGGCAGCCTCAGCTGCTGAGTTTCGCAAGAGATGAAGCAATTGTCATCGGCTATCAGTCTGCAACCGCCAAATCACTCACAGGTAAAATGGCCAACATGCGTGTACAGGGTGCAGCCGTAGCCGACAAAGCCACCGTCAATATAGTTGAAGAAGAAAGCGGACAAGCCGTTGAAATCAAATATGTACCTGCCGCAGCAGAAGCAGACGCATCGGCCAACGGCACTTTATCCCCTATGGAAGGGCTGCGCACCAACTTCGCCGAAACGGCCTTCTTCTACCCGCAACTGCGTACCAACGAACAGGGTGAAGTCGTCATCAGCTTCACCGCTCCACAAAGCCTGACGCGCTGGAACTTCCAAGGCATCACCCATACCAAGGAGATGCTGACCGGACAACTCACAGCCTCAGCCGTCACCGCCAAGGAGTTCATGCTGACGCCCAACCTGCCCCGCTTCGTACGGGTAGGCGACCGGACGGAGATTGCCGCCACCATCGCCAACCGCACCCAACAAGCCGTCAAGGGCACTGCCAAACTGACGCTCTTCGACCCGATGACCAATAAAGTTATCTCCACCCAACGGGCGAAGTTCAAATTGGAACCGGGACGCAACACTGCTGTCAGCTTCCGCTTCGAGGCGACAGACCGTTACGACCTCCTAGGAGTACGCCTGACTGCCGAAGGAGATAACTACAGCGACGGTGAACAGCATCTGTTACCCGTACTAAGTAACAAGGAGTACCTCACCGAGACCCTGCCGTTGCCCATCCGTGGAGAAGAGACACGCACTTTCGCATTGGACAGTCTGTTTAATCGCAACAGTCCTACTGCCACCCACCGCCGGCTCACTGTAGAATTTACAGGCAATCCGGCATGGTACGCCGTGCAGGCATTGCCGACCCTCAGCCTGCCCACGAACGACAATGCCATCGCTTGGGCAACTACACTCTACGCCAACACCATAGCAGGTTACATTGCAAACAGCCAACCGCGTATTAAGACACTGTTCGACAGTTGGCAAGCACAAGGCGGCAACAAGGAGACCTTCCTCAGCCAACTGGAAAAGAATCAGGAAGTCAAGAACATCCTGCTCAACGAATCCCCGTGGGTGATGGAAGCTACCACCGAGGCCGAACAACGGGCACGCATCGCCACCCTCTTCGACCTGAACCTGCAAAGCAACCGTCTGCAGTCGGCCATCACCAAGCTTACAGCGCTTCAGGACAGTGAAGGCGCCTGGTCTTGGTACAAAGGTATGCCCGGTAGCCGACTCACCACAACCTATATCACCGGCCTGCTGCTGCGCACGTCGATGCTGACCGGACTGCCTTTACCCGAAGAGGTGGCAACGATGAAGCAAAAAGCCCTCGACTACCTGCACCGGGAAGCCCTCGACGAATACAAGCTACTACGCAAGTTGGAGAAAGAGCAGAAGAGGTCTATCAGTCTCTCCAATAATGCGTTGGAATACCTCTACCTCATCGCGTTAGACGGTGGAGAAGTGCCTGCTGCATATCAGACAGCCTACCGCTACTTCCTTGACCGACTGACCCGCCAACTGCCTGCGAACAACATGTGGAACAAGGCCAGAGCCGCCATCATTCTGCACAAAGCCGGCCGCACCGAGCAAGCCTCGCAATGCCTCGCCTCGCTCCGCGAACACTTGGTGCAGGAGGACGAACTGGGCGCACACTTCGCTTTCAAGGACACGCCCTACGACTGGCGCATGATGCCCGTCCCCGCCCACGTAGCCGCCATGGAGGCATTCACACTGGCCGGAGGATATGAAGACCTTATCAAAGAAATGAAGATTTGGCTGCTGAAACAGAAGCAGACCAACGCATGGTACGCATGCACCGCCACCGCCGATGCCACTTACGCACTGCTCTGCCTGGGCACCGACCTTCTGGAAAGCCGCGGAGAAGTACGCATCACCCTGGGCAAGACCGTCCTCGAGACCTATCCCGAAGCCCCTGCCGCCCGGCCACAAACCGGCAGCAGCGCACCGGGCTATGTAAAGGAAGTATTCACCGAAGGCAGCAACGCCCTGAAAGCCCGTTCTGTCACCGTAGAGAAACGCGATAAAGGCATTGCATGGGGAGCCGTCTATGCCCAATATTTGTCTCCTATCAGCGACGTGAAGCAATCGGGCGGTGCCCTGAATGTAGAAAAGAAGCTGTACGTGGAACGCGTCTCTACCGACGGCAAGAAGTCTCTCGAACCTATCCATGCCGATACCCGCTTGGCTGTCGGCGACAAGGTTGTTGCCCGCCTCACCCTCCGTACAGACCGCGCCATGGACTTCATACAGCTGAAAGACCAGCGTGGCGCCTGCTTCGAACCGATCGGCAGTCTGTCCGGTTGCCGTTGGCAGAACGGTCTCTGCTTCTATCAGGAGATTGAGGACAGTGGCACGAACTACTTCTTCAGCTATTTAGGCAAAGGTGTTTATGTATTGGAGCACAGCTACCGTGTGTCGCGTGCCGGCACCTATCAGACGGGATTGGCAACCATCCAATGTGCATACGCACCCGAATATGCCGCGCACTCCACCGGTGGCACGGTAGTCATCGAATAGACAGACGGGACTGTATATCAAAAATAGGGGTTGACTTTCGTTCAGCATGACAATGATAGTCAACCCCTATTTTTATTTTCCTTATAAGAACAATATAAAGAACCGATTCCTTTTCCTATCCTCAACGCAACAGATAAAAACAAGACGTCGAAAAGAAATTGCGAACCACCGGAATCACTCCCAGCCATCTGTAAAGACGCCGAGGCTTCAAGCCATACTTCTGCTGATAATGAGGATTGATAAACCAAAGCTGCCGGTGTGCCACCTGATACCCGCACTGTCGGGCCAACCGCTCAAAATGTTCCACCGTCAGCCCGCACTGCTTAATGTCGAGCAACTCATCAATGCGTGCCTGCGACTCCCCGCATAGCCGCAAGAATCCCCGATACAACGGCACCGGCAACAAGTGAAGAAACGGGAAGTGAGAAGCCACCTTGCTGCGGCACACCTGCTGATGCCCCCCAAAAGGCATCTGCCAAGCCGGGAAGCCCATGAATATCACCCCGCCTGGAGCCAGGAAACGGCGCAATTCGCGCAGCAACCGTTCTTTGTCCGTGATGTGCTCGATGACATCGTGCAGCAAAAGCAGCTGAAAACCGCCCTCCACCGCAGCACCCGCCTTCCGGAAATCCGCCTCCGTCAACTTAAAGATGTCCGAACAGATGAACGTGCCCTGCACACCCTCCTCCGCAAAAAACTGTTGAGCCTGACTGATGCGTGACGAAGAGAGATCCACCCCCACCACGCGACACCCCATCCGGGCAAATGGCACCAGATTACCGCCCTCCCCGCAACCTATTTCAAGAACCGCCGTATGCGCATCCGGCACAAGCCACGGCTTCAGATAAGGGATGTAATAATCAGCCGAAGTGGCTGCCAGTTCGCGGAAATAACGTTTACGGTCGGTATGTCGTTCTTGCATATTGAAGTCTTTTAATTGCTATGTTGCGCGCAAAGATAGGGAAAATCACCCTAATAACCTCAAAACAGATTATTTCTCTCTCCGTGTTGTTATTTATTACTTTGACACAGTGCGTGCAAAACCGCCGTCATCCCCCGCCACAGCACCCTCTGACAGGGGTTTCTTCGCAAAGGCTTCGGAGCGTGTTCGGAAGCCTTTCGGAACGCGTTCGCAAAGGCTTCGGAGCACGCTCCATATATACTTCGTTCCGGCGGCATATATACGTTCCCTTTCGGTTTCAAGAATTTTCTGCGGTTATTCCACAGATTTATCCTATTTTTGCAGACAAATCACACCTATTTATATATAGTTATGACCGATACAACTCCCAGCTATATTGTTTCTGCCCCACAAGGACTGCACGTATCCATCGGGCTGCCTGCATCGAAAAGCATCAGCAACCGTGTATTGGTGCTGCACGCCCTGGCACAGGGCAAAGCCGGCATTCAGAATCTGAGTGAATGCGACGACACACGGGTCATGACAGAGGCTTTCAACGGCCTTCCCACACACATTGACATCGGAGCGGCAGGCACTGCCATGCGCTTCCTCACCGCCTATCTCAGCGTGACGGAAGGCACCCGCACACTGACCGGCACCCAACGCATGCGCCAACGCCCCATCGGACTGTTGGTAGAAGCCTTGCGCAGTCTGGGCGCACAGATAGAATATGTAGAGAACGAAGGTTTCCCCCCGTTGCGCATCACCGGCGGAAAGCTGCAAGGCAACCAAGTGACGCTGGCGGGAAACGTCAGTTCGCAATACATATCCGCCCTGCTGATGATAGGCCCGATGCTACCGAACGGTCTCCATCTGCACCTGACGGATCACATCATTTCCCGCCCCTACATCGACCTGACCCTGCAACTGATGAAACAGTTCGGTGCGGAGGCCGCATGGAGCACGCCGGACAGCATCGACATACAGCCCGGTACGTACCGGGACATCCCCTTCACCGTGGAAAGCGACTGGAGCGCCGCCTCGTACTGGTACGAGATGCTGGCACTGACCGGCGACCCGACCTCGTCCGTCGAGCTCTCCGGCCTGTTTGAGCACAGCCATCAGGGAGACAGCCACGGCGCCGACCTGTTTGCCCGTCTGGGCGTACAGACCACCTACACCCCGCAGGGAGTACACCTCAGCAAGACGGACGCCACCGTGGACTATCTGGACGAGGACCTGACGAACATCCCCGACTTGGCACAGACATTTGTCGTGACGTGCTGCCTGCGGGGCATTCCGTTCCGGTTCTGCGGACTGCAAAGCCTGCGCATCAAGGAGACGGACCGCATTGCCGCCCTCGTTGCCGAACTGCACAAGCTGGGCTATGTGCTCCGTCCGGAGACAGACGGCGTACTGATGTGGAAAGGGGAACGCTGCACGCCCCAACCGACTCCCGTCATTGCCACCTACGAAGACCACCGCATGGCCATGGCCTTTGCCCCCGCCTGCCTGACGATGCCGCACCTCCGCATCGCTCATCCGGAAGTCGTATCGAAATCATATCCGGGATATTGGGACGACCTGCGCCGTGCCGGATTCCTAATCACGCCGGACAAACCCTGAGACGCCATGTGGATACTTGTAATCAGCCTGATAGCCCTCGCACTGGTGGCAGCCGCCGCCGGCATCCTGCGCAACCGCCGTCTGCAACGGCAGATGGAGCGCGGCGAGATAGACGCCATGCCCGAAGTAAAGACCGCCGACGCGGAATGCTGCGGACAGCATGAGATATGCGAGAAAGAGAGCCTGCTGGCCGCCGTCAGCAAGCAGATAGAATATTACGACGACGAAGAACTGGACCGCTACCAAGGCACCCCCGCCGACGCCTATACGCCGGAGCAGGAGGAAGAGTTCCGCGACGTGTTCTACACCATGCAGTCCGAGGACGTGGCCGGATGGGTGCGCAGCCTGCAACTGCGCGGCATTGCCCTGCCCGACGGGCTGAAGGACGAAGTGTTCCTGGTGGTGGGGGAACGAAGAAACCATTCGTAAAAGAAAAGACTGACTCATGGAACTGCTGCAATATACATTCTTTCAACACGCCCTGCTGGGCAGCCTGCTGGCAAGCATTGCCTGCGGACTGGTGGGCACGTACATCGTCACCCGCCGGCTGGTATTCATCAGCGGAGGACTGACGCACGCCTCGTTCGGCGGCATCGGGCTGGGGCTGTACACCGGCCTCTCGCCGTTGCTGATGGCTGCCGTCTTTGCCATCTTCTCCGCCTTCGGGGTCGAGTGGCTGGGCAAGCGCCGGGAGATGCGCGAGGACTCCGCCATTGCCGTGTTCTGGGCACTGGGCATGGCGGTGGGCGTCATTTTCACCTTCATGTCGCCGGGGTTTGCGCCGGACCTGTCCGCCTACCTCTTCGGCAACATACTGACCATCACGCAGGGCGACCTGCTGCTGTTGGGAGCCGTGACGGCCGTCTCCGGCCTCTTCTTCCTGCTATACCTGCATCCTATTGTCAGCATTGCGTTCAACCGTGAGTTTGCCCGTTCGCAAGGCATTCCGGTACGGATATTCGAATACGCCCTGATGCTCCTCATCGCCCTCACCATCGTGGCCTGCCTGCGCATGGTGGGCATCGTGCTGGTCATCTCGCTGCTGACGGTGCCGCAGATGACGGCCAACCTCTTCACCTCC